>JAHCBC010000003.1:344886-689773 GCA_019634595.1 Akkermansiaceae bacterium
GCCATCTTCCTCCACCAGCTTCTCGCGGCGGACGTTGATGAGCTGGGCGATGCCGGGCTTGGCCAGAGAGAGCATCAGCTCCTTCATCGCACCCAGCTCGAAGTCGAGGATGCCGGTTGCGGCACCCTTGGCGAGAGATCCCGTGTAACCCTCGAAACCGAGGAAGAAGACACCCGGCACATCCGTCTTGCTCGCCTGGAACGCCGCGAGCACCTCCGCGTTCGCGGCCTGCAGCCGGTTGGTGAATTCCTGCGGCGGGATGTTATCGAGCTTCTCCGGACGGAACTTCCCGAAGGAAGTCTGGAGCGCCTCCGCAGCGGCCTTGTAGTCCGCCACAGCCTTGCGCTTGCCCTGCTCATTCGCCGTGGTGGGGTACAACGCGAGGTTCTCGGCGTCGTTGGTGATGGAGGTCTGTTCTTCGTAGCTCGCCTGGGCCTCGGCGTATTTGCCCGAAAACTGGAGGCCCGCGACGATCAATCCCGCGGCACCCACCAGGGTGATCCCGCCGAGGGTTGCGGCAAATTTGTTATCCTTGATCCAACTCATATGAGGTCAGTGAAAAATGTTCCGATGGGGTTTTTATCTGATGGCGACAGGCTCGGCGAGAGGCAGTGTGACCTCGAAGGGGAAGCCCAGCTCGCCGCTGCCGGCGTTGCCGACGGAAACTTTCAGGATCTGCTCATCCTTGAGGGTGACCGGCTTGCCGTCCTTGCCCGGCAGATCGAAATTGAAGGACTGGGTGTTCTCCCGGATCTTCTTGAGGATCTCGGAAACCACGTTCTGCCCGGCCGGATTGTCCCGCCAGAATCCGCGGATGCGGATGGCGTTCGCGTCCGTGAGGGATACTGGCTGGGCACTTGCACCCCTGCCACCGGTCGGAGCGTCCGATGTAAGGACCAGAAGATTTGTCTGGCCGTAGGCGGAACTGAAGAAGTCGGGCTTGATCAGGGATTTCGGCTGGCCGGCTTTCGGATCAACCTTCGTGTCAGCCAGCGGATTGTATCCGTTGAGCGGCTCCAGATCGGTGATCCAGACCGCGTCGCTGGCGAAGGAACCACGCACTTCGGAAAGCAGGTCATACCAATAGGCATGGTCGTCTTCCGCCTTGGTGTAGCCGGAGGCCACCTTGCGGATGCCTTCCTCTTCCCGCAGCAGGCCGCGGATGTTGTCAGCGATGGGGTTGAGCTGCTCGTTGGTTTCGGTCAGCGGCTGGAGTTTCTCCTTCTCCGCCTTCTGCCAGGCGAGATACTGCAGACCGGCCCATCCACCAGCACCCAAGAGGACCAGGGCGGCGGCACCGATGAGGAACGGCTTGCGGCGGTCCGCAGCGCGCGCCTGCTCGACGACGGCGGGCACCAGGTCGATGTTGATCCTGGATTTGCCCAGGCCACGCAGGCCGAGGCCGATGAGTTCACCAAGCAGGTGCCCATCGCGCTGGAGCACGGCGGGATCCATGCCCTTGCCCGCGGTCACGATGCCCAGCGGGTTGAAGAACTCCACCGGCAGGTTGAGCTTCTCCTGGAAGAACTCCAGCGTGTAGGGCAGGTTGGCGCCGCCTCCGGCCAGGATCACGCGCGTCGGCGCGCTGCCACCCTGCTGGCTTCGGTAGTAGTTGGTCGTGCGGGCGATTTCCGCCGGCAGACGGGTGAGGGCGTTGCGGACCACACCGGCCAGCGCGGCCACGCTTTCCTCCAGTTGCTCCGTATGGCCGCCTCCAAGCGCCACCATGCCGTGCTGCACCTTGGTGCCTTCCGCCTCCATGAAGGAAACGCCGTACTCCTTCGACACAGCGGCGGTCACCGCCGCTCCGCCGATGGCGATGCTGCGGGTGAAGAAGCGCTTGCCTTCGATGTAAAGCAGGTTGCTGGTCCGCGCACCGATGTCGATGAGCAGGACCGTTTCAGCAGGCTCGCCATAGGCGGCGCGGAACGCATTGTAGAGCGCCATCGGCGCGACATCCACCTCGACGGTGCTGAGACCGGAATCCGTTACGGCGGCATTGATCTCATCCAGCGCGTCACCCTTGATGGCGACGATGACGACCTCCTTCTCACCCGGGTTCTCGATCAGCTCGTAGTCCCACACCACCTCGTTGATGGGGAAAGGAACATGCTGCTGGGCTTCGAAGGTGACGAGCTGTTCGATGTTGTCCTCCTGCAGCGGGGGCAGCTTCACGAAGCGGGTGAAGACGGACTGGCCGGAGATCGCGTAGCGGACCTTCGACTTTCCGACCTTCAGCTTCTGGGCGAGGCTGGCGACGGCAATGCGGGTCTGGGAGACCCGGGCGGCCTCCATCGCGGGATCCGCGACGATGGCTTCGGATTCATAAGCCTTGAGGACAAGTCCTCCGCCTTTCGCGGCTTCGAACACGGCCATGCCGATTCGTTGGGAACCAATATTGAGAGCGACGGTTGCTGGAGTGTCAGCCATGATGCGTTTTTTGTGAAAATCGGAAAACAAGGAGCGGCGTACCGGAGATTCCGGCACGCCAGTGCAGGGAGGATCAGCGGCGCACCGGAGCCTCTTCCGCGTAGCGGTCCCACCACATCACGCTGAAGGGCGTTTCTTTCTTGCTCAGGAGGGGCACGGTGTCGGTCCGGGAGATCTTGTCCGAAGCGGCGTTCCACCAGCCGACCTGGCCCTTGTTGGTCTCAGCGGCGAGCTTCTCACCGTTGACCAGAACTTCGAAACCAACGAACTCCACGGAACTCTTGCCGGCCCTGTCGCTGCCGGTGAGGCGCTTGATCGAAGCTGGAGACAGGTACATGGAGGCATAGACGTCCTCATCCAGCGCGATGTTCACGTACTCGATGTCCTTGCTGAGCAGCAGGAAGGTCCCACTCTTCTCGGGGTTTTTCACAGCGATGTACCACTTCACCGTCATCCGCTCCAGCGTCTGGGATTTCGGCGCGGGAGCCATCTGGAACTTGAGCTTGGTCTCAACCTCCAGCCAGTCCTTTTGCTTGAAGGACTTGCCCTTCGCGCCTCCGAAATCGGTCGGGGAAGGAAGATCTTCGAAGCTCGGTTTGTCTGCGGTGACTTTCACGGCCTGGGCAACTGCGGAAGCGGAAAATGCCAGGGATGCGGTGACGACGGCGGCTGATAGGGCGATTTTTTGAAAGAAAGGAATCATGAGAATCGGGTTTCCAAGATAACTAGGTGCTGGGTGTCCGGGTTGGCCAGAGAAAAGGTCGGATCAGAATGAAAATTATTTCGTGTAATTACAAATGAAGTCCCCTTTTGCCGCAAGCGATTGACGGAATGCGCCGGGTGGTTCTCCATGGGGCATGCCCCGCCCGCAACCCGCCCTCAACCGACCGAATATCGTTGGCAGTTTCGGCCGTGCCGGGACGATCCCGGCCACGTCCGCAGCGGCGGCAGCGGAGGCCGCCGACCTGCTGGAGATCCGGCTGGATCTGATGGTGGCGGAGGGCACCACTCCGGAGCGCGGGATCTGGTCCCACCTGCTGGATATGCCATTGCTTTTCACGGCCCGGAGGAAAGAGGAAGGAAGCCCCATCGAGTTGAGTCATGCGAACCGGGAGAAACTCATCCGCCTCGCCATCGAGGATGCGGCCCTGATCGACATCGAGGTCGCCAGCATCAGCGAGATGTCCGCGGTCATCGAGGAGATGGCCCACCTCGGACTGCCATGGGTGGCATCCTATCATGACTTCGGAAAACTCCCTTCCACCGCCGCCCTGGAAACCGCGGCCGCACTGGCCGGGGACGCCGGCGCCGCCGTGTTCAAGGCAGCCGCGCGGGTGAATTCCGCGGCGGACGTCGCACGTCTGGCGGAGTTCCAGGCAGCGGACCACGGCCTGCCGGTGGCCACCATGGGCATGGGCCCGCTCGCCCCCGTGTCCAGGCTACTATGCGCGCAGTACGGCAGCGTGCTGAACTACGGCTACATCGGCGAAACGCCCACCGCCCCGGGCCAATGGAGCGCGGCTTTCCTGAAGGACGCGGTGTCACGGCTGACGACGCTTTGATCTCCCGCCGGGTGGATGGGAGATGGGGATGAAGAAAGGATCATCTCTCCCCGTCCTCACCCGATGATCTCCACCGGAGCATCCGGCAGTGCCTTGAGAAAGAGATTTCCATATCTCTTCGTCAGGATCCGGTTGTCCAGGATGCATACCAACCCGCTGTCCCTGGCGGTGCGGATCAGACGCCCCACACCCTGCCTCATCTTGAGGATCGCCTCCGGCACGGAGTAGTCCATGAACGGGTTCCCTCCCGCCGCCTCGATGGCCTCCAGGCGGGAGGCCGTGAGCGGGTGGTCCGGCACTGCGAAGGGCAGCCGCGTGACCACCACGTTCGACAGCGCCTCACCCGGAACATCCACGCCCGTCCAGAAGCTGTCCGTGCCAAAAAGGACACTGTGCACGTCATTCCGGAACTCCTCGATCATGCGGTGGCGCGGCAGGCCGTCCCCCTGCATGAGCACCCGCCAGCCCTTCCGCTTGAAAAAGCCCTCCAGCCGCTGCGCCGCGTCCCGCATCATGCGGTAGCTGGTGAACAGGACGAAGGCGCGGCCCTCGCTCTCGCTCACCGCCTGCCGGATGCCCTCCGCCAGCAGCTCGTCGTAACGCGGCGCGTTCGGCTCCGGCACGGACTTGTAGATCCTCACTTTCATCTGCCGCTGGTAGTCGAAGGGACTGCCGATGCTCAGCGCGCGGCAGCTTTCCGCCCCCACCCGGCCGCGGAAATAGCCCAGCGCCGGATCCCCCACGCCCAGCGTGGCGCTCGTCAGCACCAGGCTTTTCGGCCCTGAGAAAAGCAACGGCCGCAGGCGGTCCGCCACGTTCACCGGTGCGGCGTGCAGGCTGTAGTGGGTCTCCTCCCGGCCACCTTTTTCCACCCAATAGACGCTGTCTTCCGAAGACTGGTCCAGGAAGACGCCCACGGCACCGTGCGCCTCACGCAGCTTCCGCGCGGCGTCCTGGAGTTCCGACTTCGTCGCCTCCGACTCCACATCCGCGGCGATGGCGTCCAGCTCCAGCCACAGGTTCCGCAGCGGCTCCGCCAGCGTGTTCGGCACCATCTCCGGCTGGCGCACGCGGTGTTCCTTCGCGTAGCTCCCGAATGCGGCGGCATCCCCCACCCGGTTGAAGAAACGGTCCGCCGCCACCAGCGTCTCCTCCACCGCCATCATGGCGGAGGCTTTCCGGAAGGACTTCAGCAGCCCCTTCCGCGTCCGCGGATGGTAGAGCCGCTGGAGATCGAACTTCAGGCCGGACTGCGAAAGGCGCAGGCCGAGCTGGACGGCCGCCACCTGCTCGATGGTGTGCGCCTCGTCCAGCACCGCGAAATCATTCGGGAAAAGAAAGCCGGGGGCCTTCGCCGACTCCCCGTCACCGCCCATTTCGTCGGTGTTCATCAGGGCGAAAAAGAGCGTGTGGTTCACCACCACCAGCTTCGCGTCCGCAGCCGCCTTCCGCGCCTCCTGGAAAAAACAATCCCCCCTCGGCCCGCAGTAGCGCGCCGTGCAGAGGTGCGCCTCGCTGCACACCTGCAGCCACACCTTCATCGACGGCTGGAAATCCAGGTCGCTCAACGTGCCGTCGCGCGTGGCCTCCGCCCAGCGGCGGATGGCCTCCAGTTCCTCGCTCTCCGTGGAGGTGAAAAGATCCCCCGCCTGCTCCCGCGCCCGCTTCAGCCGCAGCGGGCACAGATAGTTCTGCCGCCCCTTCAGCAACACCGCGGGCAGTTCCTCCCCCAGCACCTTGCGGACGATGGGGATGTCCTTCCGCACAAGCTGTTCCTGCAGGTTGATCGTGTGGGTGGAAATCACCCCCTTCCGCCCCGTCTCCAGGGCGAAGCGCGCGGCGGGCACCAGATAGGCCAGGGATTTCCCCACCCCGGTCCCCGCCTCCGCCACCAGCGGGGACGCCCTGACCAGCGCCTCCGCCACGGCCACCGCCAGCTCCTGCTGCTGCGGCCGGTATTCGAAGTCCCGGGACTTCGACAGAATCCCCTTCGGTGAAAACGCATGACGCACCGCCTCCCCCAATCCGGGCAGTGGTTGTCCTTCGGTGATGGCGATCATGCGGACCCCATGGCACTCCGCGATCCCCCCTCCTGCCAAGCTCAACTTCAGAGTACGACGACCGGTCTCCCGCCACGGGTGACTATTTCCTGTCCTCCGGGGCGGGGAGCGTCCATACTCACTGCAAAGCTTTCCACCTCATCATACCATCCCATCCATCCCTCGTTCGATCCTGGAGGCTTCCGCTGCTCCTCGCGGGCGCGCTGGCCATGCTACCCGCCGGGGCGGTGGAACTGCCCATGGAGCTGGGCACCCTCACCACCCGCGACCACAAGGTGTATGAGAACGCGAAGGTCGTCGGCGCGGATGCCGTCGGACTCAAGATCACCCATGATGCGGGCACCGCCCGCGTTCCGTTCAACCGGCTGCCGCGGGAGCTGGCCGACAAGTTCCAGGTGAAACCCGGAGCCGCCGCCGAGCAACTGCGCAAGGAAAAGGAAGACGCCGCCGCCCATGACCGGGAGGTCGCGCGGGGCATGGTGGAGGCCAACCGCGAGGCCGCCGACAAAGCCATTGAAAAAGCCCTTTCCGATCCCGCCATACTGGACGCCGCACTCCCGGAGGAAATGCGCCACACCGCCTTCGAGGCCATGCTGGAACCCCGGGACGCGGACGCAGGCAGGCGCATCACCTATCTGGAGAATTTCATCGAACGTACCTATCGGCAGATCGACGCGGCGAAAAAGGAGATCCATCGCCAGTCCGAGCGCGCGACGAAGGCGTTCGAGCAAGGCAAGGTCGAGGAACAGGACGATGTGAAATCCCGCGTCAACGTCAACCGCCGCCCATCCCGGATCTATGCCGGCCTCAGGCACGGCAACCGGATCAACCAGTGGATCAGCAGGGAACAGGAGAAGATCGCGGAAGCCCAGGAACGCATCGCCAAGGCGGCCGCGGAGATCCGGTCGCTGAGGAAATCCGCCGTTTCCCCTGACTGAGGTGTCCTGCCATGTCCGCCATCATCCGCCCGTTCGCAGCCGCAGACACCGGTGACATGTCCGCCCTGATGGCGGATCTCGGCTACCCTTCCACCCCGGAGCAGGTCGCGGAACGCATGCGCTCCATGTCTGCGGACTACTACCATACGCTCGTCGCGGAGGTGGATGGCCGGGTCGTCGGCTTCATCGGTGTCATCGTCCTGCCGGTCTATGAATACTCCATCCCCGTCGGCTGGATCCTCGCCCTGTCCGTCGCGGAGGGCCACCGGCGGAAAGGCATCGGCAAGGCGCTCATCGCCGCCGCGGAGGACGGCCTCCGGTCCCGCGGCATCGAGGACGTCCGCCTCCACAGTGGTCTCCAGCGTGATGACGCCCACGAATTCTACACCCGGCTGGGGTATGACAAGACGGGCTACCGCTTCAAGAAGCGGCTGCTTCCATAACCCCTCACCCGACTCTGGTCCCTCCATGCCGCGACTCTTCATTCTGTTGGTCATTCCTCTGTTGATCACAGCATGCGGCTTCCATGAACCAGTGCGGCCGTCATCCCAGGGCATGACGTCCTACCGGGACCAGTTGGCGGATGCCATCCGCGGCGCGGATACCGTAAGGATCATCGAGCAATCGCATCCCATGGACTTCCTTGGTCCGGAAAGAAAGGCAGCTTTCAGAAAGCCACGCCGCATTTATCGCCAGGCAGACCTCCCACCCGCTGCCGCTTCATTTTTGGAAAGCTCCATCCGCTCGTTGGACGCGCGAACTGAAGATAACCGCACCCGCTGCGCCTTCCTTGATCATCACATCATCCAATTCCGCAACAAAGGAAACACCACCAGCACCCTGCGCATCTGCTTCCAGTGCGGGGACATCACCTGGGATGGCAGCGACCGCCTCCCGCCCAAGCAACTCCTCGGCACGCTCCGTCGCTTCCTCATTTCCCAAGGCTTCCAGCCGGAACGGGATTGGGCGAAGCTGGCGGAAGCGCCGTAAGACGGCAGTCGATGGCGTCAGCCTGTATGGATGATTCATCATCCTCCAATCCCGGACTTCCAAGAAAACGTCCGCGGGTTGCGGAACCGGAACATGATGATGGCTCTCCCCCACCGGACGCCATGGAATGGCATCCCTGCCCGCGCTCTCCTGTCTATTCCGCGTCCTCCCCTCCGCCTCAGTTCTTCTCCGCTCACCAGCGAGAACAAAAAGCCGGTGTCCCGCGAGGAGACACCGGTCCATGAAATCAAGGTGTTGACCTTGCGGAAGGCTTACCAGCCTCCGCCGTAGCCGCCACGGCTGCCGCCGCCACCGCCACGGTTGCCACCGCCGCCTTTGTAGCCACCGCCGCCACCGCCGCCGCCTTTGTAGCCACCGCCGCGGTTTCCACCACCACCGTAACCGCCGCCACCACCGTAACCGCCGCCACCACTACGTGGTGCGGATTGACGGGGTTCCGATGGGTTCACGCGCAGGGCGCGGCCTTGGAAATCGCTGTCATGCAGTGCTTTCACCGCTTCGTCCACACGGGACTGGTCCGCGAGGGTCACGAAGGCGAATCCCTTGGAGGATCCGGTGTCGCGGTCGGTGATGATTTTCACCGATTGCACATCACCAAAAGGAGCGAAGATTTCGTAAATATCAGCTTCTTTGGCGGAATAGGGCAGGTTGCCCACATAAATATCCATATCTATATTTCTTTCGTTTAACGCATTCCTATGACTTGGCGGGGACTTTGCGTTACAGAACCGGTCAAGCTAGACCGGACGGACTTGCCGCTGACGATCAAGCCTCACGCTTATGACCGGAGGATGGGATAAGCAACATGATTCGGAATTTATTTCGCCCGCACGGTAATCCACAACGGTGAAGAATCAGCGGAACCGCTCACTTCCCTCCCTCCCGCGTCGCCAGATATTTCGACAGGTAGTCCCTCCGCTCCGACTTCGAGATCTGGAGGATCCATTCCCGTGCGGCATCGTAGTCGCCGAGGTCCACGGAAACGGCGAAGCCGCCCATCGCCGCGGCGTCCCTGTGTTCCCAGGCCAATGAACCGGCATTCGCCGCATACCAGTCCGCCGCAGCGGCACCATCGATTTTCGCCCATGAGCTGAAGGTATTGCTCAGGTCCATCAGCGGCTGCGGGCCTGCCCGCGCGGCGGCCAGCGCCGCCTCCGGATCCCTCTTCACCCACGCTGACATGAGTGAGCGCCGGTAGGTCTGCAACGCATTCCGGCCATCACCCAGGTCAGGGATGCGCTGCATCGCATCCACCCTCGCGGCGATGTTCATCAGGTTCCCGTTCTTGAGAACCGCCACCATCACTTCCGGGGTCAGCAGGCCCTTTCCGTAGAGATCCGCCACCGCTTCCATCCGCGTGCGCTGCCCCGCCACATCCCCGGTGGCGGCGTCATGCACATGGAGCTGCAGCAGCGGGGAAAGCGTGGTGGCCAGTCCGTTCTTCGTGAAGCCGGCCGCTTCCAGTCTGACGAAGAAGTCTTTGAAACCCGGCGAGGTCAGATATGCCGCCAGTTCCTCCGGCCGGTGACGCTGGCACAGCCCGCGCATCCCTGCGGACATCTCCTGCGGCGACAACGCCAGCAGCTTTTCATAGAGCGCCTGATCCGCCAGCTTGGCATGATGGAAGAACACTTCCAGTTGATGGCTGCGCACCTGCCCCGGCTCACTCTCGATCAATGCCCACGCCTCCTCCGCATGACCAGCCGCACACAGCGCCGCGATCACCTCCCGGGATGCCGCCGCACGCGACCGGATGTCTTCGATGCCCCGGGCCACCACCAATCGCTCCCTCGCTTCGGCGGGGGTGATTCCCACCTTCGGCGGAGCGGGCCTTTCCCGGCGGCTCCGGGTTGATCCCCCAGCCCTGTCACCCGATGCCTGCGACCGCCCCACCTCCCGATGAGATCCCGATTCATCCGGCATCAGAAAGATGCCTCCGCCCCCCAACATCGCCACGACCAACACGCACGCCCCGATCCCTATTCTCCCTTTTGTCATCTGCCACCACCAACGCCTGCGGGAGGGAAAATCCCCCGGGAAAGTTCATGGATCGATCAGTTGGATGTCTGTTGGAGACCCCGGGGCCATTTGGAAAAACCGTACAAGGCCACCAGGGGATCGGAATCACGGGATGATGGGACACCCTCGCCGCCGGACGGCTTGGAAAATCGTCCCTGCCCAAAACGACATCGGCGGGACGCCGATGCCACGGCCTGCTGCGGGACGCAGCAGCCACGCTCGCCTCATCACACGATCTCCCAGCCCTTGCGGATGCTTTCGCGGATGAACTTGTCCGCTTCCGGCATCCCTTTGGCTTTCATCTCCGCCGCGTCCCAGTGGATGGTCTTCTGCATGCGCAGGGAGAGCACGCCCAGCAGCAGGATCTCCGTGAGATGCGCGCCGAAGCCGAACGGGCTGTAGGCTTCCTCGGTGCCCTTGCAGGCGTCGATCCAGTTCCGGTAGTGGCCGCCGGGCAGCCGCTTGATGCGGGCCGCGGGCTTCGGATGGGTGGCGCCTTTTTCCGACAGGATGAGATTCGGCGGGCCGCCATTGCCAGCAGCCCAGATGATGCCCTTCTCACCGATGTAGACACAGCCCCTGCCCGGCAACTTCACGCCTTCCATCAGCGGGTGGGTCACCGGCATGAGGCCGCCATCATACCAGGTGAGCTTCACCGGCGGCCGGTCTCCCTTCGCATCGAACTCGAAATTCACGATTGAGCCATACGGCCCGATATCGGCATTCATGCCGCCCGCGCCGGAGCCTTCGATCCTGGAAGGAAGCTGGAGATCCAGCGCGCGCACCGCGCTGTTCAGGTCATGGCAGCCGATGTCACCGATACCCACGGTGCCGAAGGCCCAGAAATCACGCCAGGCCACCGGGAAATACGCGGGATCGAACGGACGCTCCTCGCACGGCCCCAGCCACAGGTCCCAGTTCAGCCCGGCGGGCACCGGAGCACCTCCCTGCGGCGCGCCTTTCAGACCCGGGTTCCACCTGCCGGTGCCTGCCCACGCATGGACTTCACGGATCGCGCCGATGGCTCCGTCCTGGATCAGCTCGATGGTCTCGCGGGTGCCGTCGGATGAGTGGCCCTGGCTGCCGAGCTGGGTGGCGACACCGGTCTCCTGCGCTACCTTTGCCACGTGGCGGGCCTCCCAGATGTTATGGGTGAGTGGCTTCTGGCAGTAGACGTGCTTGCCCGCGCGCATGGCGTAGGCGGAGACATAGGCATGCAGGTGGTCCGGCGTGGCCACCAGCACCGCGTCGATGTCCTTTTCCTTCTCCAGCATCTCGCGGAAGTCCACGTAGTCCGCGCAACGGAACGCCGGATCCGCCTTCTGGTAGTGGGCCTCGATCTCTTTCTTCACCGGCAGCCGACCGCCCATGCCCTTGTAGTAAAAGGCATCCAGGCTGAAGGAATCCGCGGGGTCCGCGATGGCGATGATGCGCACGTCATCCAGCTTCAGGAGCTGGCGCATGTCCGAACGGCCCTGGCCGCCGGTGCCGATGATGGCCACGTTCACCTTGTCATCCGGCCCCAGCTTGCGCGGTGCGCCGGACGCATGGCGCGGCAGGAAGGTGAAGGCGGCGGAAGCGGCGGCGGTCGCCTTGATGAAGTTTCTCCTGTCGGTCATGCTCATGGCCCATCAATACACCATCTGTCACCACGGCGTTTGCCTCTTTTCGACCGATTCGCACCGCTTATCAGTCAGACCGCGGGGAATCTCAAACCGGTACGGCCCCACGGACATCCTGGACGATCAACTGGAGCGTCGTCCTGCCGCGGAACGTATTGCGGTCGATGGTGAATGCCACATCCCACGGTGGGTCCGGCAGCGCCTTTTCCCCACCGCCGAAGAACACGGCATCCTGCTCATGGTAGCCCTGGCGGAGCATGAAGCGCAGGTGCTGGTTTTTCATCCGCACCGGCGGACGGCTGAGGGAGATGCCCCGTGAAATGAACACCGGCTGCGGGTTCCCGTTGCCGAAGGGCTGGAGCAGGTCATAGCTGTCCATGAACTCCAGGCAGAGCTGGCCGAAGCTGATCTCCGCATCATAGTAGAGCGTCGGCTTCAGTTGATCCTCGTTCGTGTTCCGCCGCACGTATTCGGCGAAGCGGTCGCGGAAGGAAGGAAGCCGCGCTTCCTCGATGGAAAGGCCAGCCGCCATCGCGTGGCCACCGCCTGCCAGCAGGTCGTCACCACAGGCACGGATCGCCTCCACCAGGGACACGCCCTCGATGCTGCGGCCGGAGCCTTTCCCAATGCCGTCACCGTCGATGGCGATGACGAAGGTCGGCTTGTGATACTGCCGCATCAGCCGCGACGCGACGATGCCGACCACCCCCGGATGCCACTCCCGCGAGCCGATCACGATGACCGGGTCCCGGTTCGGAACGAAGTCTCTCTGAAGATGCTCCAGCGCCTGCCTGCGAATGAGGTTTTCATGCTCCTGCCGGGCGCGGTTGTAGTCATCCAGCTTCAGCGCCAGGTCCATGGCCAGCCGCCGGCAGTCGGTGATGAGGGTTTCCAGCGCGTCCTCCGGCACATCCATCCGCCCGGCGGCATTCAGCCGGGGGCCGATGCGGAAGCCGACGTCCATGGAGGTGGCGTGGCCGTTCATGCCCGTCACCTCCTGCAACGCGCGCAGGCCGGGATTGAGCGTTCCGGGCAGGTGGCGCAGGCCGTGGCGCACCAGCAGCCGGTTTTCCCCCACCATCGGCACGATGTCCGCGATGGTGGCGACCGCCACCAGATCCAGCAGTTCCTTGAGATCGAGTGAAACCTGCCGCGTCTTCAGCAGGGCATGGCCCACCTTGAACGCGACACCGGCGGCACAGAGGTAGGTGAAATCATCGCCGCGCTTCGGGTTCACCACCGCCACCGCCGCTGGCAGTTCCTCGGCGGGTTCATGATGGTCCACGATGACCACATCCACACCTTTTTCATTCAGCTCCGCGACTTCCGCGACGGAGACGGTCCCGCAGTCCACCGCGATGAGCAGGTCCGGTTTCGGCCCCTCCCGCATGCAGCGCTCCAGCGCCGCCCGGTTCAGCCCGTAGCCCTCCGATCCCCGCCGCGGGATGAAATGACGCGGCTCCAGCCCGTAGCTGCGGAGGATGCGCCGCATGATGGCGATGGAGGTCACCCCATCCACGTCATAGTCGCCGAAGATGCACACCTGCTCCCCCCGGTCCACCGCCAGCAGGATGCGCTCCACGGCGGCACGCATGCCGGGAATGAGGAAAGGATCCGCCAGATCCGCCAGACGGGGGCGGAGGAAACTTTCCAGCCGGTCTCCGACGGGCAATCCGCGCTGGAGGATGAGGTGCTCCAGGATCGCGGGAAATTCAGCGGAGGAACCGCTTCCGATGGTGTGAAACGGTTCTCCGCGGGCAATCCATCGGAAAGGTTCAGCTCGCATCAACGTCCGGACATTCTAAATACCCCACCGCCCCGGATACAAGATTTGAAATCGGAAAGGGCGCCCGGACCCAATCCGCCGACTGGTGGGACATCCCGTCCAGCGCGACAAAGCGACCACCCTCACTGCGTCACTTTGGCGCAAATTAGGTGTTTCTGTTAGAAAACGGGATGAATTACTTTCTTGATTTCCACCTGAAATCCAATGACTTAGGAAACCCACAGCACCCGTGGCATGTTCCCTGCGAAAGGCTGGCATCATCATTTCCCCGTGCCCGTGCATGGGACCAATCGAAAGGAACCCACTTATGTCAAAAATTCTCGGAATCGACCTCGGAACCACCAACTCGTGTATGGCCGTCATGGATGGCGGTGAGCCAACCGTGCTGGAGAACTCCGAGGGCGCACGCACCACCCCTTCCGTCGTCGCCTTCGCGAAGAACGGCGAACGCCTCGTCGGCCAGGCCGCCAAGCGCCAGGCCGTCACCAACCCGAAGAACACCATCTTCTCCGCCAAGCGCCTGATCGGCCGCAAGTTCAGCGAGCTGACCGAGGCGGACAAGCGCATGCCCTACACCATCGTTGCGGCTGCCAACGGCGACGCCCACATCCAGGTGGAAGTGAACGGCGAGAAAAAGACCTACTCCCCGCAGGAGATCGCCGCCATGGTCCTCGGCAAGCTGAAGGCCGACGCCGAAGCGAAGCTGGGCGAATCCATCAAGCAGGCCGTCATCACGGTGCCCGCCTATTTCAACGACTCCCAGCGGAACGCCACCAAGGCCGCCGGTGAGATCGCCGGTCTGGAAGTCCTCCGCATCATCAACGAGCCGACCGCAGCCGCGCTCGCCTACGGTTTGGACAAGAAGGCCGACGAGAAAATCGCCGTGTATGACCTCGGCGGTGGCACGTTCGACATTTCCGTCCTCGAGATCAGCGAAGGCGTCTTCGAGGTGCTCGCCACGGATGGCGACACCCAGCTCGGCGGTGACGACTGGGACAACACCCTGATCTCCTGGATCGCCGGTGAGTTCAAGAAGGACCAGGGCATCGACCTTTCCGGCCAGCCGGACGCGCTGCAACGGATCAAGGAAGAGGCGGAGAAAGCGAAGATCGCCCTTTCCTCCAGCCAGTCCTACGACATCAACCTGCCGTTCATCACGGCGGACGCCACCGGCCCGAAGCACATCCAGCTCACCCTCACCCGGTCGAAGCTGGAGCAACTGACCGACAGCCTTTTCGAGCGCACCAAGAAGCCCGTCCGCGATTGCCTCAAGGAAGCCGGTGTTTCCGCCAGCGACATTGATGAACTGGTCCTCGTCGGTGGTATGACCCGCATGCCGAAGGTGGTGGAAACCGCCAAGGAACTGGCAGGCCAGACCCCGCATCAGGGCGTGAACCCGGACGAGGTCGTCGCCATCGGTGCCTCCATTCAGGGCGGTGTGCTCCGCGGTGACGTGAAGGACGTCCTCCTTCTCGACGTCACTCCGCTCACCCTCTCCATCGAGACCATGGGCGGCATCGCCACCGCGATGATCGAGCGCAACACGACCATCCCGAAGAAGACCTCGCAGGTGTTCTCCACCGCCGCTGACAACCAGCCCGCTGTGGACATCCAGATCTGCCAAGGCGAACGGAAGATGTTCGCGGACAACAAGAAGCTCGGCAACTTCAAGCTCGATGGCATCGCCCCGGCTCGCCGCGGTGAGCCTCAGATCGAAGTGACCTTCGACATCGACTCCAACGGCATCCTCCACGTTTCCGCGAAGGACAAGCAGTCCGGCAAGGAGCAGAAGATCTCCATCCAGGGATCCTCCGGCCTTTCCAAGGACGAGATCGAGAAGGCCAAGCAGGACGCCGAGGCCTACGCCGAGGAAGACCGCAAGCGCGTCGAGAAAGTCGATGCCAAGAACAAGGCGGACAACCTCGTCTTCCAGGTCGAGAAGCAGCTCGGCGAACTGGGCGACAACGCGCCCGCCGAACTCAAGTCCATTCTCGAAGGCAAGGTCCAGGCCGTGAAGGACGCGATCTCCAGCGACGACCTCGACCGCATCAACTCCGCCGTCGCCGACCTCGAAGGTTCCCTGCAGGCCCTCTCCCAAGCCGCCCAGCAGGCCGGCGCGGGTGCCGCCCAACCGGACGTCGAACCCGCCGGTGACGAGCAGGCCTCCAACGAGCCGAAGCAGGCGAAAGGTAAGGTCGTAGATGCCGAAGTCGTAGATTGATTCCTTTTTCCGAACCGACACACTTTCCGCCCCTCTCCGAAAAGGGAGGGGCGGCTTTCTCACAACAAACCAAACCAGAATACACAGACCATATGGCCAACATCAAACCCCTGGGACAACGTGTCCTCGTCAAGCGCATCGAAGCCGACGCCATCAGCGCCGGTGGCATCGTCCTTCCGGACACCGCCAAAGAGAAGCCGCAGGAAGCTGAAGTCCTCAGCCTCGGCACCGGCGGCCGCGACGAAGACGGCAAGCTCATCGAGTTCACCGTGAAAGTCGGCGACAAGGTCCTCATCTCCAAGTACGGCGGCACCGAAGTGAAGCTCGACGGACAGGAAGTCCTCATCATCTCCGAAAACGACATCCTCGGCATCGTTGGCTGACGCCAACGGGACATTCGGGATGGGAAATTGGAAATTGGGGTTATCCCCAAACCATGAGCCACCCGGATACCCGCCACCCAATTATCCAATCACGAATATCCAATAACTTTTTATCACCATGGCCAAACAACTCCAATTCGACGAAGCAGCCCGCCAGGCCCTTCTCCGCGGTGTCGAGAAACTCGCCCGTGCCGTGAAGGCAACCCTCGGACCAGCCGGCCGCAACGTCATCCTCGACAAGAAATTCGGCTCCCCGACCATCACCAAGGACGGCGTTTCCGTCGCCAAGGAAATCGAGCTCGAGTGCCCTTACGAGAACATGGGCGCCCAGCTCATCCGCGAGGTCTCCAGCAAGACCTCCGACATCGCCGGTGACGGCACCACCACCGCGACCGTGCTCGCCGAAGCCATCTACAAGGAAGGCCTCCGCAACGTGACCGCCGGTGCCAACCCGATCTCCCTGCAGCGCGGCATCCAGAAGGCCACCGAGGCCATCGTCGCCCAGCTCAAGCAGATCTCCAAGGCTGTCTCCGACACCAAGGAAATCGCACAGGTCGCCACCGTTTCCGCCAACTGGGACACCGAAATCGGCAACATCATCGCCGAGGCGATGGACAAGGTCGGCAAGGACGGCACCATCACCGTGGAAGAAGCCAAGGGCATCGAGACCACCCTCGACGTGGTCGAAGGCATGCAGTTCGACAAGGGCTACCTGTCCCCATACTTCGTGACCAACCCTGAGTCCATGGAAGCCCTCCTCGAGAGCGCCTACATCCTCATCAACGAGAAGAAGATCTCCTCCCTGAAGGACATGCTTCCCCTCCTTGAGAAGGTCGCCAAGACCGGCCGTCCGCTGCTCATCATCGCCGAAGACGTCGAAGGCGAAGCCCTCGCGACCCTCGTCGTCAACAAGCTCCGCGGCATCCTCAACATCGCCGCCGTCAAGGCTCCTGGCTTCGGCGACCGCCGCAAGGCCATGCTGGAAGACATCGCCGTCCTCACCGGTGGCCGCGTGATCACGGAAGACCTCGGCATCAAGCTGGAGTCCGTCGAACTCAGCGACCTCGGCGAAGCCAAGCGCGTCGTCATCAGCAAGGAGAACACCGTCATCGTTGAAGGCGGCGGTTCTTCCGACGGCATCACCGGCCGCGTGAACCAGATCCGCAAGCAGATCGAAGACACCACCAGCGACTACGACCGCGAGAAGCTCCAGGAGCGCCTCGCCAAGCTCGCAGGCGGTGTGGCCGTCATCAACGTCGGTGCCGCCACCGAGACCGAGATGAAGGAAAAGAAAGCCCGCGTCGAAGACGCCCTCCACGCGACCCGCGCGGCCGTCGAGGAAGGCATCGTTCCTGGCGGTGGCACCGCCCTCATCCGTGCGCAGGCCGCCGTCGGCGATCTGCCGCTGGAAGGTGACGAACTCACCGGCGCAGGCATCATCGCCCGTGCCGTGGAGGCTCCTCTCCGCCAGCTGGCCGCCAACGCAGGCCGCGAAGGCGCGCTGATCGTCTCCAACGTGAAGACCAACAAGGAAGGTCACGGCTACAACGTCGCCACCGACAAGTATGAAGACCTCATCGCCTCCGGCGTGGTCGATCCTACCAAGGTGACGCGCTCCGCCCTGCAGAACGCCGCGTCCATCGCCGGCCTCCTGCTCACCACCGAAGCCCTCATCACCGACCTTCCTGAGAAGGAAGCCGCGGGTGGTGGCCACGGTCACGACCACGGCGGCGGAATGGGCGGAATGGGCGGCTTCTAAGCCATCCCTTCCAGCGCACGTTCGCTGAATCATCTGAAAAAGCCGGGTGGGAGACCATCCGGCTTTTTCTTTCCCTTTTTACTTTGCAATGCAAAGTTAATGCGATTTAAGGGATTCCACCATGAAAGCACGATACCTCGCCTGCCTCCTCCCGCTCGCGCCCTGCCTGCTCCACGCCGGAGTGAAGGAAGGCGATTCCATCCAGGTCACCGTCCGCGGCATCCCCGCCGTGGAGCAGGAAAAAGTCAACGGAGCCTACCGCGTGGGTGCCGGCGGCCTGCGTCTCCCTTTCCTGACGGCCCGCCTCCCCGTATCCGGCATGGAGCCGGAACAGATTGCCGCGGCGGCGGAGCGAGCCTACATCACGGCGGGTGTCTATCAAACACCGGCCATCGACGTGGAGATCGTCCGCGGTGCGGACCAGAAAGGCCAGGAAGCGATCGTCAGCGTGGGTGGCCAGGTCAGACGCTCCGGCCCGGTGGCCTTCCGCCAGAACATGACGCTGCTCCAGGCCATCCAGGCGGCAGGTGACCGGAATGAGTTCGGCAGCCGCAACATCCGCCTGATCCGGAATGGCAAGACCATGGCCCTCGATTTCCGGAAAACGGAGAACAAGAATCTCATCCTCATGCCGGACGACTCCATCATTGTCGAACAGCGTGGTCCGTTCGAAGGTGCCAGTGACTGACACCGCCATGGACGAGGAAGATCCCATCGAAATCCCCATCACCCCGGAGCTGGACCTGCACACGTTCCGGCCATCCGAGATCAAGGACCTGCTGCCGGAGTATTTCCACGAATGCCGGGCGCGGGGGATCTCCCGCGTCCGCGTCATCCATGGCAAAGGCACGGGCACCCTGCGTGAAACGGTCCACCGTCTGCTGCCCAAGATCCCCGGGGTGGCCTCCTACCAATACCCGGCGGAAGCGGATGCCGGATCATGGGGGGCGACCTGGGTGAATCTCAGGTAAGGAGGATGGACACCCCTTACGCGAAAAATCCCGGAGGATGTGCTCCTCCGGGATTTCGCTTTTCGCGTCGGGAAAGATCAGCGGTAGTAGTGTCCGCGGTGGCGCGGACGGTAGTAGCCACGGTCGTAGTGGTGGTGGTGGTGACGGTCGTTGTTTCTGTTGGCGACGGCGTATCCCAGCACCCCGGCGGCCACGACGCCTGCGGTGGCGGCGGCTGGGTCCACGGACTGCACGGGACGTCCGTACGCGTCATAGGTCGTCATGCAGGAGGTGGTGGCGATGACGGCGGTGAGAACCGCGACGGTTTTGAGAATGATTGATTTCATGGCCTTTCAGTTGGGTTACAACATCTATGACGGAAGCTCGCACGGATTATTCAACGTGCTGTAAAAAAATTCACGCATTCCTCCTGCGGAAGAACAGGGTGAATTCCTGCCTGTTATAAGTGAGATGGGTGCAGGCCACGGGTGTGAGTCCCGCTTCCTCCGCATCTTTCAGGACGGCGAGGTGCAGGTCATTGATGGCGGCGGCGGATCCCACGGCAGTCGTTTTCAGGGTGAAAACCACGATCCCTCCCGGCTTGAGGAACACGGACAGACGGGCGACCTGCTGGAAGGCGTCGCGCGGCTTTCCGTTCATGTCGGACAGGATGGCGTCGTAGGAGGAGCCTTTTTCCGGCACGAAGGTGGAGACATCCCGCCGCAGGAACTCCAGATTCCTGGCATTCGCCAGCCGGGGATCGAGGGCGGCGCGGTCCACGGCGGTGACATGGAATCCACGCTTCAACAGCTCCGACGTCATGCCACCGGGACTGGCTCCCAGTTCCAGCCACCGCCCGCCCGCCGGAAGTTCCGGCAGGTAGAGGCGGAGGTAGTGCAGCGCCTCCGCGATCTTCGCCCCGGCCCGGCTGATGGTGTCCTCCGCGTTCTGTGAGATGTATTTCGTCCCGCCGGGGTGGAAGCCGTTCGCGGCCTTCGGCGAAATCATGCCGGAAAACAGCCCATCCTTTCCGACAAGGCAGAACAAGGTCGCCCGGCCCGAGTGTTGTTCCTCCGCCGAGCCGATGTCCATGGAGGGAAACACCTGGAGGGTGCGCCCACGCAGGTTCGACGCCAGCGTCTTGTAGTAGCGGCCGGAGGCGCTCGGGTCGAGCTGGCCGGCAAGGATCGCCTGGGGCTTGCGATCCCCGAATTTTTTGAAAAGCCCCTGCGCCGCCTTCTCGACGAAGCCGGTCATCTTCTCCGGATTGCACGGCCAGCCATGCTCGACCGGGAGGCACCATCTGACGAATTTCCCATACGCCGAACTCCGGATGTCCGTCAGTCCCGCGTTCACCAGGAAATACTCCGCCCCCATCCGCTTGATGGGCTGCACGGCCAACCCGTCCAGGATCTCAGGAACGAGATCCGCGAATACCTCCGGAATCCGGAGGAGCAGGGGTGACGGTGGCGCGACTTCAGGGGAATGCATCAGACCCCCACTGATAGGAAGGTCCACCGGCAAGTCGATCCTTTTACCGCGCTCAAGCCACGGAAACGGCGGGGACGGAAGCCACCACGGCGGGGGAGTTCACCTCCAGCCACCGCTCCGCCTCATCCCGGGACGAGAAGATCCGGCAACGGTCGCTGACGCGCGCCCAATGGGAAAGCATCCGGACCAGGGAAAACGCGGCGGCATCCTTCACCGCAAACGCATGCCAGCCAACCGGCCGGGACTTTCCGGAGCGCATGATGAGGGCATACCGCAGCACCTCGTCACTGCTCAGTTCCAGATCCGCACCGCTCAGGTCAACGAGACGGTTGTTCGACTCCTGGCATTCGGGATCCTCCTCCATGACGGAGGCCAGACTTCTCAGGTCGTCCAAGCCCACCTTTCCGGTGTATTCCTCGATGTGCATGTTCCTTTCGGACTCGATGCGGTAGTGGCAGGAAGCGTGGGGGGAAACGCAGGAAGTCAGGAGTGATTTCATAGGTCTCGGCTGTTTCGACAGCCTTCCCGCGCACTCGTTCAATCATCGCGTCAAATTTTTCAAAAAACCGTAATAATGAGGACAATTCCCCGATCGGTTAATTTCCCTTAAATACAAGGGTCCGGTGGGCCAGAGCGAACGCCCACCAAGGAATGAATGCCATACGCAACGGAATCTCATTCAATTCCGGCGGGAAAACAGCCCATGGCAAACAAAAAGGCGGAGGTGGTTCTGAAACCACTCTCCACCGTATTTTCCGGTGACGGCGGAGGACGAATCACCATCTGCCACCGCCGTTTCCTCCTCCGCGACTCAGCGCGTGCGCTTCAGCTCGAACTGCTTCCCTGCGAGGGCTTCCTTCGCCATGGCACCCCAAGGGGTGGGGGTGTATTTCCAGTCGGAGATCATGACCGGTGAGGCCCCGGGGTGGAAGCACCAGCCGGTCCAGTTCAGCTTGTGCTTCTGGATGAAGCCGAGCATATCCGGCACCCAGGTTTCCGGTGCCTCCTGGGCTTCCTTGGGGATGAAGTCGAGGATCTTGGTGTCAGCACCGACCTCACCGACGAGGATGGGATGCTTTTCCGAGACGGCCAGCATGAGCTTCTCCCAGTCCTTGTGCCAGTTGTAGATGTGCCAGCCGTAGATGATGCCGTTGCCACCGCGGTCATCCAGCGCGTAGCCATCGACGATGCCGCGCAGGTCGCTGGACCAGGTGAGTCCGCCGACGACGACGAGGTTCTTCGCGCCGGTGCTGCGGACGGCGTCCAGCAGGGCCTGCATGCCCACGGATTCAAAGCCCTGGTTCTTCTTCTTCTCCTCTTCGGAAAGGAAGGCGGACTCATCCGTGATCTTGCCCTGGTTGGCGACGAAGCCGCCATCCCGCCAGACCTTCCAGTCGATGCCGTATGGCTCGTTGAAGAGATCGAAGATGACCGCCGGGTGATCCTTGTAACGCTCGGCGGCGTCCTTCCAGAAGTCCGCGTGCTCCTGCTTCGGAGCGCGGAAGCGGTGGAGGTCCAGCACCAGGTAGCCACCGCGGTTGGCGGTGAGGGTGATGATCTGGTCGATGCGCTCGCGGTATTCCTTGCCACCGTCCTTCTGCATGGGGCTGCGGCCGAACCAGAACATCTCGTTCATCGGCAGGCGCAGGCAGTTGGCCTTCCATTCGTCGAGCGCGACCACCGTGCTTTTCAGCACCTGCTTATCATGCGGCAGGGTTTCCAGACCGCCGGGGTTCACGCCCTGGAGCCAGACTTCCTTTCCGGAGGGATCATGCAGGCGGTTGCCCACCACTTTGAGCGGCTGCGGCCACTTGTCCTTCTTCGGCTCCTCGAAATCCACGTGGCGCATGCGCTCCGCCTCCTCATTCGCCCGCTGCTGGGCGTAGAGGATCTCCGGATCGGTCGGCTTGAGGACCATGTCGTCGATGTCGAAGGTTCCGGTGGTGACCTGGAACAGGGACGGCATCAGGACAAGGGTGACGGCACCCTCCGGCACCAGGAAGCTCTTGTTGCGCTCCACCCAGCCATCGGTGTCCTTCTGGGTGGGGGCTGGCGGCGGAGTGCCGATCTTTTTGCCACCGGCGTCATGCCACTCCATCATGATGCGCGCGTCGAACCACGGCATCTTGCCCTTCTTCAGGCCGGTGACGCGCTGCTTCCAGGAAAGCTCCAGCGCCTTCACATCCGCCGGGACGTCCACCGTGCGGTAGAGGGAGACCATCCTGTCAGGCGCGGGGGACTTCATCGTGGCGTAGCGGTTCGCGCCCTCCTGGCTCCATTCCTTGTCACCCTTCAGCACGCCCCAGCCCTCCGGGCCGCCGGCTTTGCCTTTTGATTCCGTCTGGAAGTCGCCGTTGGTGATGAGGTTGCCCGTGGCGGCCAGCAACTCGGCTGCCTTTGCCTGGCGCTTCGCGGCGGTTTCGGCGGCCTTGCGGGCGCGTTCCTCATCCTTCGCCTTCTTTTCTTCCTCCAGGGGCTTCGGATCGGTTTTCTCGATGGAGATGTCGTCCAGATCGAAGGTGCCTGCCTCCGCCTGGAACAGGGCGGGCATGAACTTCAGGTAGACCGCATCCTGCGGGACGAGAAAGGAGGTGCTTTTCTCCACCCAGCCGTCGGTGTCGCGGTTGGTGGCGGGGGCAGAGGGGGTGCCGGCAACCTTCAGGCGTTCCGCATTTGAAAATTCCAGCATGATCCGGGCGTCGAACCACTTCTGCTTGCCCACCTTCAGGCCGGTCACCCGCTGCTTCCACTTCAACTCCAGCGCGCGGGTGCCTTCCGGGATCTTGTATTCCTGGTAGAGCATCACGTTCGTGCCCGGAGCGGGGCTGGCAAGACGGAGGAAACGGTTCGCGTCTTCCTTTTCCCAAGTGCCGCCCGCACCCGGCTTCGCCCAATCCGCCGGCCACTCCCCCTCCCCTGATTTCTCAAAGTCCCCGTTCGACACGAGGTTGGCACCAAAGGCCGCTGATCCGAGCAGGGCGACCGCAGCGAGGGTGGAAAGGAATCCGGATGGAAGTTTCATGAATGGGAAATGGTTTTTCGGGTGAGGGGTCGGCCCCTGGATCGGTGAAAAATGGAATCATCCGGATTTATTGGCAAGAACCCGATTGGGTAGTACGGGAGGCGACCTTCCGTGATAGAACGGCACTCCACGGGATGATCGTGCTTTCCTTGGGATATCCTGCCATCATCCTGCTGTCCGATGGCCGCCTCCTACTCACCCCCTTTCGTGATCACTTCCGGCATCCTGTCGGCGGTCGCGGAGATCGCCGCGGAGGTAGGCAGGCTGGGTGGGATGCCGGGCAACGGGATCGCCCCCAAGCTGCGGCGGCAGAACCGCATCCGCAGCATCCACGCCTCCTTGGCGATCGAAAACAACACGCTCACCCTGGACCAGGTCACCGCAGTGGTGGCAGGCAGACGGGTTCTCGGCCCACCAGGTGAGATTCTCGAAGTCCGGAACGCTTTCGCCGCGTATGAGGAAATGCACGAGTGGAGTCCCCACTCCGTGAAGGATCTGCTCTCCGCCCACCGGATGCTGCTCGGAGGTTTGGCTGGCGACGCAGGGAAGTTCCGCACGCGTTCGGTCGGAATCGCACAAGGAAAGCAGATCGTCCATCTGGCTCCACCGTCCGAAGGAGTGCCGGGACTGATAAAAGATCTCATCGGATGGCTCAAGCGGACGGACACGCATCCCCTCGTCGCGAGCTGCGTTTTCCACTACGAACTGGAGTTCATCCACCCCTTCGTGGATGGCAACGGTCGCATGGGACGGCTATGGCAAACGCTGATCCTCAGCCGCTGGAATACCCTCTTCGCCTACCTACCGGTGGAAACAGTCATCCGGGACCGCCAGGATGCCTACTACCGGGTGCTTGCCCTGTGCGACAAGGCGGGAAACTCCACGGCATTCATTGAATTTCTGCTGGATGCTCTGCTGACCGCGCTTCTCGAGATCTCCTCCACCGACCAAGTCACCGACCAAGTCACCGACCAAGTCAGATCACTCCTTTCCGCCATTGGCGGCGACACCCTGAGCGCGGTGAAGTGCATGGAGCGGCTGGGGCTTTCCCACCGTCCCACCTTCCGGATGAACTATCTGGCTCCGGCGCTTTCCGGGGGATGGATCGAATATGCCATTCCATCGAAGCCTCGCAGCCGGCTGCAGAAATATCGGCTCACCGAAAAGGGAAGCGCGTTACCACGACGCTCCTGAAGAAGCTCAGGCCCGCCGGCGCAGCAGGAGGATGGCGCCGAGAATCCCCAGCAGGCCCGCCGGACCCGGTTCCGGGACGACCGCCACCGACATCTCCCCCACCTTCACGCCCACATCGCCGCCCGGACCACCGATGAAGGCGATGAGATCCAGCTTGCTGCCAGCCGCACCGAGCGGGGCGATGGTGAACGCCCCTTTCGAAATGGCCACGGAATCGATGCCATTTCCTCCGACGAGGATGTCGAGGAACTCGGGCGAGTCGTAGGTATCGAAAGCGGTCACCAGTTCCGACTCGGTGTAGGCGAAGAGATCCTCCACCTTCAGGCCGACACCGGTACCGCTCTGCAACGCGATGACGAAGCTCCGGTCCACGAGCGCGTTGCCGGAGTCATAGGTATTGATCCTGCCGAAGTAGGACCAGGCAACGTAGTCCTCCAGCGGCGGCGGGGAGAAAACCTCCGTGAAGCCGAGACCGGTGGAACCGGACATGATGCCGTCCAACTGCCCGCCGGTGCTCATGCCACCTGCATAAAACTGCATGAAGGCGGACTGGCCGGTGAGTTCGTAGTTTCCATCAAGCGGCGAGTCGAGGCTCACACCGATGGTGACGTCATTCTGCGCCTGCAAGGCAAGCGGGGTGAAACAAGCTGCGGCAAGCAGCAGGGCGAGGGGTGATTTCATAACCGGGGGGAGTTACGATCAAGGCGTATAACCCACACCCCCGGGTGGGATCAATCCCTTAATTGATAAGGAAACCCTGATGATTCGCCATCAAAAGATGCCCCTCTGAACTCCGACAATCCTATGCCAGCAAGAATCCCAATGGACATGAATGTTTCTTGCCGCCTCGCAGCTCATGACACACCATCCGATCTGACGAATCATTTATCCATGTCATCCACAAATCCTCCCAGAGTCTTTGTAAGTTATGCGCATCATGATGCGGATCTCAAGAGGCAGTTCGATACTAACCTCAGGGTTATGCAGCGGCAGGGCATCATCGAGCAATGGACGGACGGCGAGATCCAACCGGGCGACCATTGGGAAAAGTCCATCACCGATGCAATGATGGCCTCACAGGTGATCATCTTTCTGGTGAGCAACAATTTTCTGGACTCCGAGTTCATCCGCAACGTGGAGGCTCCGATCGCGATGCAACTGATGAACGAAGGAAAAGCAGTCATCGTCCCCGTCCTCCTCAGGACAACTCCCGGCTGGAAGAAAGAACAGTGGTATTGCCTCCAGGCTCTTCCCAGCGAAGTGAAACCTGTCGAAGACAAACGCTGGATCAACCCGGCTGAAGCATTCGCAGATGTCGAACGACACCTGAGGGAAATGATCGAACTTCTCCCGGACAAGCTGGGCGTCAGGCCCCGCCCTGCACCAGAGGAAACCGTACGACCTCAAATTCAACCAAACACAGGTAACAGCCCTGACGTTCCTGTCGCCTTGGATAAAAGTTGGAGAGCACCCCGAAAAAGCAGAAAACGGCTGGTCGCAGGATCCTTGCTACTCGCTTGCGCCGTAGGCGTAACTCTGGCGGCCGCATACTTTTCGAAGTCAGCTAACGGGAATGCCTCTCATTTCAAGCCTGCAAACCATGACAAAACCGCGCCATTTGTTAATAGCCTGGGGATGAGATTTGTCGTTCTACCCGACTCCCAGATTCTTTGCAGCATCTGGGAACTGAGAGTCGACGACTTCAGGATCTTCGCTGATTCGGGGACCTATCCGATCACGACCCGGATGCAAACCCACGAAACCGACGACAAGGACGGGACGGCGAAATGGGCGAATTTCGGCCGGAGTTGGCAAAGCCCCGGATTCTACCAAAACGGTAACCATCCCGTGGTAGGCATCAGCCTGGCAGATGCGGCGAAATTCTGCGATTGGCTCACCACAAGGGAGAAAAAACAAAAGACCATTCCAGAGGGCTTCAGATATCGCGTCATCAGGGACTCGGAATGGAGCTTGGCGGCAGGGGATACGATTTATCCGTGGAATCCTTACGAAATCTCTCCTTCCAGGCGGGGAAATTACGGCAACCTGAAACTGAACTTTGAACAGACCCCTTCAGCCAGCGGAGATGGGGCGGAAATAACAGCACCTGTAGGTTCATATGATCCAAATCCACTGGGAATCTTTGATCTCGGAGGCAACGTCACCGAAATCTGCGACACTCCCTATGACAGGAGTCTCAACCATCCATACGTCTATCGGAGGCACCCGGAGATCGACCATTCGAACACGGGTGTGGTATGTGCGAGAGGAGGTTCTTGGTTATCCTCGGACGATATCGGTGTAAGCACCGACCTGCGATGGCCACTCGCCCGTGAAGGTGCCACCTCTATCATGGGATACAGGATTGTTCTGGCACCCGATGACAACGCCTCGAAAGCCGAAGATCAACGCACAATTGTTTCCGTCCCCATCCCACCCGAGAAGCAATTTTTTGACATGACCCATCCTGATGCACTCAAAGGATTTGCCTTCCTAATTCCCCTCGCCGAGCAACCGAAGGATTTCGAGGCGACTGTGGGTTACTGTTTGATCGGGATGCCTGAGAAAGAAGTAGGATTCGGAATCGCTTTCAATTTCAGAACAGGTGCAAATGCGAGATCGGGATATCGGGCTTTTGTGAGCCATGCTCAGCTGCCTGGTTGGGGCAGTGGCTACTATGATGCATCCGGAGGTTATCAGGCGGAACCTTTCGTGAAAATCAATAGGGGCATGATTCGCACCGACGGTTCCCTGAATCGATTCAGAGTATCCGTGCATGGCAATCGAATGAAGGTCTACAGCAACGATTGCCTGATCGGAGAGCGAGAATTTGATGCGGCAACACTGGCCGGAGATTTATCGCTGTTCGCTCAATTGGCTCCATACGGAAATGTGCCCGAACAACCTCTGGATGCATCTACCGGCCCGAAAGGTATTGATTTTCAGCACATCGACGTACATACACTCGACCCCTGAGGCCAGCTTCTCTCCCAGGGTCCCTACATTAGGGAGAAATCCAACCGCAGATGAACAGGATTGACGCAGATGAATATCAGGATGGATCTGGAACCCGCCCCCCAACCGACAACTTCGGTTACAAAAGTCCGAGGCGTAAGATGAAAACAGAAATTTTCCGTTAATCTGCGTACATCCCGTTCATCTGCGGTTGAAAAATGCAGGGATCAGGGAACTGCCCATCCCTAATGTAGGAACCCTGGCTTCTCTCCCCCGATTTAGTCCTTGCCTTCCTAGCTCCTCTTCTTGCGGAATTTCGCAAACGGTCCGTCTACCGACCGCCGGTCCGGCGCAGGGTGTCCGGAAGTTTCGTTGCCCGGGGAAGACTGCATTCCGGTGTCAGGCTTTGCCTTCGGCGCGCCGGGTTTGGTCTCCTTGCGGAACTTTCCGGGGGCAGCGTGACCGGGTTTCGCGGCGGCGGCTTTCTTCGCCTCCATGTCGCGGGTGCGTTTCCGCCAGTCGCGCTTCGCGGGCTTTTCACCGGCGGCGGGAGGTTGCGAGCGGGCGTGGTAGTTGAAATTTTTCAGCCGCTTCCGCGGTAGCTTCATGCCGATGGCCATCTCCAGGATGTGGAGGAGATTGAGATCCCCCGGCGGCACGAAGCTGATGGCCTCCCCCGTCATCTCCGCGCGCCCCGTCCGGCCGATGCGGTGGATGTAGTCCTCCGGGTTCACCGGGAAATCATGGTTCACCACATGGGTCACCCCCTCGATGTCGATGCCGCGGCCAACGATGTCGGTCGCCACCAGTACGCGGACCTTTCCGTCCTTGAAATCCTGGAGCGCCTTGATGCGCTGTTCCTGGGAGCGGCTGGAGTGGAGCTTCGCCACCTGGACGCTCCCTTTCTGCAGCAGGTCGAAAACACGGTTCGCGCCGTCCTTCATCCGGGTGAAGACCAGCACCCTGGTGAAGCCGGGCTGCTTCAGCAGCTCCAGCAGCATGGGTCCCTTCAGATGGTTCGGCACCTCATAGATGGACTGCCTGACGGTATCCGCGGGGTTCGACTGGTCGCCGATGCGGACCATCTTCGGTTCATGCTGGAATCTGCGGGAAAGCCCCTCGATCTCCCTCGGGAAAGTGGCGGAGAACATGAGTGTCTGCCGCCGGGGCGGAAGGTTGGCGACGATGGTCTCGATGTCCTTCAGGAACCCCATGTCGAGCATGCGGTCCGCCTCATCCAGCACGAGGGTCTCGAGTTCGGAAAAATGCAGGTGCAGTTCCTTCGCCAGGTGCATGAGGCGTCCGGGCGTGGCGATGACGATGTGGACGCCTCTGCGGAGTGCCTTCAACTGGGCTTCCTCCTCCACCCCTCCGTAGATGGCGGCGGCGCGGATGGGCAGGTGCTCGCTGAAGGTGCGGATGTTCGAGTGGATCTGGAGGGCCAGCTCCCGGGTGGGGGCCAGGATGAGCGCCTTCGTGCCCCGGAGCTGCCCGTCAACATGCAGCAGGCGGTAACGGTTCAGCATGGGCAGCAGGAATGCGGCGGTCTTTCCGGTCCCGGTCTGGGCGATGGCGGTGACGTCACGGCCGCGCATGACGTGCGGGATGGCCGCCGCCTGGATGGGGGTGGGCTGGGTGTAGCCCGCCTTCCGGATGCCCCGGAGGATTTCCACATCGAGACCGAATTTGTCGAACGCCATGGCCGGAGGATACGCGGCGGAGGGGAGAGCACCAGCTTTCACTCCTCCGGCGGGTCCGATCCGTAGTCCTCGATGTGGTCGAGCAAGCTGTAGTAGCCGAGGAAGAAGCTGATGATCTTCCACGCCACGAAGATGAGGATGAGGGCGTAGATCACCTTCGGGATGGTGGCGGCCGCCACCTGCACGCGTTGGACGGCATCTTCCTGATAATATTTCGCCCAGCGGGCGAGATCATGGTCCAGCCCACCGGCTTCCTCCGCCGTCTCATAGGAACGGGCGAACGCGGGTGGGAACGCGTCATTCCTTGCGAACACGGGACCGAGGGGGCCTCCCGTCTCCGCGGTGATGAGGAGATCCCTGCCCGCCTCCCGCAGGACGCCGCTCTGCGTGGCATCCAGTGAGATGGAAACCGTCTCGCTCATGGAAAGCCCGGCCAGCAGCCCGGTGTGATAGACGCGGGTGAAGCGCGCCATCGCCATCGCCCGCCGTGCCCCGCCGATGGTGGGGATGCGGTTGATGAGGGAATCCACCGCCGCATTCCCCGGAGCCGCCGCCAGCGCCATGCGCACCAGCACCCACACGGCGATCAGGCCGCCGTAAAGCAGACCCAGCGTGACCGCACCGGACAACAGAATTTCCCCCCAGCCCTTCCCGGCGATCAGCCCGAACGGAACGACCGCGAGGAACACGCCCATGTGGATGAGCACCAGCGGCTGGACCATGGCCCGCGCAGCCTGCCTGCGCGTGCGGGCCAGCATTTCATAGTAGTCCGCCAGATGGCGGAACGCCTGGGCCATGCGCCCGCCACGCTCCCCTGCACCGATGATGCTGCGCTCCAGGTCCGTCACCCCGGTGCCGGCGGAAAAGGCGTCCGAAATGGATTTCCCCGCCGCGATGGAGGCGTCCACCCCGGCCAGCAGCGCCGCTTGGTCGCCCGGAGGCTTTGTCCTGAGGATGGTGGCGATGGCCTGGCGGATGCCGAACCCGGCCTCCAGCAGCTTCGCCAGCTCGAGGTGGAGGAGGTGCTTCTGCGCGGGGTTGCTGCTCATGGGTTGCGGAAACGTACGCCACCGCCGCCCATGAAACAAGCAGGGTCATCGCGACCTCATTTTTCCAACCGCAAATGGACGCGAACAAACGCGAATGAAGTCATTTTCCTGAAGAATCGATCCCATCACCCTATTCGCGTCCATTCGCGGTTTTGAAATCCAGCGCGGCGCTGCTTATTTCGCCTTCTTCTCCTCCTTCGGCTTCGGTGGCGGCGGGACGAGGATCTGGCCGTCAGCGAGCAGGCGGTCGCGCAGCTTCGGATAGGGCAGCTTCTGGAGGGAGCATCCCTCGTCGATGGCCAATGCGGCGGCGGTTCCGGCGGACTGGCCGGTGATCATCAGCACAGGCTCCATCCGCAGGGTGCTCAGCCCGATGTGGGAGGCGGAGACACAGAAGATGACGGACAGGTTCGTGCACTCGGACTCCTTCGGCGTGATCGCCCTGTAGGAAAGCGGCAGCGGACGGGCGACGTTCTCGTAGGTCTGGCCCTCGTTCTGCACCTTGCCATCCACCACCACGCGGGCGGTGTTATGGGAATCCATCTGGTAGGAGGCGATGGAAATGCTGTCCTCCGCGACCACCTCGCCGCGCCCGTGGTGCTGGGTCATCACATAGTCGGAGACCATCCGCCGGGCTTCCCTCACGTACAACTGGTGCGGCCAGCCGCCGGTGCCGGTGAACTCGTCCTTCGGCAGCCCCCACGCTTTCACTTTCTCCCGGATGGCGTCTGGCACCTGCGGATCATTCGCCAGAAAATACATCAGGCCCTGCTGGTAGGTCACATGGTCCTGGAAGATCTTCTCCCGCTCCGCGTGGCCCGCCTCAGGCCAGCGGTGGTTCATGCCGATGTTGTCCGTGGAGTAGGCCCCGTTGAACATGTGGTGGTTGTTGTTGTCCCCCTGGTGGAGGCGGGTGTGGTGGCAACCGGCCTCGATGTAACGGACGAGCAGCGCGTAGCGGCCCGCGTCATAGCCCGCGGGCTTCGGCCACGGGATGGCGTTCTCCGCCGGTTCCAGCCACATGCGGAAATTGTAGGCCTGCATGAGCTTGTCCCCTTCCCCCACCTTGCCGGGCGGCCCGTTCGTGATACCCGGCAGCAGGCCGCTGGAAGGATCCCCGGGTTTCACGTAGGGATCGACCGGCTTGTCGAAGTTGTCCTTCGGCCCGTAGATCACCCCGTTGATGGTTTCGCCATACTGCGAGTTGCTCTCGCGGCCGACGGTGTAGGAAACACCCGCCGCCGCCATCAGGTCGCCCTCATACGTCGCGTCGATGAACTGCTTCGCACGGATGCGGGTTCCGTTCTCGATGACGATCTCCGTGATCCGGCTCCCGTTCTTTTCCGCCGACTTCAGCGGATGCTCGAAAAGCACCTTCACCCCCGCCTCCTTGAGCATGGCCAGATAGGCGTTCTCCGCTTCGGAAGGACGGAAGCCCCGCCGCTTGCCCATCTTCTTGTAGAATTCACCGGCAAGGCCACCGGTGATGGAAGGATGCCCGCCGTCCGTGTGGCTCAGGCCACCCGCCGTCATGCCGCCCACATGGCGGCCCAGCTCCACAAGCACGGCTTTCTTCCCCATGCGCGCCGCCTGCACCGCCGCGGTGACCCCGCCGGAGGTGCCGCCATAGACGCAGACATCCACCTCGATGACTTCCTTGGAATCCGTCTTCGCGGGTGGATAGTAGTAGCGGAGATCGGAGGGCTTCGGAGCCTCCTGGGCGTGGAGTGCGCCCGCCAGTGACACGGCGAGCAGAAGGGAGTGGCGGATGGATTTCATGGGTCGTGGTTTCGTGGTTCGGTTGTATTACCGTCCGGTCCGCCGATCTTACCGGAAATCCCTCAAGGGGCGAAAATCATGATTTCGTTCAGCCCGCCACTATGGAAGCCGTAGTGCCGGTGGGATGGCTGGCGGTCCTTGCTGCGATAGTGGCTGATGCCCTGGACCATGACGTAACGCGCCCGCACCGGCCCGAATGAAATGGTCTCGAACGGGAAGTCCACACCAGGTGACGGTTCATCCTCCACGCGCCGCATCTCACCCCGGTGAACTTCGTGGAAAATCTGCCCGTCCTCCGACACGCGGATGACGAACTCCTTCATACCACGGTCCCCGTTCCTGCGGTTGCGCGTGTTCTGCATCACCACTCTGCCGATGGTTTCCGGCTGAAGGAGGTCGATGGTGGCCTCCCCGGTTTCGCCATCCGGCGCGAGCCAGAACGACCAGTCGCCGGGTGAGCCGGTATCATTCAGGCGGCCATCGGTGAGGTTGTCGGGAGGAAAGACACTGCCACCGGCCTTCGACAGATAAGCAGGCGTGGTGACCGGCTTTCCGAGGGCGAGGTTTCCGGAAAAATCCCTCCTGACCACCGGTGCGGGCAGACGGCGGGCGACATCCCCCAGATCCACCGGATAGTCGCCGACGGTGGTGACCAGTCGCGTGCCGTCGGTTTCCTTCAGGATGGCGGCGGCATCCCCGGCCAGCATCCGGCGGCGCGCGCCATTGTCCGAAGGCACCTCGATCTCGCCGTCGAAGACTTCTGTCATCACCACCGCACCATGCGAACCGGTGCCGACCGAAACGCCGAACTCCGTCCCCAGATCCGTCAGCCTGCCGCCGGGAGTATCGAGATGGAACGCGAACCCGGCGGGCTTTTTGTCCGGAGCCTTCACCGACGCGCGGCCATGGCCAAACTCCAGCGAGGAAAGATCCTTCACCCTGAAGCGGCAGGGGCCTTCCACGGTGACACGGACACCGCTGCGGAAGGAGATCTCCGCAAACCCGCGCCGCAGTTCCAACGGCACGCCCATCAGTTCGCCCGCGGGTTCCGCCCCGGCCCACTGCGCGTCGTTCGTCCCGGACAACACGGCCACCGGCACCCCGGTCCGTGGAAACGCAATCCATCCGGCGATGGCAACGCAAGCCGCGGCGGCAAGGGCAACGGGCCACAGCGGACGGCTCACGCGCCTGCTTTCCCGGACCGGAAGCGGCGGCGCGTGTCGGATGAGCGCGGCATGGATGCGCATGCTGGAGCGGTAGTGGTCCCGTGCCTGGCGCGATGCGGCGAGGATCTCCCCCAGCTCAACCCGCTCCGCGTCCGGCAACGTTCCGTCCAGCAGATCCGCGATCAACCGGTCCAGCCGTGCGGCATCATAATCCGGAAGGTTCATGGCGTGCTGCGGCTGAGTTTCCCGTTCACACAACCTTCCAGCATCTGGCGGATCCGGTGGAGTTGCACGGACAATGCTCCCGGAGTGAGGTTCTTCTCCTGCGCCATCCCGGCGACGGAACTTCCGGAGTGGTAGCGGTTCAGGATCAGCTCGCGCTTTTCCTCCGGCAGTTCCTCCAGACAGTCACGCAGCGCGTGGTTCATGGCGTCGGTCGATTCCAGGTCAGGTTCATCTTCCGTGGCGAGCAGATCGACAAGATCCGGGTGGAAGACGCAGCGGTCCCGCGCGGCATCCCGGCGCGCGGCGAGAACCTGGAAATGGGCGATCCGGCAGGCCCACGCCATGAACGGCCTGGAGACATCGTATTCCGCGGCCCGCCGCCAGATGACCAGGTTCGTTTCCTGGAGCACATCATCCGCCAGCGACCGGTCCGGCAGCAGCGACAGGATGTAGGAGTACAGCGCGAGCTGGTGCCGCGTGATGAGCGCAACGACGCTTTCCTCCGGGGTCTGTGGGATTTCCGCCATGGATTCTCCTTTCTTACCGCATCCGGGAGGAATCTTACCGGAAATCTTTCGGGGAGTGGTGGAGCGAATTTACTCATTTCCATCCCGCCACCGCCCGCTAGCCTGAAAGGCAATCCCGTAACCCATGGCTATCCTCACCGACCGAAAAACGTCCCGCGATTACGATGTCCTCATTGTCGGCTCCGGCGCGGGCGGTGGGATGATGGCCCTGCAACTGGCTCTGGAAGGCTTCAAGGTGCTGATGCTGGAAGCTGGCCGGAACTACGACCCGGTGACGGAAACGCCGATGTTCAATACGCCGGAACAGGCACCGCTGCGCGGAAAGGGAACGCCGGACCGGCCCTTCGGCCACTATGACGCGACGGTGGGCGGCGGCTGGCAGGTGCCGGGCGAACCCTACTCCGACAAGCCGGGCACGGAGGCGGAGTTCTGGTGGTGGCGCCCCCGCATGCTGGGCGGCCGGACGAACCACTGGGGCCGCATTTCCCTCCGCTTCGGACCCTACGATTTCAAGCCGAAGTCCCGCGACGGACTGGGCTACGACTGGCCGATCTCCTACGAGGATCTCGCGCCCTACTACGACAAGACGGAACTCATCGTCGGCATCTACGGCACCAACACGGGGATGGAAAACATCCCGGACTCCCCGGCGGGCATCCTCCAGCCCCCGCCGAAGCCCCGCCACGGCGACCTGCTGGCGAAAAAGGGCGGGCGCAAAGCGGGCGTGCCCGTGGTCCCCATCCACCGCGCCGTGCTGAGCGAGGCGCTCGACGGCCCGGCCCGTGCGAAGCGCATGTTCCCGAACAACCCGCTGGCACAGAAAATCGTCGGCGCGGACATGTCGATGCGCGCTCCGTGTTTCTGGGCGACGCCCTGCGTCCGCGGCTGCTCGATCCGCGCGAACTTCCAGAGCACCACGGTCCTCATCCCACCCGCCCTCGCCACGGGAAATCTGGACATCATCACCGACGCGATGGTCAGGGAGGTGCTGGTCGACTCCTCCGGCAAGGCGACCGGCGTCCACTACATCGACAAGCCGACGCGGAAGGACGCGGTGGCCAAGGCGAAGGTCGTCATCATTTCCGCCAGCACCTGCGAGACGGCGCGCATCCTCCTGAACTCGAAGTCGGCGATGTTCCCCAACGGCATCGCCAACTCCAGCGGCCAGATCGGAAAGAACCTCACGGACACCGTGGGCACCAACCTGGGTGCGCAGATCCCGGCGATGGAAAGCATCCCGCCCTACAGCGAGGACGGCGCGGGCGGAAACCACGTCTACAGCCCGTGGTGGCTCTACGGGGAGCATGAGAAGCTCGGCTTCGCACGCGGCTACCACATCGAGATCGGCGGCGGCCGGGGCATGCCGGACATGGGTTCCTTCGGCACGCTGGATGCGAAGGCGCCCGGCGTGTATGGCAAAAAGCTGCACGACGAGGCCCGCCGTTACTACGGCTCCAACATCGGCTTCGCAGGTCGCGGCGAGATGATCCCGAACAAGGATTGCTACATGGAACTGGACCCCAACCGCGTGGACCAGTGGGGCATCCCCATCCCGCGCTTCCACTGGAAATGGTCGGACCATGAGATCAACCAGGCAACGCACATGCAGAACACCTTCGCCGAAATCATCGACGCGATGGGCGGAAAGGCGAACCCGCAGCCGGGCAAGGTCGCCTTGAAAAAGCCGGGCGAGATCATCCATGAAGCGGGCACCTGCATGATGGGCGCGGATGCGAAAAGCTCCGTCGTGAACTCCTTCGGCCAGACCTGGGACGTGAAGAATCTCTTCTGCATGGATGGCTCCATCCTCCCGTCCAACCCGGACAAGAACCTCACCCTGTCCGTCATGGCGCTGGCGTGGAGATCCTCCGAATACCTCACCCAGGAAATGAAGCGCGGAAACCTCTGAATCCGAATTTCCAATCTCCCATCCCCAATTTCATTTCCCATGTCTTCCCAGATTTCCCGCCGCGATGTCTTCCGCCTCTTCGCCGCCGCCACCGCGGCCGGTGCGATGATGCCGAAGGAAGCGAAGGCCCAGGCCCCGCAGCCCCTCACCCGCAACGTGAAGGACGCCCTCACCGACCCGGACTACACCCAGAAGGTCATCCCCTGGGAGAAGCCGCTGACGGAGGCGGAGGTCGCCACCCTCGCCATCCTCTGCGACATCATCCTGCCCGGTGATGGAGCCGACCTGCCGATGCCATCCGCCATCGGCGTGCCGGACTTCCTCAACGAGTGGGTGGGTGCCCCCTACAAGGACACGCTCGATGACTTCGAGAACCTGCGCGGCGGCCTCGCCTGGATGCACAGCCACAGCAACGCGCTGCATGGAAAGAGGTTCGACGACCTGACGGAAGCCCAGCAGACCGGCATCCTCGACACCATCTGCGATCCCGCGAAAGCCGCGCCCGCACTGGCTCCCGGCGTGCGTTTCTTCCGGCGGCTGCGCATGCTCACCCTGGGCGGATACTACACACACAGTAGCACCTGGAAAAGCCTCGGCTACGTCGGCAATGTCCCCATCGCCGGACCCTACCCCGGCGTTCCGGACGAGGTGATCAAGCTGCTGGGGCTGGAGGATGTGACGGATGGGTGGTAGGCCGCGTGGGGAGCCGATCCCATGCGCAGCGAATCTCGTGAGAGATTCGGCGGGGAGGACTCCATCCACCCCATGACGACGCAGCGGATGGATGCCGTCTGTTCCGGGATGAGGCTGGAGAGGCAGATGCCGTTCACCCCGCCGAAAGTCTCACGACTTCCGCTTCTCGTGTAACGGGACGGCTCCGCCGTTCCGGCCGGGAGGATGAATGCGATCTCCCGGCTCCAATGCGCCATGGATGCAGGGTCACCTCATTTCGGAAAACGGTAGGGTTGGTCCGCCCGGGCCGCCGAAGCTGTAAGGCGGACTGGCCTGCGGAGCCGGTTTGGTGAAGGAAAATCCATGACCGCTCCACCGGAAGCCACGGCGGACCGGGGCCGGTCCGGCCCTACCGGGCTTTTCAGGAGCGGCTCCGCCGCCAAATGACAATAAGGGTGACAAACGGATATGAATGACCCTTATTGACGGAATTTCACTCCCACGTCCCAAAATGGATACACACTCCAGGACCCCTGCGATTCGCCGGAACTTGCATGATGGTGAAGCAAATCCCGTCGCACTCCGCTCCTCACCTTGGCAATCCAACCCATGAAATTCCCCCTGACATCATTGGTGGGCGTGATGCTCGTATCGTCCAGTCCATCCCAAGCAAATGAACAGAAGAGTATGGAACCTGAACATTTCGTCATCTCGTATGAAAAGGCGCTCGCAACCCAGGAGTGGGGCAAAGTCGCCCCCTTGATTCACCCGGACTGCACCGTCACCTTCTCCAATGGCAGTTGTCACAAAGGAAAAACGGAGGTCCAAGCGGCCTTCCAAAGGAATTTCGATGCAATCGAGAACGAAAAATATTCCATCACGGAGTTACACTGGGTGATCAGGAACAAGGATTTCGCGGTTTTCACCTATTCTTTCGCCTGGTCCGGGGTCATCGCAGGCGAGCAAGCATCAGGAGCAGGAAGAGGAACTTCGACGATTGTTCGTGGAAATACCTCTTGGCAGCTTGTTTCAGAACACTTGGGACCCCAAGCGTAATGCGGAAGCCGGTGGAGACAGCTCCACAGCACTCCATGCCGCACCTTGACGTTACCTGCCACAGCACCGGTGACATCTCCTCGCCAGACCCTATCCCGGCGTGCCTTACGAGGTCATCAAGCTGCTGGGGCTGGAGGATGTGACCGATGGATGGTAAATGCGGATGGGAGGATGGAGACCATCCATTCCCGGAAGCCCCCTCCGCGCGGCAGCGTCATGGAGTGCGGCAGTCTCTGCCGCTATCCGGCAGCGGATACGACTTTCCTAAATCAAGCGACCTCCTCCCGCAGTGGCATCCCCTCCAAAGCGGCGGAGGGCCGCCGCACTCCAAAAGCTGGCGCACCCGTGATATCCCTCGCAATGCGGAGCCGCGAGAAAGGCATCGCCCCACCCAGCCGTCATGGCGCAGCCATGGAATTATATGAATAACAACCCTACCCGCGCGTCTGATCACGTTGACATGAAAACCTCCGTCGCACGCATGCTCCTCACCGCCGGTCTGCTCCAGCCGGTCCTCCTCGCGCAGACACCCACGCCACCGGGCACCCCGCCGCAGCCGAATCCGGTTCCCCAGCAGTTACTGGCACCACAACCAGACACAGCCAAACCTCCCGCCCCGGCTCCTGTGCCGATCCGGCTGGTGCTGGATGAGGCTCCGAAGTTCTCCACCTTCACCGCCGCGGACCTGAAATTTCTTCTACCTCAGCAACAGGATCTGCGTTGGTCGAAATCCCTTGAAAGCTCCGGCCCGCTTTCGCTCACGTTCGCCTCGAAGGACAAGGCCACACCGTCCATCTCCGTCACCAAAGTCAGCATCGGCTTCCGGGCGGAGGATTTCATACCCCGCGGCGACTATTATCCGGACCCACCCCCGGCGGGGCCGGAGACACCGGTAAAGGGAGCATACACCAGTGGCACCCTGCCCGGAGGGGATGTGCCCGCATTGCTGGCCTATTTCAAAATCCCGTCCGAACGCGCGGAGATCTGGATCAAGAATCAATTCTGGAAGGATGGCGGACCATTGACGCTTACCGGGGAGGTGCCGGGCGGAAAGGCAACCCTCATCGTCGGCGGAGACCCTCAGGACGAGACAAGGAACTGGGTGCAGATCAGCATCAACTGGCTGGAGGAGACTTCTCCCAAGATGCGCCCGCGCATCGTACCGAATGCTCCACGCCCAAGGGTCGTACCTCCCCCCAGCCGATGATCACTTCCTTTCCCCGGTCAACCGCTCCACCGCCGCCCTGACGACCCAGCCGCTTTCTTCCAACGCCCTGCGCGCCGTTTCCCCGTCGCAGGAAACGAGTTCCGTCACCAGCCTCACCGCCCGGTCGCGGAGCTTCGTGTTGCTGGGGTTGAGATCGATCATCAGGTTGCCGCGGACCTTGCCGGTGCGGACCATCGCCAGGGTGGTGAGGGTATTGAGGAAGACCTTCGTGGCGGTGCCCGCCTTCATGCGGGTGGAGCCGGTCAGTGGTTCCGGCCCGGTGTTGATGAGGATGAGGCGGTCCGGCCGGTGGGCGTCCGGCACTTCCAAACCCGGATGGAATGCCAGCAGCGCGGTCACCGCACCGAGACGCCGTGCCTCCTCCAGTGCACCCCATACATACGGCGTCCGTCCGCTCGCGGCGATGCCCAGGATGACATCCCCCTGCCCCACGCCGCGGAACCTCACGGCTTCCGCGCCTTCCGCTTCTTTGTCCTCCGCTCCTTCCACCGCGCTCCACAAGGCACGGCGTCCCCCGGCCATAATGCCCTGCACCAGATCCGGCGGCACCCGGAAAGTGGGCGGGCATTCGCTGGCATCCAGCACGCCCAGCCGCCCGCTGGTCCCGGCCCCGACATAGAACAGACGCCGGCCGTTCCGGAACGCCTCGACCGTGCGCACGATCATCCATTCCAGATCCGCGGCGTGGGGCTTGAGCGCATCCACCGCCGCCGCGTTTTCCTCGATCAAAAGATGGATCGCATCCGCCAGCGGCATGGAGTCCAGTTCCATGGTGCGCGGGTTCCGCCACTCCGTCGGGGCGGAGGCCATCTGTGAAAGGGCGATCAACGGACCGGATTGCCGTGCAGGCAGCGGGGCCGTTTTCTTTTCCGCAGGAGGCAGGGTACGCGCCAGTGCCAGCGCGCCCCATACACCCTCACCCTCCAGTTTCACCACCTGGCAGCCCTCCCACTGCTCCTGCAAACGGCGGCCCACCCCGGCGGCGAAGGCGGGCTGCTTCAGCAAAACACTGCCCGCCAGAACGAACTGCACCGGCATTCCTTTCCGCGACAGACGCTCCGCGCAATGCACGGCCATGTCCGCCAGCTTGTCCGCGGCATCGTGCAGCACCTGCTTTGCCAGCGCGTCCCCTTCCTCCGCCTTTCGGAAAACCGTCACCGCCAGCGCGGCGATCTCATGCTTCTCGGCCTCCTGCATCCAAGGGATGAGATCGTCCGGCTCATTGAGCTGGAGGGCGGCCAGCACCGCGTTCCCCAGCGCCGGGAACCGGCCATCCACATCGAACTGATAGACGACGGCGCGCAACGCGCCCAACGCGATGTCACAGGCACTGCCGCGGTCCCCGAGGATGTGCCCCCTGCCGCCGAATTTCACGACCTTTCCCGCCGCGTCACGCCCATACGCGCAGGATCCCGTGCCGCTCAGCAGCAGGACACGGGCATCGATCCCCGCAGGCCACTCCCCGGCAGCAGCGAGCGCGGTTTCCAGATCATTCGTCGCATGGAAAGGAGTATCCGGCCAGACCACCCGCGCGATGGCGTCCACCCGCCGCCGGTCCTGCTCGTTCCGCAGGCCCGCCATGCCGGCACCGATGGCGGACACCTCACCCACGCGCGACCGGATCTCGCGGAAGAAACGCTCCAGTTCCCCGTCCGTGGACAGCAGCACGTTGGCGGGCCCGAGTTCGAAACGATCCACCTCCCGCCCGGCCCCATCCGCCACCAGCACGGTGGTGTGGGTGGCCCCGGTCTCGATCCCCAGATAAGTATGCCCCGCGGTCATTCCAGTTCTCCTCCATATCATACCACTTCCCGCCTGCTGGGAATGATGGATTCCTCCGTTTCTTTTTTTCCTCCCGCGTGCATCTTCATGGGACAGATGAACTGGCAGCTTTTCCTCAATGATCTGAATCCGGAGATCCTCCTCCGGCTCGGGCTCTCTCTGGTTGCCGGATTTTTCATCGGGATGGAGCGGGAGTCGCACGGGAGGGCCGCGGGCCTGCGGACCACGCTGCTGGTGTGCCTCTCCGCCTGTGCGGCCATGATCGTTTCGGACGCGTTCTATCAGGACAGTTTCGACAGGCGGGGGGCGGCGGGCTGGCACCCGGATCCGGCGCGGCTGGCGGCGGGCATCCTGGCGGGCATGGGATTCCTCGGCGCGGGCGTCATCGTCCACCAGCGGGATCACGTCGTGCAGGGCGTGACCACGGCGGCGACGCTGTGGTTCGCAGCGATCATCGGCCTGGCTCTGGGCGCGGGGTCGCTGGGAGTAGGGCTGGTTTCCACCGTGCTCGCCCTGATCATCCTCGGCCTGATCCCCCGTTTCGAGAACCGGATGGAGAACGACTGGTACTCGGATCTCGGCATTTCGTTCCACTCCACGGACTCCAATGTGGATGAAGCCATCAAGGTCATCGAATCCCTGCACATGAAGGTCAAGGGAGTGGACTGGAAGGAGAACATGGGTGGAAACGAACGCGTCCTCCTCTTCCACGTGAAATACAAAAAAGGGGAACGGCTCATCCTGCCCGGAAAAGCGATCACCGCGCTGCGCGCCCTGCCGGATGTGAAGACGGTGCACTGGCACGGCTGAGGGAGGCGGTGGCGTCCTGGCGGGTAACGAAGCTCGTGAGAGCTTCGGTTGGGGGGAAGGCCATGGGGACAGGAGCTTGTTTGCGGATGGACGTCCACTCTGCCGAAGCCCTCACGAGCTTCGGCACCCGATTGATCTTGCACGGCGCGGGCGGATCGACGAAATCCAGCGCCCGCCGCATGGAACCATCTTCCACCGACAACATGTCCCTAGGGCGTGTGATCCTTGAGTCGCTCAAGGGCAGGCACCACGACTTCACCACCGCTCCGCTGAACCGCGCCGTGCTGTTGCTGGCGATCCCGATGGTGCTGGAGATGGTGATGGAGTCCCTCTTCGCGGTGGTGGACGTCTTCTGGGTCTCCCACCTGGGCAGTGATGCCATCGCGGTGGTGGGCCTGACGGAGTCCGTCATGTCGCTCATCTATGCGGTGGCCATCGGCATTTCCTTCGCCGCGACGTCGATGGTCTCCCGGCGGATCGGTGAGCAGGATCCGGAACAGGCGGCGCGGACCGCCGGGCAGATCCTGCTGCTGGGCGCGACGGTGTCCGCCGTGCTCGGCATCGTGCTGGCGATTTTCGCCGGGGAAATCCTCGCGCTCATGGGTGCCTCCGGGTCCGTGGTCCGGATGGGCACGGATTTCGCCAGGATCATGCTGGGCGGGAACATCACGGTGTTCCTGATCTTCCTGATCAACGCCGCGTTCCGCGGAGCGGGTGACGCGGTCATCGCGATGCGCACGCTGTGGCTGGCCAACGCGCTGAACATCGTGCTGGGTCCGTGCTTCATCTTCGGCTGGGGGCCATTTCCGGAAATGGGCCTCACCGGTGCGGCGGTGGCGACCAACATCGGCCGTGGCACCGGCGTGCTCTACCAACTCTGGCACCTGGCCGGCCACAACAGCAGGCTGAAGGTCCGCCTTTCCCACCTGTTGCCGGACCCCGCCATCCTGCTCGCCATCGTCCGGCTGGCGAAAAACGGAGTCGCCCAGTTGCTCATCAGCACGACGAGCTGGGTGGGCCTGTTCAAGATCCTGGCGATGTTCGGCAGCACCACTCTGGCGGGCTACACCATCGCCATCCGCATCGTCATCTTCGCGCTGATGCCGGCGTGGGGACTGGCCAACGCGGGCTCCACCCTCGTCGGGCAGAACCTCGGCGCGGGCCAACCGGACAGGGCGGACAAGGCAGTGCGGATCGCCACCCGTTTCAACATGCTGTTTCTCGGCGTGGTGGGTCTCATATTCGTCGTGTTTTCCAAGCCTCTCATCGGGATCTTCACCAACGATCCGGAAGTCGCGCGCCAGGGCACGCAGGCTCTCTGGATCATCAGCCTGGCATTCCCCCTCTATGCGGCGGGCATGTGCATGGAAGGCGCCTTCAACGGTGCGGGTGACACGTGGACGCCCACGCGGCTGAACTTCTTCTGCTTCTGGGCGGGCCAGGTGCCGCTCGCGTGGTTGCTGGCGGTGCCGCTGGGATTTGGTCCGGTCGGTGTGTTCGTTGCGGTGCCGGTCTCGTTTTCGGTACTGGCACTCTGGAGTCTGGTCCTGTTCCGCAAGGGCCGGTGGAAGACACAGGTGGTTTGATCCCACCAATTGGAGCAGGAGCGCTTTTGCACCGGCTCTTTGCAAAATAATGCATGTTGCACTCATTCCGGGAGCGTCCGGGCAGCACGAAAAAAAGCCGGTGATGCGCGGCATCCTTACAGCCATGGGGAGTTGCGGGCGGTGACGTGGGTGAATTCCAGCGGATGGCACGATCCCTGATAATAATCCCCCAATAACCCCAACCTACAAAACCATGAACAAATTCACACTTAAAGGAGACTGGAACATCGCCAAAGGAAAACTGAAGCAGAAGTGGGCCTCGCTCACCGATGATGATCTCCAGTATACCGAAGGACTCGGCGACGAGCTGGTGGGCCGCATCCAGAAACGCACCGGTGAAACCCGCGAAGCGGTCGAACAAGCGCTGCGCGATGCGGACCGCTGATCCCCAAATCCTGAAACCCTCACCCACCTACCGCCATGTTAGGAACCATCCTGTTGATCCTGCTCATCCTGCTGCTCATCGGAGCACTCCCGACATGGGGTCACAGCCGTGAGTGGGGCTACGGCCCCACCGGCGGTCTCGGCCTCGTGCTGATCATCGTGATCATCCTCGTCCTGATGGGCAAAATCTGATCTCCCACACCAACCTATGAAAACCACCATCCTGATGTCCGCCCTCGCCCTCTGCGCGATCGCTCCAATGATGACCTCCTGCCGCGAAAAAGGCCCGGCGGAGAAAATCGGCGAAAGCCTCGACAAGGCCGGAGAAGATATCAAAGACGCCGTCGATCCCAAAGGCCCGGGCGAAAAGGCGGGCGAGAAGATCGATAAGGCTCTCGGCAACTGATTCCATCCGGAAAACCATAACAGAAAAGCCCCGCACGGTGATCCGCGCGGGGCTTTTTTTGATCCGCTGAAGGAGCTGATGGCCTTCTGGGCCTCCTCGACATTTCCGTCTTTTTCCCGCAGGCTACGAGAACGAACGGAAGGGCGATCCCGCTTGTCGCCTTGTTTCAGAAAAATCCGAACCGCGAATAAGGCTGCTCTGATTGACAGGAAAGCCCGGCGGCTCCTTGATCGGCGGCGAAGTGTTCTTCCAGATCTTCCTTAATGTCTGCGCGCCGATCTTCCTGACCGTGGGGGCGGGCTGGCTGCTGGACCGGAAGTTCAAGCTGCACCTGGAGAGCATGGTGAAGCTGAACATCTACCTGATGGTGCCGGCCTTCATCTTCACGAAGGTCATCTCCACGGAGCTGGCGGGTGGGGATGCGCTGAAAATCGTGGCGTTCACGCTGTGCATCGTCTTCCTCATGTTCGTGGGCAGCAGGCTCGCGGGAGGCATTTTCAGGATGCCGGAGAAACAGCGTCAGTCCCTATCGCTGGCAACGATGTTCTACAACTCCGGCAACTACGGCCTGCCGCTGGTGACGCTGGCCTTCGGCCACCAGGCGGCGGCGGTGCAGATCTACGTGCTGGCGACCATGAACGTCTCCACTTACACGGTGGGACTGTTCCTCGCGCAGTCCCATGGCGAAGCGGAGGTTTCCCACCGCAAGGCGCTGATGAAGGTGCTGCGCCAGCCGACCCTCTATGCGCTGCTGCTGGGTGTGCTGTGCAAGTCGCTGGAGGTGCCGGTGAAAAGCATCACCTGGCTGTGGGAACCGCTCGACCTCATCCAGGCCGGGCTGATCGGCTTCGCGCTGGTGACGCTGGGTGTGCAGATGTCCCAGACACGCCCCGCCCCTTTCCGCGCTCCGCTGTGGTCCGCCATCGCGCTGCGGCTGGCCATCGCCCCCGCGCTCGCCGCCCCGCTCGCGCTGCTCTTCGGTTTCCCAAAGGAAGTGGCCGCCTCCCTCATCCTCTCCGCCGCCGCGCCCACCGCGGTCAACACCGCCCTGCTGGCCCACGAATTCGGCGGGGACCTCTCCTTTTCAACGTCCGCCGTCTATTACAGCACGCTGGCGAGCATGTTCACGACCACCCTGTTGGTCTACATCCTGAAGCTCTGGCTCTGAGCATCGGGCAAAACGCATTCATCGGGGCCCGCCTTCCCCCACAGACGCATTTCGCATGGCGGTAAAAACAAAGCATATAGACCTATAAGCCATTGATTTCACAACACCGGAATCTAACCGGGCGAATTCGGCACGCCTCTGGCTAGAGGAAAGGTGCTATGAATACTTCTACCGCACCTAAATCCCATGGCCTGAAGTTTTTCGTCTATCTGGCCACCCTGCTCTTGGTTGCGTTCGTCCACCAATCCCGCGCCGATCTCCCCAACGGCAGCCGTTCCTCCCTTTCCCTCAACGGCATGTACAAGGTCGCCGCCAGCAACGATCCGTTCTTTCCGGCAGGCACCGGCCGCGAGTGGTTCATGGATTTCAACTCCGGCATCACCGGAGAGAAAGCCAGCGGCAAGGTCGCCGTCTCCCTCCGCCAGAACCCGAACGTGAAGGTGCGGATCATGGTTTGGCAGGTCTTCCCTGGCACCAACGAGCTGTTCCTCGGCAACCAGTTCAGCGAAGGCTCCCGCCAGGCGGTGTCCGTCGCCCAATGGCGCGCGCGCAACGCGGGCGACTCCGTGGTGCTGGAGCGCCACGGCTACCAGATCGTGCTGAACCGCGCGGATCCGGCGGACTATTAAGCCCGGCCTTCCTCCGCGTCGAACAGGTCGAAATACGTCATGATCTCCGGGCGGTCGCCGAAACCGGCGTCCGCCTTGTCCTTTTCAAAGCCGGAGCTGTCGCGCCAGCCGCGCTTGAACATGAAGCCGTTCCAGATCTCGATCTGCTCGTCGGTCGGGCGCGTGCCGTTTTCAAAGCACCATTCCATGACTTCCTCGTCGGTGCCGCCTTCCAGCACGCGGTCACGCAGGGCGGCGTATTCCACGCCCAGGAACTTGCACACCCGGTCGTCGAAGGTGCGGTTGCCGGGGATGACGCCGAGGTGGTAGGCGGGAGGCAATTTGCCCTCCGCGTGGAGGCGGATCTTGTCGAGGATGCGACCGAAAACATAGACCCCCGAAACCTGGTCCCGTGCGCTGCGGATTGGAAAACTCATGGCATGTGGAGGTTTCCAAGGAGGTCCGCCGGGGGCAAGAGGATTTCCCGTTATGTCGGACGGCGCTTCAAACTAATCCGCCGCCGGTATTGACGTTTCCGGGCCATCTTGCAAGGTCGCGCCGCGAATGAATCCCCATCCTGTCCTGGAAAACCGGTACACCCGTCCCGAGGAGCGCCCGGTCTATGTGAAGCAGCTTTTCGACGAAGGAGCGGAGCACTACGACTCCATCTGCGAGTGGGGATTCTTCGGCACCGGCAACCTCTACCGCAAGGACGCCCAGCGCCGCCATGGCCTGCGCCCCGGCATGAAGCTGCTGGATGTCGCCTCCGGCACCGGCCTGATGGCGGTTGCCGCCGCGGAGCTGATGGGCTATGAAAAGGACATCACCTGCGTGGAGCCGAGTGACGGGATGATCCGCGAGGCGAAGGCCAAACTGCACGCCACCTTCGTCCAGAGCGGCGGGGAAGACATGCCTCTGCCGGACGACCAGTTCGATTTCCTGACCGTGGGCTATGCGATGCGCCACTTCGCTGACCTGAAGAAAACCTTCACCGAGTTCAACCGCGTGCTGAAGCCGGGCGGCAAGGTGCTGATCCTGGAAGCGACGCGGCCCGAGGGCAAATTCGGCTCCTTCCTGTTCCGCCTGTATTTCGGAAAGATCTATCCGGGCTTCTCCCGCCTGCTCACCCGCAGCAAGAAGGCGGAGGAGATGATGGTCTATTTCTGGGAGACCATGGACACCTGCGTGCGCCCCGCGGACATCATGAAGGCGTTCGAGGAAGCGGGCTTCGTCGAGGTGAAACGCCGCGCCATTTTCAATGTCTTCAGCGAATACACCGCAGTGAAGGCCGGGGAGCGTCTTTGATCGACCGCAGCCGTGGGATGGACTAGCGTGCGGAGCATGCCCGCCCGGGAACTCATCATCGGCTTCGACGCGGACGACACGCTCTGGCACAACCAGCCGATCTTCGAGCGCGCCTACGACCGCTTCCGCGAGCTGCTGGCCCGCTACCATGACCCGCTCCCGGCGGGCGAGGTGCTGGTCGCCACGGAGATGCGGAACATCCCCCTCTACGGCTATGGCGTGAAAGGCTTCACCCTGTCCGCCATTGAGAGCGCCATCACCCTGTCCAACGGGGCCATCAGCTCCAGCGAGCTGCGCCAGTTGCTGGACGCCGCCCGCGACATGCTGGAGCACCCCGTGGATCTGCTGGACGGAGTGGCGGAGACGCTGGACGCGCTGGCCGCGGACCACCGCATGATCGTCATCACCAAAGGGGATCTCCGCGACCAGGAGCGGAAGCTGGAGCGGTCCGGGCTGGCGGGATATTTCCGCCACATCGAGGTCGTCTCGGAAAAGGAAAGCTCGTCCTACGGGAAGATCCTCGACCGCCACGGCATCCCGCCGGAGAATTTCCTGATGGTGGGGAACTCCCTGAAATCGGACATCCTGCCCGTGCTGGCGCTCGGCGGGGCGGGCGCGCACCTGCCCTACCACATCACCTGGATCGGCGAGCATGCGGAGGAACCGGTGGAGTTCCTTGACCGGTTCTTCAAACTCGGCCAAATGAGCGACCTGCCGGAAATCATCCGCCAACTGACATCGTGAAAACATTCCAAGACCTCGGCATCAGCGCCGGATTCATCAAGGGCCTCGAAGAACTGGACATCCGCCAGCCGACGGAGGTGCAGGCCAAGGTCATCCCGCAACTGTTGCAGGGCGGCGGGGACCTCATCGTCCAGGCACAGACGGGCACCGGAAAGACGGCGGCCTTCGGCCTGCCCCTGCTGGCGGCGATGAAGCCGGGCGTCCCGCACATCCAGGGCGTGGTGGTCACCCCGACACGGGAGCTGGCCAAGCAGATCGGCAAGCAGCTTTTCCGCTTCACAAAATACTCCGACCGTGTCTTCACGGAGGTCCTCTGCGGCGGTGATCCCATCGAGCGGCAGATTTCCGCGCTCCAGCGGCCTACCCACATCATCGTGGTGACGCCGGGCCGGCTGATCGACCTGCTGAAGAAGAAGGCGCTCGATCTGGGCCACGTGAAGCACCTGGTGCTGGATGAGGCGGACGAGATGCTGAGCATGGGCTTCAAGAAGGAGCTGCAGCAGATCTTCACCCACACCCGCAGCCGGAAAAGCACCTGGCTGTTCTCCGCCACCATCCCGGACTCCATCCAGGCGCTGGCGAAGGTCTGCATGGCGGAAAGCGCGCCGATGCTGAAGATCGACAAGGCCCACGTGGTGAACCGCGACATCATCCACAAATACGTGGTCTGCACGAACGACGAGAAGCTGCCCGCCGTGCTCGACTTCCTCCGCCGCCAGCGCGGGGAACGCGGGGTCATCTTCTGCCGCACGAAGGAAGACACCATCCACCTTTCCAAGAAGCTCGTGGCGGAAGGCTTCGGCGTGGACACCATCCATGGCGACCTCATGCAGTCGGAGCGCGACAAGGTGATGCGCTCCTTCAAGAAGGAACGCACCCAGCTCTTGGTGGCCACGGACGTTGCGGCACGAGGCATCGACGTCGAGGGCCTGTCCTTCGTCATCCACCACCAGCTCCCCGGCCAGACGGAATACTACACCCACCGCAGCGGCCGGACCGCCCGGGCGGGCAGGAAAGGCCTTTCCATCGCCTTCATCCACCCGAAGGAGCGCGGAAAGCTGAAGAAGCTGGAGGACGAACTGGAGATCCGCTTCAGCGAGGCGCGGTGAGAATTCGGTAGCGGCGTGACTTCGTCACGACGGCTGGGCGAATCAACGGACACCCCTCAACTCCGCATGGAAAGGATGCCATCCAGGACGCTGGGAGCGCCGGTCTCCAGACCGGCATTTTTGGCATCGGAGCCGACTCGGTACTCGCACGGCGGGCATTCACTCCGGCAGCCGCGTCCCATCCGGGATGGTGAACCGCTTGAACCGTGAGGTTCCTCCTTTTTCCAAGGTGACCGAGGCACGGGAAAGCCCCAGGTTTTCCGCGAGGAATGCGGTGAGCGCGGCATTCGCCTTTCCATCCACCGCCGGGGCGGCGATGCGAACCTTCAGCACGCGCCCCGCAAGCGGATCCTCCTCCCAGCCGAGGATGGCGCTGGTCTTCGCGTTCGGCACGGCCCTGACGGTCAATCTCATGCGCACCATCGCTACAGGATGGAACGCCGCCGCCAAACCCCAAATCCGATGCTCCGCATCCGGGCCGGGCCGGAAAGATGCCGTCCGGGACACTCTTTGCGTTTGCCCCTGTGTCCCGCAGCACCTAAACACCTCCCGGAATTTCCAAACTCCAGAACCATGTCCGCGTCTCCCACCATCATCTACACCAAGACCGACGAAGCGCCCGCCCTCGCCACCTACTCCTTCCTGCCGATCGTCCAGGCATTCACCAAGCACTCCGGCATCGCCGTCGAGACGCGCGACATCTCCCTGGCGGGCCGGATCATCGCGAACTTCCCGGAATACCTCACGGAGGACCAGAAGATCGGCGACGCGCTGTCCGAGCTGGGCGCACTGACCCTGACTCCCGAGGCGAACATCATCAAGCTGCCGAACATTTCCGCCTCCGTGCCGCAGCTCAAGGCCGCCGTCGCCGAGCTGCAGGCGAAGGGCTACAAGCTGCCCGACTTCCCCGAAAGCCCGTCCACCGACACGGAAAAGGAAGTGAAGGCCCGCTACGCGAAGGTCATGGGTTCCGCCGTGAACCCGGTCCTCCGCGAAGGCAACTCCGACCGCCGCGCGCCAAAGGCGGTGAAGGACTACGCGAAGGCCCACCCGCACTCGATGGGTGCGTGGAGCGGTGATTCCAAGACCTCCGTCGGCAGCATGAACGGCAAGGGCGACTTCTTCTCCAACGAGAAGTCCGTCACCGTGGCGGACGCGACCGACGTGAAGATCCAGTTCGTTGGCGCGGACGGCAGCACCAAGGTGCTGAAGGACTCCACCCCGCTGAAGGCCGGTGAGATCATCGACGGCACCTTCATGAGCAAGGCCGCCCTCGTCGATTTCCTGGGCACCCAGATCGCCAAGGCGAAAGAAGACGGCGTGCTGTTCTCCCTGCACATGAAGGCGACGATGATGAAGGTTTCCGACCCGATCATCTTCGGCCACGCGGTGGAGGTGTTCTTCAAGGAGCTCATCGCCAAGCACGCGGACACCCTCAAGGAACTGGGCGTGGATTTCCGCAACGGCTTCGGCGACCTCGTTGCCAAGATCGCCAAGCTCCCCGCTGACAAGCAGGCGGAGATCGAGGCGGACATCCAGGCCGCCTATGCGGACGGCCCGGCCCTCTCCATGGTCAACAGCGACAAGGGCATCACCAACCTCCACGTGCCGTCCGACGTCATCGTGGACGCCTCCATGCCCGCGATGATCCGCGCGGGTGGCAAGGTGTGGGACGCACAGGGCAAGACCGGCGACACCCTCGCCGTCATCCCGGACAGCTCCTACGCCGGCGTCTATCAGGCGGTGATCGACTTCTGCAAAAAGAACGGCGCGCTCGACCCGAAGACCATGGGCTCCGTGCCGAACGTCGGTCTGATGGCCCAGGCCGCCGAGGAATACGGCTCCCACAACAAGACCTTTGAAATCCCTGCCAAGGGCACGGTCAAGGTCACCGACAGCAACGGCAACGTGCTGCTCTCCCATGAAGTGGAGGAAGGTGACATCTGGCGCGCCTGCCAGACGAAGGACGCGCCGATCCAGGACTGGGTGAAGCTGGCCGTGAACCGTGCCCGCGCCACCGGCGACCCAGCCGTCTTCTGGCTGGACAAGAACCGCGCCCACGACGCGCAGCTCATCACCAAGGTCGAACAGTATCTCAAGGACCACGACACCTCCGGCCTGGAGATCAAGATCCTCGCCCCGGCGGATGCCTGCACCTACTCGCTCGAGCGCATCGTGCAGGGCAAGGACACCATCTCCGTGACCGGCAACGTGCTGCGTGACTACAACACCGACCTCTTCCCCATCCTGGAAGTCGGCACCTCCGCGAAGATGCTCTCCATCGTTCCCCTCATGAACGGTGGCGGCCTCTTCGAGACCGGAGCCGGTGGATCCGCGCCGAAGCACGTCGAGCAGTTCGTGCAGGAAAACTATCTGCGCTGGGATTCCCTCGGTGAGTTCTTCGCCCTCGCGCCATCGTTCGAGCACATCGCCGATACCTTCGGCCTGGCACGGGCAAAGGTGCTGGCGGACACGCTGGACGCCGCCACCGGCAAGTTCCTCGAAAACGACCGCTCCCCGGGCCGCAAGCTGGGCACCATCGACAACCGCGGTTCCCACTTCTACCTCGCCCTCTACTGGGCACAGGCGCTCGCCGGACAGGACAAGGATGCGGAACTGAAGGAGATCTTCACCCCCGTCGCGGAAAAGCTCGCCGCCAACGAGGAAACCATCGTTTCCGAACTGCTGGCCGTGCAGGGCAAGCCGGTCGACATCGGCGGCTACTTCCAGCCGGACGAAGCCAAGGCCTCCGCCGCCCTCCGCCCGAGCGGGACGTTCAACGCCATTCTGGCAGCGATCTGATCGAGCTGAAAACAGCCTGAATTTTTCCGACCTGCAGGAGCCGCTCCTGCAGGTCGGTTTTTTTCGTCGTGGAATCGGGGAATCTTCGGCAGGGACCGCATTCCATGCGGTCAGGGTGGGGACGGTCGACCAGCCTTAGAGTGATCAATATCTAACCGACCCACCCTCCAGAGATCAACGGACGTCACCCGGATGCGGAATCCCGGGATAAGTGAATGTCGCCCCCGCCTGACCGCATGGAATGCGGTCCCTGCCACCTACTGCGGAAGATCGGCCAGCGAATGCCCGTCATATACTTGATCATGAAACCCAGCCTCCTCTCCTTTCTCCTCCTCACCACCATCGGCTGCTCGGCCAAGGAACCGCAGCCGGAGATCATCCCACCGGCTCAATACGAGGCGCAGGGCGCGGCGGTGGAGAAGATGCGGGAGCGCCTGCTGCGGGAGAACCCGGACCGCTTCGAGGCCCGCACGCTCGACCATGGAGGGAGGACCGTCCGCTACCGTTGGTTCGCCCCGGAAAAGGCGGACAAGCCGCTGCCGCTGGTCATCGTCCTGCATGGCAGTTCCGGGAAGGGCAGCGACAACCGGAGCCAGTTGCTGGCTGGCACGGGTGCGCTGGGTGCCGGGGTATGGGCTACGCCTGAACGGCAGAAAGACCATCCCTGTTTTGTCATGGTGCCGCAGTGCCCTCCGGGTGAGATGTGGACGCTCACCGCCTCATGGACCTCTCCCGTCCATCCACTTTCCCCACAACCGGCACCCGCCCTCGCGGACCTGATGGCCCTGCTCGATGATCGGCTGAAGACGGAGGAGATCGATCCGGAGCGCGTCTATCTGGTCGGTGCCTCGATGGGTGGCTACGGCACCTTCGACTGGCTGGTCCGGCAGCCGGAACGCTTCGCGGCGGGAATCCCCATCTGTGGAGGCATGCCGGAAGGCCAGGCTGCAAAGCTGAAGGACGTCCCGCTGTGGATCTTCCACGGGGAGAACGACAACATCGTCCCGGTGGAGGAATCCCGACGCGCCTTCTCACAGATCTCGGCGGCGGGCGGCCCGGTCCGTTACTCCGAGTTCAAGGATGGCGGCCACCAGATTTCCGTCCACGCGTGGATCGACCCGAAGGTGGCCGCGTGGCTTTTCTCCCAGCACCGGTAGAATTTCCGGGCCACGATTCCACTCCGGCTGAATGACATTGAGCTTTCCGCACGGCCCGTTAGATTCCGCTGCCATGAACCAAAACTCCCGCGAAGCGATCATCGAGCTGCTTTTCCTGTCCCTCTATATGGACGACCATCTGTCACTGGCGGAGGACGAGGTGCTGACCGAGGCGCTCGACACGCTGGGCTGGGAGTCCGGATCACCACGGGAAAGCTTCATCTTCCGCGCCTTCGGGTCATCCCGCGAGGCATTCACCAGCCTGGAAAAAACCCAGGTTTTCTTCGCCGAGCGGGCGGACACCATCAAACGCCATGGCAACGAAGGGGCCGCCCTGACATGGTTGACCCGCGTGCTCGCCGCCGACGGCCTGACCTCCACCGAGAAATACTTCCTCGGGCGCCTGGAGAAGTATTTCTACCCGTAAGCCTACACGTCAGGGCTTCGGCGTTGCGGCCAGACGGTAGAAATTCCTCGCACCTCCGTTCGGGGCGACCTGCCATGTGCCATCCGGCAGCACGGTGATGCGCGACTGCGGCACCGCCGTCCAGTCGTTGCGGAGGGTTCCGGATTCCTGCACGGCCAGGTCCGCGTAGCGGGATGGAGCTTCCAGCGGACGGAAGGAAAGCCCGCCATTCGCGGCGAAGGTGAGCGGGTTGTCCGCCACCGTGGCGCTGCTTCCCAGCAGGTATTCCACCAGGTTGGGAAAGCCATCGCCGTCGGGATTGGCTGCGGGACCACCGGCGGAACCCGCCCAGGTGAGATAGGGTTGGTCCGAGTTGAGACCCAGTACATCGCCGATGATCTCGCGGTTCTGCATCAGCGGAATGGACGCTCCGGTGGCGCGGTTGATGGCATCAAGGACGAGATTCCCGATCAACGCCTGCCCGACGGTGGAAGGATGGAAGCCATCATGGCAGAACAGATGGTCCGGCGGATTCAAATCGTTCGGCGGATACTTGAATACCGTGCCGTTCAGATGGAACTGCGGCTCATCGAAGATCCGCGTCGTCAGGAAGTCGATGCGGGCCACCTGCGCCCCCCTGCTGGCGGCCAGCGACATCACCGCGGCATTCGTGTCCGCGATGCGCTGCCTGGCCCTCGCCCGCAGCGACAGGTCCGCGTAGTTGTTGTTCGTCGTGATGACCGGCGTGGCACCGATGTCCGGAAAGGTGCAGACCACGATCGGCACGGTGGCGTTCTGCTGGCGGACGAAACTGATGATCTGCGCGAGATTGTTCACCGCGGTCTGGAGCAGGGCGGGAGGCTCCGCATTCTGGAAGATACCGGAATAGTTCGACTTCAGGTCATTCCCGCCGAGGAAGATGACCACCACACCGATGCCCTCTTCCTCCAGGTTTTCCACCAGCTTGTCATGGGTGCGCATGGCGGCCACCATGTACGGTATTCCCTGGGAATAGAGTGTCTCCCAGTTGATGACACCGACCCAGTTGGTGGTGGTGAAGCTGGGCACGCCGTAGTTGTGTGCGTAGCCGCCATTCCGGAAGTCGGAGTAGGCGCCGAAATTCGCGTCGAACGATCCGAAGGAAACCAGGCCGGCACGGCGGTCCGCGACGATTTCGACCCAATTCCGCGTATTGGCGACGGGAACCGGCACCCCCTCGACCTTCGGGCCGCTGAAGACGCCCTCGAAGCGATATTCCTCCGTGAGGCTGTCACCGATGGTGAGAACCTTGATGGGCTGGGCCTCCGCCTGGAACACCTGGGCGAACAGGAAGGCCATCAACAGACCGATCACGCGGAACATCCTCCACCCTAACCCACCTCCCGCCGCTGTCCACGGGCCGTTGGACATGGCATGCGGCTTGCAAAATGGCCGGGCATCAGAGAGAAGATGAGAGCCATCCCGAAAAAGTTCATGACCCTTTCCAAGCTCCTGCCCTTGTTCAGCGTTTTCTCGCTGTCCTTTTCAATCCCGGTCATCGCCCAGCCGGCGGCACCTGAAGCACCCGCGGCGGAACAGACCGCGCCGGAAGGACCGAATCCCTTTGTCCAACTGGTGGAGTCCCTTAGCTGGACGACCAGCGGTGAGGCGGGGATCGGCCACCAGGCAACCATCAACGTGCCGGAAGGCTACCGCTTCACCGGCCAGCCCGGCTCATCGAAGCTGATGGAGTTCTACGGCAACCTGACGAATGGCAGCGAGCTGGGTTACCTCACTCCGGAGGATTTCTCCTGGTTCGCCGTCTTCACCTTTTCCGATGTCGGTTACGTGAAGGACGACGAGAAGGACAAGCTGGACGCGGACAAGATCCTGGAGGACATGCGCAAGGGCCAGGAGCAGGCAAACGCTGAACTCTCACGCCGTGGGATGTCGCCCCTCACCATCCTGGGCTGGCAGACCCCTCCTTTCTACAATCCGGAAACGAAGAACCTGGAATGGGCCGTCCGCCTGAGCAGCGCCGGGGGACAGGTGGTGAACTACCGCACGAAGATCCTGGGACGCAGGGGTGTGATGGATGTGGTGCTGGTGTGTGATGAAAGCCAGCTCGCCACCGTGGTGCCGGAATACCAGAAACTCCTCGGCGGATTCTCCTACAAGAAGGAGGAGGCCTACGCCTCTTTCGAAAAAGGTGACAAGATCGCCGAATACGGCCTGACCGGACTCATCGTCGGCGGAACGCTGCTCGCCGCGGCCAAGACCGGCCTGCTGTCGAAGCTCGGCCAATTCCTCAAACCGATCCTCATCGGCGTGGTGGCGGTCTTCGCCGGCATCGCGAAGCTGTTCGGCTTCAAGAAGAAGAAGGAATCCGTCTGACGCACGGCATGTCTGCCGCCGCGGAATTTTTCCTCATCGCCCTGGCCATCTACCTTTGGGAGTCCGGGTTGTGGCTGCCGCTCCGTGCCGCCGCGCTGCGGAAACGGCCGCTTTCCGACCGCTGGAGCGTCGTCCGGCCCGGCCACTGGATGTCCACCCGTGAGCTGGGGCTGGTGGCCATGCTGCCGGTGGTGCCGGACACCGGCCTCGCTCCGTGCCAGTCACCTCCCCTGCTGGTGACTCCACAGGGGAAGGTGCTGCTGGAAACCGCGGCGTCCGATCTGGTGGAGTGCGGGGCCCCCACGTGGGAGGACATCACGGTGGACGCCGGCAGGCTTTCGCTGGGTGGCGTGTCCGCCCGGGTTTCCTCACCGCGGATGGTCGATCTTTTCCGCCGTGCGAAAAAGCGCGGCCTGTCCCCCTCCGAGGGTATCGCGGACGCATGGAAAAAGGCAATGTCACCCCACCGCGCCGCAAAGGAATGGCGGCGCTGGCGGCTTGTATCCTCCCCGCTCGCGCCATTCTGTCTCCTGCTCACGACCGGGTTTTTCATCGGACTGCCGGTGACGTTCCTGTATGCCGGTGTGCTGCCCACGCTGGGTGTGGCGCTGTTCCTGTGGGTGCTGATGGGAGTCATCGGCTGCCGCCTGTGGTGGCTGGGCGGGAGGGTCTATCCCGCCGCACGCCGCGCCCTGCGGGCGGATGCGGCGCTCTGCTGTGTGGTGCCTTTCCACGCGATGCGTGCCTTTGAGCTGGCCGCCGTCCACGCCATGGCGACCACCCACCCGGTGGCGCTGCTCCTTTCCACCGGAGATACGGAGAACCCGTGGCTGGGCAGGTTTTCCCGCGAACTGCTCCACCCGAGGCCGGATGTTCCCTTCGATGACGACCGCGCGACGTTGATCCGGCCTCTGTTGGAAAATGCCCTGTCCCGCCACGGCAGGGAAATTTCCGGCTACGGGACGATCCCCTCCAACTCCGGGGATGAAGGCGCGACCCGGTTCTGCCCGCGGTGCCACTCGGTCTTCGCGGATGGCGTGGACTCCTGCACCGACTGCAAGGGCGTCCCCCTGAAAGCCTTTCCCTGAACAACTCCGCGCTTCTCTCCCGCGCCGCCATCCGCTCCAATGGTGGCCGCCGCCCGATGTCCGAGAACTTCTACCAGCAGACCACCACCGCCCCGGCAACCTCCTTCGACGTTTCCCTGCGGCCGCCTGCGTTCTCCGAGTTCATCGGCCAGGAAAAGGTGAAGGACCGCATCCTGCTGATGCTGGAGGCGGCGAAGAAACGCGGTGACGTGCTGGACCACGTGCTGCTCTCCGGCCCGCCCGGCCTGGGCAAGACCACGCTGGCCAACCTCATCGCCCGCGCCGCCGGAACCCAGCTCCACACCACCTCCGGCCCGCAGATCGAAAAGGCGGGCGACCTCGCCGGGATCCTCACCAACATCCAGAAAGGCGACATCCTTTTCATTGATGAGATCCACCGCCTGCACCCGGCCATCGAGGAATACCTCTACCCGGCGATGGAGGACTACCGGCTGGACATCATCATCGACTCCGGCCCTTCCGCCCGCTCCATCCAGATCAACCTGCCGCGCTTCACCCTCGTCGGGGCCACCACCCGCTCCGGCATGCTCACCGCGCCGCTGCGCTCCCGCTTCGGCCTCATCAACCGGCTGGACTACTACACGCATGAGGAGCTGGCGGACATCATCGAGCGGTCCGCCGGATTGCTCGACGTGCCCATCGAGCGGGCGGGCGCGCTGGAGATCGCCTCGCGCTCGCGCGGCACCCCGCGGGTGGCCAACGCGCTGCTCCGCTGGGTCCGCGACTACGCCCAGGTGCGCGGTGGCGGGACCATCAACGGCACGGTCGCGGATGACGCGCTGGCGATGATCGAGATCGACTCCGAAGGCCTCGATGAAATGGACAAGCGCCTGCTGGAAGCGCTGATCTACAAGTTCGGCGGCGGCCCCGTCGGCCTGAACTCGCTGGCGGTCGCCGTGGGCGAGGACGCCGCCACCATCGAGGAAGTCCATGAGCCGTTCCTCATCATGCAGGGCTTCATCCAGCGCACCCCGCGCGGCCGCACGGCCATGGGCGCCGCCTACACCAAGATCGGCGCGCCGCAGCCGCCCTCCCGGCCGGACGACCCGCAGGCCAGCCTGTTCTGATTTCCGCATTTCCCAACCCGCCAATCCGTCGCTACATTCCCGCCATGAAAGCTTTGATCCAGGACACCATCGAGCGCTGCCGGGCCGCAGGCCTGCGCAGGACCAAGGCGCTCGAGGAACTCATCCGCACCCTGCTCGAAAACGGGAGGCCGATGACCCTGGCGGAGCTGGCCGCGTCCGAGCATCTGGCAGACCAATGCGACAAGGCCACCGTCTTCCGCTTGCTCCAGCGCCTCGCGGAACACGGCATCATCCGCCGCCTGGGCCTCCATGAACGGGCCGCCTATTTCACCCTGCTGGTCCCCGGCAAGCACAGCGATTACCTCATCTGTACCGGCTGCGGCTCCATCGAGTCGATCAAAGCCCCCTGCCCCGTCCACGCGCTCGAAGACGAAATCCGGGAAAAAACCGGCTACCGCAACCTCTACCACGAGCTGGAGTTCTTCGGGGTCTGTCCGAAGTGTGCTTAAGGAGGGTGGACACTCCTGTCCACCGGCGGCATTGGCAAACCGAGAACGAGAAGATTTCAGCGTTCCGTTTTCAGGAAAAGAAGGAGGCTGACCGCGAATCTTACGAATCTGGCGAATCATGAAGTAGATCTCTTCACTTCGGAATCTTCGCGTCTTTGCGGTGAGTCTTTGATGATTCGCCAATGCCCTCGGTGGACAGGAATGGGAGCGAAGCGGACATAGCGGCTCTGCCGCAATGTCCTCCCCCTTACTCAATCAAACCACTCGTCTTCCGGGTCGAAGGCCGGGACGGGGATGTTGACGATCTTGAGCTTGCCGATGGCGCGGTGGCGGCAGCCGGGCTTGATGAGGATGGTGCTCATCGGCTTCACCGGGATGAGTTCGCCATCGAGTTCCATGTGGCCCTCGCCTTCGAGGATCAGATAGATCTCGGTGAGCTTCTTGTGATAGTGGGTCTGCGCGTCCTCCTGGATGTCCACCAGGTGGATGGTCGCGGTCTGGTTCTCAGGGACGGCGAAGGCGCGCTGGCTGAAGCCGCAGGGGCAGCGCTTCGGCTCGATCTCATCCAGTTGGGCGAACAGGTAGTTGGCGGAGGCGGTGGTGCTCATGGTTTCCAGATAACGTAATTAATTGCATGAAACTTTCAAGCTGCTTTTTCGCTTCATCATTCGCTTAGGAAATGCGTAGCATTATCGCACATGCGGTGTCCCTACTGCCAATCCCCGGTGCATCCGCAGACAACCGAGTGCCCGTCATGCCGGTTGAACTATCCACGGACCAGCACCTTGCTGGGGACCATGCCGCGTCTGTCTCCCGGCGTGTCCGACACCACGGGCAAGCTGACTTCCGGTGAAACCGGCAAGCTGCGCAAGCGGGTGAACGCCCTCCAACGGCGGTTCCCGCAACTGGTGCTGCAGGTGGTGATGCGCGCGATGCCGGACGAGCATCCCTTCAGCCTTTACGCCTTCTGGCTGTTCAATGCCGGTGCCTTCGCCGGTGAGGGACGGCGCGGTGCGAACAACCACGGCATCCTGCTGCTGATCGACCCGGTCCGGCAGGAATCCGCGCTGATCCCCGGCTACGGCCTGGAACCTTTGCTGAAACCCGAGGCCCTCGGACATCTGCTCGAACTCGCCAGTCCGGTGTGGGACGCCGGGATGTGGCTGGAAGGCATCGAGAGGGTGCTCGGCGGACTGGAAAAGCTCCTCGAAAGTGTGGGCGCACCGGAGGAAACCGGCGCGATCAACGGAGAGTTCTGATTGGTTCAGCCGAAGGCCTTCAGGAAACCGACCTCGATGGCGAGCGGCTCGAAGGCGTTCGTGTCCAGCGTGCGGCGCAGGGAGTCCAGCGCCTCCATGCGTTTGAGCAACGCGGTTTCCGTTTCCTTTTCCACGATGGGAGCGAGGCTGGCGGCGGTGTCCGGGAAATCCAGATCGGCGGAGTTCACCTTCATCCGGAGAAGGTCGGCCATCCATGCCATCAGCACATCGAACAGGCGGGAGCGGGCATCCAGATACTCCGCCTCCGCGGCGGCCTTGTGGAAGGCTTCCCGCTCCTTGAGCCATGCTCCGTCGGTGGCATCCCGGTAGGCTGCGGACTCTTCTTTCTCCGCCGCCTTCGCGGCATCGTCCGCCTCGCTGCGGTACTGTGCGAGGAAAGAGGAAAAGGCAGCCTTCAGATGGAGTGCGGCGACGGGTGTGCCGAAGCCCCGGCTGGCGGCCCGGTTGAGGGAGGCGACCAGCTCGGCCCCGCCGTTTTCAAGCAGGGGCCGTCCGCCCAGCAGCGGCAGGCGCACGCAGCGGGAAAGGATGGTCGGCAGGAGCCGCTGGGGATTCGCCGTGAGGAGCAGGAGGAGGGTGCTTTTCGGCGGTTCCTCCAGGGTCTTGAGGAAGGCGTTGGCCGCCTGGTCGTTCATGCGGTCCGCCTCGACGATGACGCCCACCTTGCAGGAACCCTTGGCGACGGCGAGGTGGAGCGTCTGCTCCAGGTCACGGATCTCCTCCACGCCGACGCGGCGGGACTTCATCCGCGGGCGGATGACACGCACATGCCCGCCCTCCAGTTCATCCAGCGGAGGCGTCTCCACCTTCACCGGCTCCCCGAAGAGGTCGAACCCACCGCCGCCGGAGCCTCCCCCGTCATTCACCAGTTGGATCATCCGGGCGGCCAGGTTTTCCTTCCCGCTGCCGGGTGCGCCACTGATGAGGAAGGCGTGCGCGAGGCGTCCCCGCTGGTGTGCTTCTGAAATCAGTTCGAATGCCCGGTCCGCCGTATATGCCATCGCGCCGCCATCGTCTCAGGCATGGCCCTCCAGGCAATTCCGAAATCCCTTCTTCGGCGTTCGATGTTGGATGTTCGACGTTCGATGTTCCCCAATAATGTTCGCTGGACACGCGGGCGGCCCCCTACCACGGTCCCCGCGCATGAGTCCGAACCAATCCTTCGCCCCACGCGGCGGCAAAGCGGAGATCGAGGAAGGCACGGAGTTTTCCCCGAAATTCGACAAGGATGGCCTGATCCCGGCCATGGCGATCGACGCGATCACCAAGGAGCCGCTGATGCTGGCCTACATGAACGAGGAATCCCTCAAGCTGACCCTGGAGATCGGCGAGGCGGTGTATTACTCCCGCTCGCGCAAGGAGTTGTGGCACAAAGGCAAGACGTCCGGCCACATCCAGAAGGTGGTGGAGATCCGCACGGACTGCGACCAGGACGCCCTGGTGGTGTATGTGGAGCAGATCGGCGCGGGAGCCTGCCACACCGGCCGCGGATCCTGCTTCTACCGCAACGTGGTCACGAAGAACGGGGCGGAACTGACCTTCAACAGCACGGACCGCGCCTTCGACCCGGAAGCCATCTACGGCAAGAAGTGAGGAAAAATCTGGGGGCCGGGAGCATTTCGCGGTTGCAATGGCAAATTCCATCCGCTAGCTCTCCCGCCCCGCGCGACCCGGCCAACGCCAGAAACGCCGGTCAGCCACCAACATTTTCGCGAGAAAGAGGAGCCCATGAACGCAATCATCAAGAAGATCGAGCAGGAGCAAATGAAGCAGGACGTCGCCGAGTTCAACGTCGGTGACTCCGTGAAGGTCCACACCCGCGTTATCGAAGGCGGCAAGGAGCGCGTCCAGGTCTTCGCCGGTCTCGTGATCGCCAAGGCCGGCACGGGCATCAACGCCGCTTTCACCGTCCGCAAGATTTCCTACGGCGAAGGCGTGGAGCGTGTTTTCCCGGTCCACACCCCGCGCATCTCCAAGATCGAAGTGACCAACAAGGGCAAGGTCCGCCGCGCCAAGCTGCACTACCTCCGCAGCCGCGTGGGCAAGCGTGCTCTCCTCGTGAAGGCCGCCAACTGATCCTGCGACCGCAAGATTTCCGAGAAGCCCCGCTGCATGCCAGCGGGGCTTTTTGCGTACAGGCCGCGCGATGGGAAAAAATCATTCGTCAAGCCGCGCATCCTGCCTACCCTGTCCGCCGTGCGTGTTCCCGTCCCACTGGTGCTGTTTCTCTGCCTTTCCGTCATCGGCGGGATGTGGTGGGCGAACACCAAGGGAATGGACTTCATGACCCCGCCGACCGCCGCACAGATCGCGGAGATCCAGGAAAAGGCGGAAGCGTCCAACGCCCAGCCGGAACGCATGAACGAGCCGGTGAAACCGCCGACGCTGCGGCAAGGGCTGCCGGAGGCGGCCGCTCCGGATGTCGCACCCCAGCCACCGGCGGTCGAACTGGGGGATCTGGACTCCCCGCCGACCCTCGAATCCTACAGCGACCGTGCGCTGGACGGCCACGCCAAGCTGGCGGAACTGGCCACCCTGCTGGAGAAGGAAGGTGAATTCCAGCGCGCCCTGCTGGCATGGGAACGCTCGCTGGACATGACGAAACCGGACACCGCCCAGGCCGCCGCCGCCATCGCTTCCATCCGCCGCCTGCGCCCCACCCTTCCTGACTGGAACACGGATCCGGCCGCGGCGGTCCACATCGTCCTCCATGCCGGGACCGGCCCTTCGCTCGCCCCCGCACTGAAACCCGTGCTGGAGGAAGCCGCACGGGAACTCTCCATCGCCTCCGGTGGCACGCTCCGGGTGACGGCGGATCTGGCGGTGGGCAAACGGAACGCCCCGAAAGGCCCCATCCCCGCCGCGCTGTGGCTTTCCGGCCCGACAAAGGAGTCCGCCTCCACGGACGTCCTTTCCTTCACCGTCGAGCCGACGGATGACCTGGCGAAGGAAGTGTACGAAACCGCCTTCCAGCTCATCGCCAGCCACCTGAAGCGCTCCGGCCAACTGACGCCGCCGGTCGAGCCAGCCGGGGAGGAAACTTCCCTGGAGGCGTTGCAATCGAACATCACCCGCCTGTCATGGCGGGAGTTCGGAAAATCCCTCAACACCGCCACTCCCGACGAGTAGGCCGCCACCATGCTCCGCCGCCACCTGATCCTGTTACTGATCGCCGCGGCAACCGCCTCCGGGCAGTTTCCCGCGCCACCGCAGGGAGGGGACACCGGAAAGGAGCCGCCGCAGGAAGCGAAGGTGGAGAAACTGGACGGGACCCGCTACCGCATCCGCGACATCACCTTCGACAGCAAGACGCGCGAGATCCGCTTTCCCGCCGCCATCAACATGACGCAGGATCTGCTGGAGTTCCTCATCGTCCACCAGAACGGAAAGGTCCACGAATCCCTCCTGAAGACCGCCATTTCCGCGACGGACCTGAACGTCGCCTTCACCCTGCTGCGCTACCAGCCCTCTCCGGAACTGTATGTGGAGCCCACCGCGCCGGATGACCCGGCGGTGAAGTTCCCCGCCGTGGATGAGGAGGTCAGGAAAGCCGCCCGCATCCACATCGAGGTGGAGTGGCAGGACGGCGGCAAGTTGCGCAAGGTGCCGGTCAACGAATGGGTGCAGCACGCCGTCACCGGCAGGACCATGCCCGCCGGGCCGTGGGTCTATGGCGGCTCGGAAATTTCCGGCGGCAGGTTCCAGGCGGAGGCCACCGGGGACATCGCCGCCATCTACCTTTCGCGCAGCGCCCTGATCAACTACCCCGGCAAGGACAACACGGATGACACCGTGTGGTTCGTCTATCCCAAGCGGGTGCCGCCGCTCGATTCTCCCGTCACCGTCATCATCACCCCATTTCCCGGAAAACCATGAAACTCGCCACCGCATTCATCATCGCACTGGCAGGATTCGCCTCCGCCGCGGATCGCTCGCCGAACGGAAAGCTCGACCGCTACGAATCCCTCCGCCAGGAACTCAGCCAGGCCATCGCCCGGGGCAACGAATACCTGAAACAACAGCAGAAACCGGAAGGCCAGTGGGACGACGGCCAGCTCCCCGCCTTCACCGCGCTGGCCCTCAACGCCGCCGTGCGCGACCCGAACGTGGACCGCTCCGCACCCTATCCGGACCATGTGAGGAAGGGCTTCGATTGGTTGCTGGCCCAGCAGAAGGAGGACGGCGGCATCTACAACCGCGGCCTCTCCACCTACAACACCGCCACCTCCCTGACCGCGCTGGCCGCCGCCAACCGCACGGAATACGGTCCGGCCATCGTGAAGGCGCGGAAGCACCTCATCGGCAACCAATGGGACAAGGGTGAGCCGGGAAAAACGGATGACCCGGGTGACGGCGGCATCGGCTACGGAGCGGGCACCGAACGCCCCCACAACGACCTTTCCAACACCTACCTGACCATCGAGGCGCTCGCCCTTTCGAAGAAGATGATCGATGACGGCCAGTTCGGCGACCAACCGGACCTGGACTGGAAGGCGGCGACCACCTTCCTCTCCCGCTGCCAGAACCTCACCTCCACCAACGACCAGAAATGGGCATCCGACGACGCGAAGAACAAGGGTGGTTTCATCTACAACCCCGCTTCGTCGAAGGCAGGGGAAGATGAACTCGGTGACGGCAAAAAAGCACTCCGCTCCTATGGCTCCATCTCCTATGCCGGACTGCTTTCCCTGATCTATGCCAAGCTCGGCCCGGATGACGAGCGGGTGCTGGCGGTGAAGGACTGGCTGGGCAAGAACTACACCGTGGAGGAAAACCCCGGCATGGGCGCGCAGGGCCTCTACTACTACTACCAGGCCATGTCCAAGGCGCTCGGTGCGGCGGAGATCGACAACCTCAAGCTGGCCGACGGCAAGGAAGCCGACTGGCGCAGCGACCTGGCGAACAAGCTGCTCTCCCTGCAAAAGGGCGATGGCTCCTGGACCAACGACAACGGCAAGTGGATGGAGTCCAACCCCGTGCTGGTCACCGCCTACACCGTGCTGGCGCTGGAACACATCTACGATTCCATCCCCTGACGGCACCCATCCACATCACCCGCGAAGTCGCCCGCCGGTTCGCCCGGGCGGCCACCGGCCTCAATGCGACCGTGCCGGATGTCGGCGCGGTGCTGGACCGCTTCGGCTACGTCCAGATCGACCCCATCAACGTCTGCGGGCGGATGCAGGACCTCATCCTGCGGAACCGGGTGGAAAACTACCGGCCCGGCGGGCTGATGCGGCACCTGCATGGGGATGGCGCCACGCTTTCCGCGGACGCGCGCACCGCCTTCGAGCACCACCTGCCCGGCAGCTCCATCCTGGTGGCCATGCCACATGATGCCTGGCCGCACCTGCAGGAGGCCATGCGCGAGCGAACCCAGCATGATGGTGCCTGGTCCGGGCGCCTTTCCGCCGATGAGCGGAAGCTCGCGAAACGGATCCTTGCGGAAATCGAAAGCCGAGGTCCGCTGACCTCCAGCCAGATCGAGGGCGCGGGGCCTTCCCTGCCAATCGGGTGGGGATCCGCCACCTTGGCGAAGTCCACGCTCCAGAAGCTCTATTTCCACGGCCGCGTGCTCATCGCCCGCCGCGAGGGCACGCGCCGTTTCTACGATCTCCCGGAGCGTGTGCTGCCTCCGGCAGCGCTCGCCGCCAGCCTGCCAAGCCCGGAGGAAACCGCCCGCTGGCTGGCGTTGACCAAGCTCCGCCAGCGCCGCCTCACTCCGCTCAAACGGAATGAAATCCCCCACACGCGGGATGACACCATTACGGTAAAGATCAGCGATGCGGATGCCCCCCTGCTCCATATCCTCCATGAGGATCTGCCGCTGCTGGAGGCGAGCCGGGACACTCCGGAAAACGGCGCTCCCTTTCCCCCGCTGCTCCTCGCTCCGCTGGATCCGCTGATCTACGACCGCCGGACCACCCTCGCCCTGTGGGACTTTGACTACACGTGGGAGGTCTATACCCCGCCCGCAAAGCGCGTCCGCGGCTACTATGCCCTGCCCGTGCTTTCCGGCCACGAGATCGTCGGCCATGTTGATCCGAAGGCGGATGTGAAAGCAGGCAAACTGGACGTCATTTCCCGCCGCGTGCGCCGGGGCCACGCGGTCGCCCCGGCGGTGAAATCCCTCGCGCGCTTTCTGGGGTTGAGGTAGGAAAAGCGGATGTCTCCGAAAGCGGCGAAGTGTCACATCCGTCTCATCGAGGAGTCCGACTATCCCCAGTTGGAAAGTATTTATGCGGACCACGATGGCATATCCGTCCCCAGCGGCTACTTCGATCAATTCCGTGAAACGATCCGGAGCGACGAAGTGATCTACTTCGTCGCCGAAGCTGATGGACGGATCATCGGGGGTGGAGGCATCTGTGAATACTTTCCCGGCTCCCAGGTTTCCCTGACGTTTGGAGTCGTAAGCAAAGACGAACTTCGGAGAGGATACGGAACGGCGATCCTGCTGGCACGGTTGGCATTCATTGATCCGGGATCAAAGGGGTGCGAGATTTTGTTGGAGGCCACCGAATGGAGTTCCGATTTCTTTTCACGCCTCGGCTTCAAATGGCACGACCACTCCGAAGACCTAGCTGGGAATATCTTTTTCCATGGAACCCATATGGTGCTCCCCGGTGATCGTCAGATTTTCCAGCGAATCCTTGATCTGGGCGAGGTCACTTTCGCTTCCGAACTCACCAAAGGAAATCGGAACGCGGCAATTTTTGGCTGAGCCAACCGACTTGCATCGATCACCAAATGGTATTACGGTTTAACCAACGATATGGCAACGGTCACGGTTTCACCAAAATTCCAGGTGGTCATTCCGAAGGAAATCAGGGAAGGCCTCGCATTGGTCCCGGGCGACAAAATCGAGATTGTACAACTTGAAGACAGGATCGAGCTTGTCCCCGTGCGCCCTGTAGCCTCCTTGAAGGGATTTTTGAAGGGCGTCAGAAACACTTTTGAACGGGAAACCGACAGATGCCTGCCGTAGTTGATTCCTCGGGTTGGATCGAGTTTTTCACCGACGGCCCCAACAGCATTCACTTCGCCGCCGCCATACAGGCGACTTCCGATCTGGTGGTTCCAGCCATATCGATCACGGAAGTGTATCGCTGGATATTGCGCGAATCATCCTTATCCCATGCTCTGACCGCCGCTGCCGCGATGAAGCAGGGACGGGTTGTTCCACTGGATGAGCGGTTGGCCGTCATCGCCGCGGAGATCAGCCACCGCCATCAGTTGCCCTTGGCCGACGGGATCATTTACGCCACAGCCCGCGATGCCTCCGCGGAGTTGCTCACCCAGGATTCCGACTTGGATGGCCTGCCTGGAGTCACCTATATCAGACATCCGAACCGGAAGAGCTGACAAAGATTAGCAAGCCCGAGCCATGAAATTCCTGCTCATCCTTTTGCTCCTTCCAGCCGTCAGCGGTGCCGCGGAGATCCGTGAGGAAAAAGTCCACTATGCGAACGCGGACTTCCGTGTCGTCCGGATCGAGCCGGATGATCTGAAGGTCGTCTGGAAAGACAGCGCGGGGGAAATTTTCGGCACGTTCGACAAGGTGCAGGAGGATTTTTCCAAGAAGGGCAGAACGGTCCGGTTCCTGATGAATGGAGGTATCTTCGAACCCGGATGCATCCCCAGCGGGCTTCTCGCCCAAGACTGGAAAGTCGTGCTGCCGCTCAACACGAAGGACGGCAAGGGCAACTTTTTCCTGAAGCCGAACGGCGTGGTCTCGATGTGGATTGGCGGCCATGGTGGCCCCCAGGTTTCGACGGTCGAGGACTGGAAGGCCCGCTACGACCTCTCCCGCCGGGTCCGTGACCTGCGGGCACCGAACTTCGCCGTCCAGTCCGGCCCGCTGCTGCTGATCGGCGGCAAGCGCCATCCTGCCTTCAAGGAGGGTTCGGAAAGCCGCCTGCACCGCACGGCATCGGCATCGATGCGGATGGCAAATTCGTCTGCGCGATCACCGTATGGGGCCAGGAGGTGAATTTCTGGGACTTCGCCGGGCTGTTCCTCCATCTCGGCTGCAAGGACGCACTGTTCCTGGACGGCGACATTTCCCAAATGGCGGTGAATCCGGAGAAGCCCGTCGCAAGCAACCGTTTCGCGTCCATCTTCGTGGTGGCGGAGTGAACGGGCGGGGGAGCAGGATTCAATATCTCCGGTGATCAAGCTTCCGCATTCATGAAGCCTGACAAAAGGAACAGTTGATCGCAGCGGACCCGCATGAGATCATCCCCGGGGGACATTCGTCGGTCGCACACCGGCCTTGGCACCCCTATCCGAGCACGCCTGAAGAATGCCAGATCATGGCCGGCAGGCATTGAACGGAGGCTTTCACTCCCCCACCCCAATGAAAAACAAGTCTGCAACAGTTCGTCGGTTCATCGAGCGGGTTCTCAGCGGTGGAGACATCGAAGCCACTGATGAATACTTCTGGGATGACATGCTCGAAGAGGTGCCTTTTCCCGGCCAAGGCCCCGGCGTCGATGGATTGAAGGAAGTGCTGAAGGGCATGCGCGGGGGCTTTCCCGATATGAACTGGATCGTGGAGGAACAGATTGAAGATGGGGACAAGGTTGTGACCCGCTTCACCTGGACCGGCACCCATCAGGGAACCTTCCTGGGGATTCCAGCCACCGGACGATCCGTCACGGTATGGGGCATGGTCATCGACCTGTTTGAGGGCGAAAAAATCAAGTCCACCCGGATCATCATGGACATATTGGGATTGATGGCCCAGCTCGGTGTTTTCCCACCCCCGGAGCAGGCCGGAAGCCAGACGACCTGAGGCAAGCCTGCAGCTACCCGGGAAAATTCCGTTCTTCGGCGTTGAGTCCGCCGGGGGATTCCGCGAAAACCTCTGCGGATGAAAATTTTAGTCGTTGGAAAAGGTGGCCGCGAGCACGCCCTCGTTCGCGCCCTGGCGGAGTCTCCCTCGAAGCCGGAGCTGTTCTCCTTCCCGGGGAGCGAGGCCATTTTCCGCATCGCCGCGCCGACCACCGCCACGGACCTGCACTCCCTGATCGGGTGGATGAAGGACAACGGCATCGACCTGTGCGTCGCGGGCGAGGAAAGCTATCTGGTGAAGGACGAGGGGCTGGCGAATCTCTGCGAACGCGCCGGGATCCCGTGCTGGGGACCGCCGAAGCAGTCGGCCCAACTGGAAGCGAGCAAGGAATTCGCCAAGGAGTTCCTTTTCCGCCACAACATCCCGACGGCCCGTGCGACCGCCGTTTCCTCGTTGGAGGATGCCGTCACCGCCATCAACGGCGAATACCCCACCGTGCTGAAATTCGACGGCCTGGCCGCCGGAAAGGGTGTGGCCGTCTGTCCGGACGAGGCGTCCGCCATGGAGTTCCTCAACGAGGTTTTCACCGAAAAGCGCTTTGGCGAGGGGCGCGTGCTGGTGGAGCAATGCCTGACCGGCCCGGAGGTATCCATCTTCGCCGCCATCGTGGACGACCGCTACCTGATCTTCACCCCCGCCCGTGACTACAAGCGCGCGCTGGAGGATGACCAAGGGCCTAACACCGGCGGCATGGGAGCCGTGGCCAGCCGCCAGCTCATCTCCGCCGATCTTCTGGAACTCATCAAAACGGACATCGTCCAGCCGACGGTGGACGGCCTGCGGAACGACCACCTGCCCTACCGCGGGTTTCTTTACTTCGGCCTGATGCTTACGCCGACCGGACCGCAGATCATCGAATACAACTGCCGCTTCGGCGATCCGGAGTGCCAGGCGGTGATGCCGCTGGTGCAGGGGGATCTGGCCGCATTCTGCCTGGCCGGGGCACAAGGCCAGCTCCAACCGGACCTCATCTCCTTCGACGATGGCTGGAGCGTGTGCGTGATCCTGGCATCCGCAGGTTATCCGGAATCCTCCCGCAACGGGGATGTCATCACCGGCATCGAGGACGTGACCACCGGCCGCGTCTATCACTCCGGGACAAAGCTCACGGGCGGCCAGTGGCAGACCAACGGCGGCCGGGTGCTGGCCGTGGTGGCTGGAGCCGCCGGACGCGAGGAAGCGGTGACCGCCGCCCACGCCGCCGCGGACCAGATTTCCTTCGATGGCCTGCAACGCCGCAGGGACATCGGCATCCTCCATTTCCAATAACACATCCCCCATGGAACGCACCCTCACCCAGGAAGAGATCAACACCGGCGTGGAGACGCTGGCAGCCGCGATCCGTGAAAAAACCGGCGGCAAGAAGATCGCCCTCGTCGGCATCCGCAGCCGCGGCGACGAGGTCGCGGAGCGGGTGCTGAACCTGCTGTCCCAGGACGACCGGGAGCTGGACTTCGGCATCCTCGATATTTCCCTCTACCGGGACGACTACGAGCACCTGCGGGAAAACCCGCTGCTGCAGGAGAGCGACATCGGCTTTCCCGTCGATGACGCTCACATCATCCTGGTGGACGACGTGCTTTTCACCGGCCGCACCATCCGCGCCGCGCTGGACGCCCTGCTCGACTACGGACGCCCGGCGAAGATCGAGCTGGCCGTGCTGATCGACCGCGGCCACCGCGAACTGCCCATCGCCCCGGACTACGTTGGGATCACGCTGGAAACAAATCGTCTCGACCACGTGCTGGTTTCGCTGGAAGGAACGGACGGAAACGATCAAGTTCGGATCGTCCGGAAAGAATCGCCATGAGCAAGCTCCCGAAGCGCAAGAAGACCCCCGAGGAAATCGCGAAGCTCCGCGAAAGCATGGGCCTCGGTGATGGTCCCGCTCCGGTGACCCCGCCTCCCCCCACCGCTGACGGGGCGGAAGGCAACGTCCCTCCCGCCCCGGCGGATCTTCCGCCGCCGCAGGCCCCTCCCGCCGCCGCGCCCCAACCCGTCCTCCCTGCGGCATCCCACCCGGTACAGGAGATGCCATCCGTAGAGCCGCGCCCCCCGGCCGAGCCGAAGGAGGTCAGATCACTCCGCAAGTCAGAGCGAGGCCCTGCCCCCGCCGCCAGGGCACAGCCCGTCCCTTCGGAGACGGCGACCGTTCTTCCCAGCCACCGCCGGACGGAATTCGAGATCAAGCAACTCCGCCGGACCCAGGCGTTCTCCGTCCAGCCGCCGGTGAGCCACCTCATCCCGCAGGCCGTCCACCCTTTCATGGCCGGCCTCGGCTACCTCTGCGTGTTCGCCGCGGCGGTGCTGCCGTTCATCGACCACTGGTTCACGGACATCTCCCGCTACATTCCGGGCACCCTCTGCCTCGCCGGCCTGGGGATCTCCGGATTCATCCTCCTGAAGAAAAAGAGCTCCCTGCACCATGCGGGGTTCATCTCCGCCATTGCCATCCTCACGCTCATCTTCGGTGCCCTCTACTACTTTCCCCACCTCCGGAATGCCCCGTAAAGACCTGCTCGACATCGCCTCGCTGGACCGCTCGGAAATCGACCTCCTCCTCGACCAGGCGGCTCCGTTCAAGGAAATCTTCACCCGCTCCGTGAAGAAGGTTCCGGCATTGAAAGGGAAGTCCGTGCTGATGCTTTTCTACGAGCCGAGCACCCGCACCCATTCCTCCTTCGAGGTGGCGGCCAAGCGCCTCTCCGCGGACGTCACCAACTTCGACGTCGCCCAGTCATCCATCACCAAGGGCGAATCCGTGCGCGAAACAGTGGAGACGCTCCAGGCGATGCGGACCGACTTCATCATCGTCCGCCACAAGGCATCCGGCCTGCCCGGCACCATCGCGAAGCTGACCAAGGCCTCCGTCATCAATGCCGGGGACGGCGCGCACGCCCACCCCACCCAGGGCCTGCTGGATGCCTTCACCATCAAGGAAAAGTTCCCCGATCCCACCGGCAAGAAAGTCCTCATCATCGGTGACATCCTCCACTCCCGGGTCGCCCGCTCCACCTCGACCATCCTGAAGAAGCTCGGCGTGGATGTCGCCTACCTCGGACCCGGATCGCTGGTGCCGAAACAGGGACCTGAAAACATCCGCCGCTTCACCAACTATGAGGAAGCGATGAAGTGGGGGCCGGATTTCGTCTATCTCCTACGCGTCCAGATGGAGCGCCAGGACGTCCAGTATTTCCCGAGCATCCGCGAGTACCACAAGCTCTACGGCGTGACCGAAAAGCGGCTCGCGGACATCCGCAACCGCGGCCTCTATATCATGCACCCCGGCCCCGTGAACCGCGGCGTGGAACTCTGCGACGGCGTCATGGACTACGAGCGCAGCCTCATCAACGACCAGGTGGAGAACGGCATCGCTGTGAGGATGGCGGTGCTTTATTATCTCAAGCCGGAGCGTGAGTGAATGCCGATGGAGCGGAGGAGGCGCTCCGTTGACATCCGCCATGCATGATATATGATATCGTCATCATGAGAACCATCATCGATCTTCCTTCCGAGCAAGTCGCGGCTCTCTCGGTTTTTTGCAACAACCTCGGGATCTCCCGCGCGGAGGCCGTCAGACGCGCTCTTTCCAAGATGCTGGAAGAGGCGGACGACACCCATTTCCAGAAAGCCTTCGGCGCATGGAAACACCGCAAAGTTGACTCCTTGGACTACGTGAACCGCCTCCGGGAGGAATGGGATCGATGAAAGCGGTGATCGATAGCGACATCCTTATCGACTACCTCCAGGGTGAAGAACGCTCGAAGATCGAACTGGCCCATTATGATGATCTCCGCTATTCCGTGATCTCATGGATGGAGATCATGTGCAGGGCACGCACTCCTGAGGAAACGGAAGCCGCGGAAGCCCTGCTTCGGTCCATGACACAGGTCGATCTGGACATGAACATCGCCCGAAAAGCCGTTCATCTGAGAAAATCCCTGAAGCTGAAACTGCCGGACGCCATCATTCTCGCAACCGCGGATAAGGAAGGATGCATTCTCGTCACGCGGAACACGAAAGACTTCCGCGAGGACGATCCCCGCGTCAGGGTTCCCTACCGATACTGAAACCGCGCCCAGCGCGGATCCCTCGCACCTTTCACGAAGCTTCCCATGTCCATCCTCATCCAGAACGCCCGCATCGCCTCGGAGAACTCCGGGGATCTCCCCGTCTCCGATGTCCTCATCGAGGACGGTATCATCAAGTCCATCGGCCAAGGGTTGGCCGCGCCTGCCGGCGCCAAGATCATCGATGCGGCGAACCGCATCCTGATGCCGGCGATGTTCGACGCGCACGTGCATTTCCGCGAACCCGGCTTCGAGGCGAAGGAAACCATCGCCAGCGGCGCGGAGTCCGCCATCAACGGCGGCATCACCGGCGTGGTGATGATGCCGAACACGAACCCGGCGATCGATTCCGCCAGCGTGGTCGGACAGGTGCTTGAGATCGGAAAGCGGACCGCCCGCATCCCCATCTACACCTCCGGCTGCGTCACGAAAGGCCGCCATGGCAAGGAGCTGGCGGGCATCGACGGCATGCGCGCGCTGGGCGTGAAGATGCTCACCGACGACGGCGACACCACCGGGGATGCGGCGGTGCTGCTGCGGGCGATGCAGTATGCCACGGAATTCGGCCTGTTTTTCGCCAGCCACTGCGAGGTGCCGGAACTGGCCGGGCCACGCGCGCTCAACGAGGGCGTGATGAGCTACAAGCTGGGCATCAAGGGATCCCCCGCCTGCGCGGAGGAAATCATCATCGACCGTGACATCCGCCTGGCCCACGCCGCCGGGGCGCACATCCACATCCAGCACGTTTCCAGCAAGCTGGGCATGGAAACCATCGCCTGGTGGAAATCCCGCGGCGATGTGAAGGTCACCGCCGAGGTGGCTCCGCACCATCTCCTTTTCACCGACGAGGACATCGGCGACTACGACACGCACTACAAGATGAACCCTCCGCTGCGGACGAAGGCGGACAACGAGGCGCTGCTGCAAGGACTCATCGACGGCGTGTTCGACCTCATCGCCACGGACCACGCTCCGCACACCCCTTTCGAGAAGTCCCAGGACTTCGTCAGCGCACCGAACGGCATCACCGGCCTGGATACCGCGCTCGTCTCGCTTTACCACCACTTCATCGCCACCGGGAAATTCGGCTGGGATCTGGTCGTGAAACGCTACTCCGCCGAGCCGCGCCGGATGATGGGACTGGACGTCCCCACCGTCACCGAAGGCTGCCGCGCGGATCTCCTGCTGTTCGACACGGAGAAGGAAACCACCTTCACCAAGGAGTTCATGAAGTCGAAGTCACAGAACACTCCGTTCCTCGACAAGACCCTCAAGGGCAGCGTGGATCTGGTGGTGCTGGGGGATGAGATCCTGCTGGAGCGGTGATGGAAGGAGATGGGAGCGCTGGTCTTCAGACCGGCATCTCTCGTTGTCCGCCCTGCCTGCCAAGCCGGTCTGAAGACCGGCGCTCCCAGCGCCCTAACCGATCAACAGCAGCCTCGGCGGTGCACCGGGAATGGTGTCCGGCGCACGGTGGACACAGGGCGGCACGGGGCTGCCGGGATAGTCGCAGGCGATGCGCCAGAGATTCCCGATGCCGAAGCTCCATGGCTCCGCTCCGGGCAGCGGAGCATAGTGGAGATCGAAGAAATTTTCGTTCAGGAACTCCAGGAATCCGTCGTCATCTCCGCCCCCATAAAGGGCCAGCAGTTCCACGCGTGTTCCGGGGATATCCGCCTTCCGGATCACCCGGTCATTCGGCAGGGCTTCGGAGGGCGCCCCGGAATAGGTGCAGAGATAGGTGTCCGCCTCATCCGTCGCGCTGTCCACGTGGTAGGACTGCACGTGGGTGGACATCGGCCCGTCGTCCTCGTGGAGGTTCACGTAACCATTGATGCAGTCCAGCACGGGAAGGAGATCATGGCTCTCCAGCATGGCCTGGTCCTCCAGCAGGATCTTCCTCGCAACCTCTCCCGCCGGACTCAATTCCAGTGATGCCAAAGTGTCCGCATCAATGGTCGTGATACCACGGCCCACCTGCAGCTTTTCCACGATCTCCGCAAAGTCCCCATCCAGCTTCCGCGGCCAGCAGAGCGCGTTCACTTTCCCGGAAAACCTCGCCGAGACCAGTTCCTCGAAGCTGTCCACGTAGCGGATGCAGGAAAGCTGGGGAAGCGGAGTGTTCATGGAAAGCGAAGGGGCGCACGCCGATGCGCCCTCTCCCTGAAAAGATGGTCCATCCATCGCACGGCAAGGGCGCATCGGCGTGCGCCCCTCCGTCCGGTTGGTCACAGATACTTGTCCGTCACCGCGCCTTCGCTGGCGGTGCTGACGAGCTTCGCATACTTGGCGAGGACGCCGCGGGTGTAGCGTGGCTCCGGGCGGACCCAGGCTGCCTTGCGCCGCGCGATCTCCTCGGCGGAAATGTCAACGTCGAGGCGGTTGTCCACCGCGTTGATGGTGATGGTGTCGCCGTCCTTCAGCAGGCCGATGACGCCACCTTCGAACGCTTCCGGGGTGATGTGGCCGACGACGAAGCCGTGGCTGCCACCGGAGAAACGTCCGTCCGTGATGAGCGCGACGTCCTTGCCCAGGCCCAGGCCCATGATGGCGGATGTCGGTCCGAGCATCTCGCGCATGCCGGGGCCTCCCTTCGGTCCCTCATAGCGGATGACGATGATGTCGCCCTTCACGATCTCCTTCGCGAGGATGGCCTTCATGGCCTCAGGCTCGGAGTTGAAAACCTTGGCGCTGCCCTTGAACAGCTCGCCTTCCTTGCCGGTGATCTTCGCCACCGCGCCGCCTTCGGCGAGGTTGCCGTAGAGGATGCGGAGGTGGCTGTCCTTCTTGATCGGGTTGTCCAGCGGGCGGATGATCTGCTGGCCTTCCGGATAGACGGCGTTCGCCTTCTCCAGGTTCTCGCGCATGGTGCGGCCGGTCACGGTCATGCAGTCGCCGTGGAGCAGGCCGGCATCCAGCAGCATCTTCATCAGCGGGACGGTGCCGCCGATGCGGACGAGGTCCGCCATGGCGTATTTGCCGGATGGCTTGAGGTCCGCGAGGAGGGGCACGCGCTTGCCAATGCGTTCGAAGTCATCGAGCGAGATGTCCACGCCCGCGGCGTGGGCCATGGCGGGGATGTGGAGGCAGGCGTTGGTCGAGCCACCGAGCGCAATAAGGACGGTGATGGCGTTCTCGAACGCTTCCTTCGTCATGATGTCCCGCGGCTTGATGCCGAGGTTGATCAGGTTGAGGACGGCGGCTCCGGCGTCGAAGCAGTCGCGCATCTTGTCATCGGAAATGGCGGCTTGGGCGGAGCTGTTCGGCAGGGACATGCCGAGCGCCTCGATGGCGCTGGCCATGGTGTTAGCCGTGTACATGCCGCCGCAGGATCCCGGGCCGGGGATGGCGCAGGCTTCGACGGTGGCCAGGTCATCATCGGTGAATTCGCCGTTGGCGTGCTTGCCGACCGCTTCGAACACGGAGACGACGTCGAGATCCTTTTCCTCGCCTTTGATCTTCGCGCAGCCGGGCAGGATCGTGCCGCCATAGACGAAGACGGCGGGGCGGTTCATGCGGCCCATGGCCATCACGCAACCGGGCATGTTCTTGTCACAGCCGCCGATGGCGACATAGCCGTCCATGCCTTCGCAACCGACCACGGTTTCGATGGAGTCGGCAATGACCTCACGGGAGACGAGGGAGTATTTCATCCCCTCCGTGCCCATGGAGATGCCGTCGGAGATGGTGATGGTGTTGAAAATGGTGGCCTTTCCGCCCGCCGCGTTCACGCCGTTGGCGGACTCGATCGCCAGCTTGTCGATGTGGACGTTGCAGGGGGTCACCTGGCTCCAGGTGGAGGCGATGCCGATCTGCACCTTCGCGAAGTCTTCTTTCTTGAAACCTACGGCATAAAGCATCGCACGGCTGGGCGCACGGTCGGGACCATCCAGCATGGGACTGGAAAACGGGCGTTTGTTGTCGTTCATCAGGCGGCCAGCATCTTTCGGAAAATCCCCGGCAGTCAAGGGAAGCGTTGATCCTACAGCGTGCTTATTTGCCCGGCATACCTTCAGATTCAACCACGGATGGACGCGGATGAACACGGATGAAGAATGGGGAATCCGGTACCCGACTATCCGAAATCCGTGTCCATCCGCGTCCATCCGTGGTTCAAGACCATGAATCGAAACAGCAAGTTGGCCATCCCATCAACACCCCGCGCTGTAACATTTCCAGCACGCCCTCCGATGAGTCAGTAACACCATGAAACTCACCGCACTCCTTCCACTGGCCGCCGCCATCCTTCACCCGCTGTCCCTCTCCGCGCAGGAGGCTCCGGCCCCGCCGGAAAAAACCTGGGAGATCCACGTCCGGGCGGATGGCGGGGGGAATGCCCGCCTCGCCGAGATGACCCGGCTCCTGCTCGCCCCGGTCGCCCACGCCGTCGTGCTGGAGGACGGCGCCACGTTCCACGCCACCGGCTTCCGGAATCCGGCCACACCCGGTGGTGACTGGGTCGCGGAACTCCGGGAGGTGGCCGGTGCCAGGCAGCTCGTGGCGGATGCCGCGAAATACGGCGGCTTCCGCCATGAGGACGGCACCCTGTTTTTTTCCAAAAACTCGGCGACCTACGCGGTCTGGGCTTCCGGGGACAATGTGATCCGCGCCGTCCACCCGGCTGACAACCGGAACACCGCCGTGCTTCCGGCGGCGGAAACGCCCGCATCGGCATGGGTGTCCGGCGGCGTCCCCATTTCGTCCATCAAGGACGAGCTGCCGAAGTCCGATCTGCTGCGGCTGCTCGACCGCATCGACTTCTCCCTCAACGCGGACGGCGGCCGGATCTCCGCGGAAGTCCTCACCGCCTCCGTCACTCCGGAAATGGCGGCGAAGGCGGCGGCAAAGGCCCGCAAGCTGTCCGCCGCCGCCACCCTGGTATCCGGCGAGGAGATCTCCATCGAGGATCTCGCCAAGGATCTGACCATCACCCAGACCGACGAGAAGATCCGCCTCCAGTTCAACATCACCGAAACGACGATTGAAAGGGGACTGCTGGGCATCCACCAGTTCCTGAAAGCCGCCCGCGGAAAGTGACGCCACCCTTCATGGATTCCGCGGAGATCACTCCCGAAAGCGACGAAACCCTGGCCGCAAGGTGGCGGCAGGGTGACGTCCGCGCCTACGAAGCCATCGTGGCGCGGCACCTCGATCCCGTCCGCCGCTTCCTGATCTCCCGCTGCGGAAATTCCGGCGACGCCGACGATCTCTGCCAGGAGGTTTTTCTGGAAGTTTGCCGGAAGATCAACAACCACACCCCCGGCCAATCCTTCACCGGCTGGCTCTACACCATCGCCCGCCGCCGCTCCATCGATCTCTGGCGCAGGACCCGGCCGATGGAGCCGTTCGATCCGGACCACCACGGGGGGATGGAGGATCGCTCCCCCGCCCGCGCTTCCGAGGAGCATGACGAAGCGGTCACCGCCTGGAACAAGGTCCATGCGCTCCTTTCCGAAAACCAGGCCACCGCCCTGTGGCTGAAAGTCCAGGGCGGCCACTCGATTTCCGAAATCTCCGCGATGATGAGCCAGTCGCCCGAAAACGTCCGCGTCCTCCTTTTCCGCGCCCGCCAGCAGCTCGCGCTGCTCTGGAACCAACCCGAACCATTCCCCACGCCATGAAAGACAACCCCTGCGACATCCATCAGGAAAAGATCAGCGCGCTCACGGATGACGGCCTCCCCTTTCCACAGGCGCTGCGCGACCACGTCGCATCCTGCCGGGAGTGCACCGCGTTCGCCCGGACCTGCCGGGAAAGCGACGGCATGCTTTCCGCCCCGCTCCCTTCCGCCGGAGAAGATCTCAGGCAAAGGGTGCTGCGGCTTCCATCTGACCGTCCCGCGCGCCCGCGGCTCCCCGTCGCCCCGCTGTCCGCCGCAGCGGCCATCCTCCTGGCGGCGGCCTGGTGGTTCACCCGGCCAGCGCCGGAGACGCCCGCCATTCCTCCTGCCGCCCAAAGCGAAGCCGAAGAAGCCGCGGTGGAGATCGCCGCGTTGAAAGAAGACTTCGGCGAAGCCCTGGGCCATCTGGCGGAGCCCCTGTCCGTGTTCGACAGCCTGGCCCGGCCATAGGCGCAGGAAATCGCCCGTCCGGGAACAATACGATTGACTGGCCCTGCCCTCACCCGGTCCGGTTGTCGCGCATGGATTCGATCACGCAGGCGGCGCTGGGAGCGGCGGTGGGGGAAGCGATGCTCGGGAAAAAGCTGGGCAACCGGGCGCTGCTGTGGGGTCTGTTCTTCGGGACGCTGCCGGACCTGGATGTCCTGGTCTCCTTCTTCCTGGACACCACGAACAACCTGATCTGGCACCGCGGCCCCAGCCACTCCCTGCTGGTGATGGTCATCGCCTCGGCTGCGCTCGGCCACTGGCTGGCCAAGCTGTGGAAAAAACAGAAGATCAGCCGTGGTCAGGCAGGACTCTTTGTATTCGCCGTCTGGAGCACCCATGTGCTGCTCGACTGCTTCACGGTCTATGGCACCTCCGTGCTGTGGCCGTTCACGGAAAAGCGGATCGCCTTCAACAACCTGTTCATCATCGATCCTTTCTACACCGTCCCCCTGCTGGTCACGCTGGTATGGCTGGCATTCCTGCGGACGAAGAAACAGCTCGCGAAGCGGCGGAGGCTGTGCTGGTGGGGGCTGGGCCTGAGCAGCGGGTATGTGGCGGTGAGCCTGCTGGCGAAGTGGGCGGCATCCGCGGGATTCGATGCGGACCTGCGGAAACGCGGCGTGACCTTCACCCGGCGGATGGAGGCCCCCACCACCTTCAACATCCTGTTCTGGCGGTCGGTGGTGGACCGCGGGGATGAACTGTGGGTCGGCTACCGGAGCATCTTCGAGTTCCATGACACTCCCGTGCGCTGGACCGTGTACCCGAAGGGGACGGACGCCTATTTCCCCTACTCCGCGATGCGGGAGGCGAAGACGGTGGCGTGGTTCTCCGACGGCTGGTGGATCTGCCGCCCGCACAAGCAGGGCATCTGGCTGGGGGACCTGAGGTTCGGGGAGACCCGCACGTGGAACGCGCGCAAAGATTCCGTGGACTCCCGCGTTTCATTTTCATGGGTGTTCCATCCGAAGGCGGAGGGCGAAAAACTGCGGCAGTTGATGCCGGAATCGAGGAATCCGGGAGAAACAATGAAACGGCTGGCGAAGCGCGTCGCCGGGGACCGGGCGGCCTGGGAAGCGCAGCCAAGGCTGGCGGGTGTCCACGGCAGCCTGCCGGAGGTGCTGCGGGCGGAGCAATGAGCGCGCCACGGAAATCTGGTTTCCGTCCGGCTGTGAATGGGTTATTAGTTCCGCCGGTGAAGATCCTGCTCCTGATGCTCGGGCTGTCCGGTGTGTCGTTCGCCGCGGCGGTTGATCCTGCGGCGGCGGTGCTGGGTTATCTGGAGAAAGTGCGCCAGCGCACGGTGGACCTGGGGACGGACACCGCGCTGTCCCCCCACACCTCTTCCGAGAAGCGTGAACAGATTTCACGCCGGTTGTCCCGCCTGGCGGATGATCTTGGCAAAGGCAGCCTGGAAGCCGCGGAGGTGAAGGTGGACGACAACCTGGCCGCGGTGATCGTGAGGAACACCGGCGGCTTCGACCCGTCGAAGATCCGGGTGGTTTCCATCGGTCTGGTCAGGATGAAGGACACATGGCTGCCGGCGCCGGTGCCATCGTCGTTCGAGAACACCGGCACGGGGTTGGTGGCCGGCGCCAGGCAACGCCTCGGGCAACTGGAGAACTGGATGATGCGCGGGCAGGCGGAGGAACTGACCACCCTCCGGGAACAATCCCGCGAACACATGCGGCGGAACATCCGCACGGCCATGGATGTGGAGGTCCTGCGTGACGAATCCCCTGAAAAAGCTGCGAACCAGTTCCTCGCCGCATGCAGGCGGCGGGATCTGCCTGCCATGCTGGGATTTCTGGGCGGGCTGCAGGACACGCCTCCCGACGACTGGGCGGACCGTCTGCGCTCCGCGGACGCTGCGGTGGGAGCCGGGAAAAAAGTCGGCTGGCCCTGGCGGCTGCTCATCGCCCCGGAGGTGGTGAGGGTGCGGGTGGAGGACGGGGGTGAGACGGACGGCTCCCTGTTTTCGTTCGCCTGCATCGACCCCGCCGGGACCGGGGTGAAGCAGACGTCCACCAAAGTGGAGATCCTCCACATCGAACTGAGCCGGGATGAGGAAGGACTGTGGAAGATCGACCTGCCCCCTTCGTTCCTCCTCCCTCCGGGCGAAGAACCGGACGACTCCGAGGATGACTTCGTCAAATCCCTGCTCGACGCCTTTCCCGGGGAAATCCGCAAACAGATCCCCGCCAGTCCCGCTCCCTCCATCCGGGAGGCCGCCGCTTCACTTGGGGAAGCCCTGGCGGCGGGATCATTGGACCCGCTCATCGCCCTGATGGATCTGGAGGGCGACCCCGGGACCGCCAGCCGTGGATGCGCCCTGGGGGCCAGGCTGTGGTGGCAGCTCCACAATCCGCAGGCCACACGGATGCCCCAGTTCCTGGGCTATCATGAAAGCGGCGGGGCGGGTGTCGTCACGTTCCAGTTTTTCTCCCCGCGGGAGCCGGGCACGCTCGATCTCAAATCCTTCTATCTGGAGAAAACCGCGGACGGCTGGCTGCTGCTTCCGGGCCTGAAGCTGACCAACTCCCCCAACAAGGAGCAGTCCGCCGTGAGGGACTGGGTTGCGGATCGTGAAAGGACATGGCGCGGCGGCTGGCAGGCCAAGCTCGTGGAGGGCTGCACGCGGATCGACCCCATCGCCGAAGGGAACGCACCTGCGGAGGAAGAAGCCAGGAAACTGGTGGAAGGCTGGCTCGCCGCCACCCACTCCGCGGATCTCCCCTCCGCACTGCGCGGCCTCGTCATCGTCAACCGGCAGGGGGAGACCGAACGGACGCTCCGCAATCTCGGGTTCGAGTTCAGCACCGCCCTGCGTGACGAGAACAGATTCTCCATCATCCACTGCGAGCGCGGCACCACCTGGACCGTTGTCGGAGTCAGGTCGGAATCAGGAACGACCATCACGTTCCCCCTCTATCTTGTGGTGGCCACCCCCCAAGGCCCCCGGATCCTCATCGGGGCCGATCTTTTCGGAGAATCGACGGGCGGGAGGAAAATACTGAACGATACCGTCCTGCGCCGCATCCGGGACTTCACCACTCCGGCTTCACTGGAGGAGATCAAAAGCCTGCTCGACAAATTCCGCAACAAGACCGGCGGATAGCTTCCACGCAAAAATACGGGCTGATTTACTCGTTCGCGTAATGGTGTGGTTTGGATTTTCTGATATTCATGAGCACATAAACCCAGTGCGGACATTCCGTCGGCATATCTCATTCCCCTTGTTGAGCCATGATAGCCCGGTCCATATCATCCACTCCGCAGCGCACCCGCGCACGGGGGATGACATTGCTTGAGCTGACGGTGGTGATCTTCGTCCTGATGGGGCTCGTCTCCATCATGTTCGTGGCGGCCCAGGCGTGGAAGCGCGGCGCGGACCGCGGCATGTGCGTGATGAACATCCAGGTGGCACAGAAGGCGATCCGCAGTTTCGGCAACCTCTACGGATATACTCCCGGGGACTCCGTGACCGGCTTGAAAGACAAGATATTCGCACCGGGTGGATTCATCGAAATGACCCCCGTTTGCAAAGGCGGCGGCACCTATACTTTCGGAGGCACCTCCGGCGAGGACACCCTCCCCCAGATCGGGCAGGTGTATCTGGAATGCTCCTTCAGCGAAACGCGGAGTCACTCGCTCCCGCCGAACAGCGAGTGGTGAGGACTCAGCCGCGGCCTTGGGCCAGCGCCGCCTCCGTGGCATCCAGCACGCGCCACACTCCCGGTGCGGTATCGCCCAGCGGCAGCTTGCCGATCGCCACACGCACCAGCCGCAGGGTGGGGAATCCCACCGCCGCCGTCATCCGCCGGACCTGGCGGTTCTTGCCCTCGGTGAGGGTGAGTTCCATCCAGGAAGTGGGGATGGCCTTTCTGAACCTGACGGGAGGATCCCGCGGAGGAAAGTCCGGCTCCGCCTCCAGGAGCCGCGCGCGGCAGGGCCGGGTCCGGTGGCCCTGGATAACGATGCCCCCGGCCGCCAGCCGTTTCACGGCATCATCGCCGGGCATGCCCTCCACCTGCACCTGGTAGGTGCGCGGGTGCGCCGCCGAAGGATCGAGGAAGCGGTGGTTGAAGCCCGGTTCATCCCCCAGCAGCAGCAGCCCCTCGGAATCCAGATCCAGCCGCCCGATGGGATACACCCCTTTCGGAAACCCGAAGTCCGCCAGCGTGCGCTGGCCCGGCTGGTCCGGCGTGAACTGGCAGAGCACGCCATACGGCTTGTTGAACGCGATCAGCATGATGTCCGCCTCATTTCCTGAAGATGAAGAACACCGCGCCCGCCATGCAGGCCGCCGCGCCCAGGTAGTTCCACGTGATCTTTTCCTTCATGAAGAAAATCGCGAAGGGAACGAACACCGTCAGGGTGATCACCTCCTGCATGATCTTCAACTGGGCGACGCTGAACGCCTGGTGGCCGATCCGGTTCGCGGGCACCTGGAACAGGTACTCGAAAAGGGCGACGCCCCAGGAAAGGAACGCCGCGATCCACCACGGCTTGTCCTTCAGGTCGCGCAGGTGGGCGTACCAGGCGAAGGTCATGAAAATATTCGAAATCGTGAGGAGGACGATGGTTTTCAAACCGATCATGCCGGAGGTGTAGCGGGGGACCGCGCCACCGGCAAGCCTCACGCCCGGTTGAGCCAGCCGATGGCCGCGTTCAGGTAGGTGGCATACATGATCCACAGCAGATACGGCAGGAGCAGGATCGCGGAAAGGTGATCCACCTTTTCCGCGCTGCGGATGGTGAGCGCCAGGAAACCCCAGATGCAGAAGATGACGGCCAGCGCCTAGCCGATGGCATGCGCGCCGAAAAAGACCGGAGTCCACGCGAGGTTCAGGACGAACTGGATGACGAACAACGTCACCGTCCCCATCGCGCGGAGGTGGATGAGACGACCTGCGGCGACGCCCATCAGGACGTAGAGGACACCCCACACCGGACCGAACACCCACGGCGGTGGATTTCCCGGAGGTTTCATCAGGTCCTGGTACCATTCCCCGCCGCCCTTCTCCATGGTGAGGCCGACGGCGGTGCCCAGGCCGAGGCAGACCAGCGCACCGGCGATGGGCCAGAGCCATGCGGAAACTCTTCCGGGAGGTGCTTCTTCATCGGTCATGGAACAAGATTCGTATGAGGCGGCGGGAATTTCAACTTCGACCTCACGGGGTAGGGGCGCGGCTTCGCCACGACGGTTGGGAAACGCCTCCTCCCTTTCTCCGGCATCCGCATGGAGACTGGGACCGCGGGATGAATCCCGCCCCGATTTGCTGGCAGCGCAGAACCGGTCGCTGCCTGGAAGCGGATTCTCCGGGGCGGGATGAATCCCGCGGTCCCAGTGCTTCCCTCCCAGCCGGAACGGCGGAGCTGTCACGGAAGATTGAACCATCCTGAATAGCTGCGATACTCCGACCGTCCCACCGCCCATGAAATACCTCCTCATGTCCCTCTCCGCCATCGTCCTCTCATCCTGCGCCGGGGATCCGGGCCATTTCGACGGAGGGGACGGTCATCGCCGCGGCTCGGGGAATGCCCCGCTGCGGGGACCATCCGCCGGTGACGTCATCCGGGACACCCACTACGACCGGGCCAGGCAGAACTACGAGGACCGCACCCACCAGCGCCGCTACGGCCGCTACGATTGACTCCGGGAAGATTGACTCCCCACGGCGGCGACGGCGAGGATAGGGCATGATCTCGTCCTTCTCCGGCATATTGTTCCTCCTTGGCTCCCTCCCCGTGCTCATCGCCCTGTGGATCGGTGTGGTCCACCTTTCCAAAAAAGGGCGTCCCGGCCACTGGTGGTGCATGCTGGCGGGAGCGATCCTGATCACCCTGCAACCCGTTCTCTGGATCGCCGTGGAGGTGATCTATCGGGCGATGAATGGACCGATGACCCACTACCCCACCACGCTGATGGTCACAAGCCGGGTGTCCACCCTGGGCTATTTGCTTTTCATGATCGGGTTCGCCATCCATGCCATCCGCCTTTCCCGCATGCGCGGACGCATCGAGGAACTGGAAATGATGAACCTCGCCCAGGCGACGGAACTGGAGCGGCTGCGGAACCGCTGAGTCCTGTGGCTGGGGCATCTTGCCCCAGGCCGTTGCCGGGGCGTCCCGCCCCGGTCTTCCGTCAAGTTTCGCCCGACGCCTGGAGCAGACTTTTTGCGGAAATACCCACTGGCCATTTCGAACTACGAGGACCTCAGACACCAACGCCGCTACGGGCAATTCAATTGAAGAATCCACGGGATTCATGAAGATGGTATCCATGCATCTCGAGATTGGAAAATTTCTCATGGCCACGATCCCTCTCCTGACCTTGCAATGGATCGGAGTGATGGCCCTCCGGAAGACAGAGCGGACAGGCGCGTGGTGGTGCATGCTCGCTGGAACCGTGAGCTACACCCTCTCGATGGCCTTCCACCTCACCATCTATATCTGGCAGGGACTCTGGGGCCACGAAATGTTGATGATGGTATATCATACCACCAGCTACGTCAGGTCCGGCAGCGCCCTGCTTTTCATGATCGGGTTCGCCATCCATGCCGTCCGCCTCTCCCGGATGCGCGGACGCATCGAGGAACTGGAAATGATGAACCTCGCCCAGGCGACGGAACTGGAGCGGCTGCGGAACCGCTGAATCATGTGGCAGGAACCGCATTCCATGCGGTCCGGCGGGGAAGATTCCCCATCATCCCAAGATGCCATCCCTGCGAATGATTCACCCGTTTCCAGATGGATAATCGGTGGGATATTGGAAGCCGGAAGGTATCGGGGGCCGTCCCCTGCCGGACCGCATGGAATGCGGTCCCTGCCCCGGACAACCGCTGATTCAGGCGTCCGGAGCCTTCACGTGGAAGGTGCCACGCAGCCACTTGCAACGGAATGGCTCGCCCGCTTCCTCCGGCTTCCAGCCGTTGGCACGGCCGAAGTCGATGCCCAGCGTGACCATGTTGTGGCTGACCACCTTCGGCAGTTGCGCGATGAAGAGCTGCCCGTTCACACCGGCCACCAATTCGATCACCAGCTCATTGGTTCCCGTCTGATTGCGCATGATCCAGCGATACATGGTATCGCGGTGGTTGATGTTCTTGAAGACTTTCTGTGGAGGCGGCACGCCCCGTTCCTAGATGTTGGAGAGCACCTTGGCAAACACCGATAGGGTGTCATCCAGATCCGCCTCGGTGTGGGCCAGCGAAAGGAAGCCGGTCTCATAGGGCGATGGGGCGATGTAGATGCCCTCCTCCAGGCAGCCCCAGAAGAACTTCCGGAACAGCTCGAGGTCCTGCTTCATCACGTCGTTCACATTGACGATCTCCCGGTCGGTGAAGAACAGGCAGAACATGGAACCGACGCGGTTCAGGCGGTAGGGGATGCCTTTTTCCTCCATCACGCCGCGCAGGCCTTGCTCGAAGTGGGCGCCGAGCTGGTCGAGCCGGGCGAAGCCGGAGGGCTTGGCAAGTTCCTTCAACTGGGCGAGACCGGCGGCCATCGCCAGCGGGTTTCCGGAAAGCGTGCCCGCCTGGTAAACCGGGCCGATCGGGGCGAGCATGTCCATCACATCCGCCCGGCCGCCGAACGCGCCGACGGGAAGACCACCGCCAATGACCTTGCCGAAGCAACTCAGGTCCGGCGTGAGGTTCTCCAGCCCCTGCACCCCCGCCCTGCCGAGGCGGAAGCCGGTCATGACTTCGTCGAAGATGAGCAGCGCGCCGTACTTTTTCGTGATGGAGGAAAGCAGGTCGAGGTAACCGGGTTTCGGGAAAACCAAGCCGGCGTTCGCGGGATACGACTCCACGATGATGGCGGCGATGAGTTCCCCCTGCGCGGCGAAGAGATTCTCCAGCGCCTCCACATCATTGTAGGGCAGGACGATGGTTTTTTCCGCGAAGGCGGCGGGCACACCGGCGGAGTCAGGCTCCCCGTGGGTGAGCGCGCCGGAACCGGCGGCGACCAGCAGCGAGTCGCTGTGGCCGTGGTAGCAGCCGTCGAACTTCACGATGTAGTCGCGTTTCGTGTAGCCGCGCGCGAGGCGGATGGCGGACATGGTGGCCTCCGTGCCGGAGCTGCACATACGGACCTTTTCCACGGATGGCACCCACTCGACGATGGTGCGGGCCATCTCCACCTCGTAGGGATTCGGGATGCCGAAAGAGACACCGTCCTTCGCCACCTCATGGATGGTGTTGGTGATGACGGTGGGCGCGTGGCCGAGGATGTTCGGCCCCCAGGAGCCGATGTAGTCGATGTAGGTTTTCCCATCCACATCCTCGATGCGGCTGCCCTTCGCCCGGCGGACGAAGAACGGCTCCCCGCCCACATTCCGGAATGCCCGGACGGGTGAGTTCACCCCTCCCGGGATCAGGGTTTTGGCGGTGGCGAAGAGTTTGGAGGAGATCGACGAGGAGGACATGGTTGCGCGGGGATGTTCTCCCGGAAATCCCGGGGCCGCAATCCGTGAAATTTGCAGGATGGAGCGCGGGCTTCAGTCCAATGCCGTTAAGGATTGGAGGGGATGGCAGGGACCGCATTCCATGCGGTCAGGCTGGGGACGGCAGAAAAAATCCCGTGATGCCGGATGTGTTGCGGCATGCCCCGCAGGATGGGATCACGCTGTGTCGACAAGGGCGGGATCGTGGGATCGCGGCAGCTTTCCCCATCCGGACCGCATGGAATGCGGTCCCTGCCTCCCGGCGTCATTTTCCTTTGAATGAATCCGGTGTACCGGACGTCACAGGAGAAACAGGCTTCCGTTTTCCGCGGATGCCGGTAGATTGATCCAATGAACCGGTGGCTCATCGCGCTCGTCTCCGTCTGTCTCGCGGTTTCCGCGGGGGCCCAGATCAAACGTGCTGACCGCACCTCGCTCCTCAACTCCGATCCGGATGTGGTCTATCTGGAGGAAACGCTGAAGGACCCCATCGAGCTGGAGGTCATCAAGGAAGCGCCGGTCTTTTCCGACAAGACGGGAAGCCACCGGCTTGGCTACCTGCGGGCGAACCAACGGGTGAAGCTGGAGGCCATCACGGACAAGGTGTACCGCGTGCGGGGCCAGGGCCGCAGCGGCGGCATCTCCGGCTGGGTCGGGCCGTGGGCGTTCGCGTCGAAGGACCCCGCGTTCGTGGAGAATCTGAAGAAACTCTACGTCCGCCAGATCGAGGTGCAGAACCTCATCGCCGCGAAGGCGGTGGCGGTGGGCATGACCATCGACGAAGTCGCCCTCTCTCTGGGCAAGCCGACGAAAACCTCCATGCGCCGGACCAGCACCGGCGAGGCGGGGTCATGGGAATTCATCGACTATGAGGAGGTGAAACACTACGTGACCCGCATTGATCCGGTGACCGGCGGGGTTTTCCGCCAGCTTTCCCACGTCACGCAGGAGGAAAAGAGCAAGACCGCCGTCGAGTTCGAAAACGGCCTCGTCACCGCGGTGACGGAGAGCGAGAACCGGCAGGGAGGGAATGTGCGGATCATCGTTCCACCGCTCATCTTCAGGTGGTGACGACCTCAGGGACCAGGCGGCTCGCGGGTGCTGGGAGCGCTGGTCTTCAGACCGGCGTCTTCACGTAGTAAAGGGTCCCGGCCCCACGCTTTCACTCCGGCAGCATCAACGGTGCCTGCGCATCGCGCGCCGGCAACTGCGGCTTTGCATCCTGTCCGTGGTCGAACAGCTCGTCCATGCGGTCGAGATACTTCGACATGGGATCCGTCCGGACGTGCTTCCGCTCCTGCAGGCGCTCCTTCAACCGCAGGTAGTCGTCGAACACGCCGCTGGGATTGCGCGCGCGCGTGATCTCGAACCAGTCGAGGAAATCCACCGCCCGCTCTCCTTTTGCACGCATCAGCTCCCGGGACTGCTCCAGGGACGCCAGACGCTCCGGCACCTTCGCCGTCTCCCCCCGTTCCAGGGAGGTGAGCACCGCCTGATACTCCACCAGCAACGGCCGATAGGAGGGAAAGCTGCGGTAGCTGAGACGCCAGATGGCATCCTGGGCGGGTTTGACCGCATCGATCCTTTCCTGCGGTTTCAGGTCGGACAGTTCCTGCCATGAGGACAGGGGCTTCTCCGCCACGGTTCCTCCCTCCCCGCGGAAGTGGAAGCGCAGCGCCTCATCCAGACCGGTCTCCGTCTCGGCGATGGAAAGGCTGTCGGACAGCGGGGCGGCACCCTTGTTCGCCATCTGGAGCGCCCACCACTTCTCGAGGCTGTTTTCGGAAAGATTCAGTTCCGGGAAATGCTTCCTGAGCAGGACCGGCATCTCCCCCTGGTAGCCCGCCACCTCAGAGAGGAAGGCGCGGAAGCCCTCCTTGCCCATCGGCTGCTCCAGCAGCGCCATCACCAGCGCGCCGGAGGAAACACGGAACGCCAGCTTCATCGCGGTGTCCATCTCCTCCTTGGCAGGCCCGGTGACGGAGAACAACTGGTCCATCTGGTAGATCCCCCCCTGCCGGAACAGCGCCTCATAGTGGCGGCGGTCCGCCTCCTTCAGCCTCCATGCGGTGGCCTCCCGCAGGCCCTCCACCAACCATGGCGGCACGTTGAACTCCTTCTCGGACTCGTCCGGCTTCCGGCTGCGCAGCGTGCGCTCGTAGATCAGGGCGGATGTCAGCACGGAAGCGAACCGCTCCCGCTCGACGCCGCGCCCCATGTGCGCCCGCACCCGCAGGTCGAACGCCTGGTCGTTGAAAAACAACTCCATCATCACCGGCCGCGACGGCGCTGGCTCCCCCGGGGTCCCTGACAGCAGGATGCGGATGGGCATCACCACCTGTTCCTCCCCCTTCTCCTCGGTCAGCGCACGGAGTTCCTCACGCGTCTGGTCCGCCAGCAAGGCCATGGTCCCGCGCGTGCCACCGTCGCCACCGGTCACCCGGAAGAGACCGGAACGGCTGACCGCCTCACCGGGCGCGGCCCCGTTGTCCTCCACCACCAGCGTCGCGCGCGGTGCCTCCTGTGCCATGGCAAGTGGCAGCAGGACGAGGGAGACGATGAGTGGCGGAAACTTCATCAGAATGGATTGATCGTTTCGGGGGAGGGGCTTCCACGTGGATCCAGAACGAGATTCCCTTCCTCGATCCTCACCCGTGCCATCTTCTCCAGTCCATTGGAGATCTCATCCTTGAACTGGTCCTTCAACTCGGAAAACGACGGCATCACCAGCAGCAGCAGTCCCTGGGGCACCACCAGCTTTCCGAAGCGCCCGCCTTTCTTCAGGTTCGGAAAACTGTCCATATACGCACCACCATCGCGGTGGAGGGCGGTCGAAACGCCATCGGAAGATTCCGTCTGCTCGATCCTCAGGAACATGGAGACGGTGAACGGCCGGCCGAACGCGGAGCGCACCATCACCACCTCAGCGACATCCTGCTCCAGGCGGATGGCCACCCCTTCCAGCTTCACGCTGGCTCCCAGCACGCCGCCTTGTTTCATGGCCAGCGTGCCCGCCAGCCAGCGGTTCATATCCTCCTCGGAAAGACGGAGGTCATAGCCTCTCTCCACCGCATTGTGGAGCGCCTGGCCGAGATCCCGCGGAGGGGTGCCGGAGATCCCACCATAGCCCTTCACATCCGACAGGTCCTGCGGTTGCGTCGCAAAATACAAAGCCACCGCCAGCCCTATGGCGATCAGGAACAGGAAAGATGAGAAGAGACGCGAGAAGCAGCCGCGGGACTTGGTATTCGATTCTTCGGCCATGGGTTGGGGTTTTTCTGGAAAAGGCAGGAAAAGGAAAGCCGGAGACTCACTCGCCGGATTTGGGAGCGGCGGGCGCCGGAGCAGGAGCGGACTCGGATTTCGCGGCAGGCGCCGGGGATGAGCCGCTGTCCGCTTTCGCGCCGGCTTGGTAGGAAGCGGAACGGTAGTCCGTCTGGTAGAAGCCGCCGCCTTTGAAAATCAGACCAGCACCGGTGCCGAGGAGGCGCTTCACCTTTCCGTCACACCCCTCCTGCGGGCAATCCTCCAGCTTGGCGTCCTTCATGCTTTGAAACACTTCGAAGGTGTGTCCGCATTTCCCGCATTGGTAATCGTAATTCGGCATAAATTGGAATAAGATCCTTACCATTTCCCTCCCATGGCGCAACCCCGGCCTGAGCGGGCCGGGATGACTGTTCACTTGACCTAGCACCCCGTCCGGACCAAGGTCCGCGCGGAAAACCGATCCGCCATGAAGTTTCTCTCCTTGCTTTCCATTTCCTGTCTCGCCGCACTCGCCTTCACCTCCTGTGGTGGTGGTGCGCCTCCCGGTTCGGACTATATGGCCGGCATCGGCGGCTCCATCCACCGGCAGACTTCCGGCGGTCCCCACCACAAGCCGCCGGCCATCCCGGACGACATTTCCTACTGGGACGGTGACGGAGTCGTCGGCTCCCCGCTGGTCAAAATCAACCGCGCGCAGCAGAAGGCATTCTTCTACAAAGGCGGCCAGTTGGTCGGCGTTTCCAAGATTTCCAGTGGTGACGAGGACCACGGCACCCCTCCCGGCACCTACAAGATCACCGAAAAAAGCAAGGACCACCGCTCCTCCCTCTATGGCGTGTTCAAGGACGCCGCGGGCAACACCATCGATGACGATGTGGACATCCGCCTGAAGAAGATCCCCGCCGGAGCGACCTTCGTCCGTGCGCCGATGCCGAATTTCATGCGCTTCAACGGCGGTGTCGGCATGCACACCGGCTACCTCCCCGGCTACGCGGCCTCCCACGGCTGCGTGCGGATGCCCCACCACATGTCCACCAAGTTCTTCGAGAACGTCCAGATGGGCACGCCGGTGATCGTGGAGTGAGCTCCGGAACCATGCTTCCCGATCCCGCAGCCACCGCCGAAGTTTCCCCGGAGTCCGTCGCCGCCTGGATCGATCTGCCGGAAAACGAACGGCCGCGCCTGATCGACTGCCGTGAGGCGGAGGAACTGGCCATCTGCCGGATCCCCGGCAACGAGTGGGTGCCGCTCGGTGAATTTCCCGAGCGGGCCGGTGCACTGACGGACGATCCCGCACGGGGTGTGGTGGTCTATTGCCACCACGGCATGAGGTCCATGCGTGCCGCGCTTTTCCTCCGCTCCCGCGGCTTCACGAACGCGTTCTCCATGCACGGCGGCATCGAGCTGTGGAGCCTGACGGTGGATCCGGAAGTTCCCCGCTATTGAGGAAACGCGATTCCCTGTTAGGCTGCGGGATGCCTGACCCTGTGGAAGCCAGCCAGCCGCTCCGTTATAAAGTCCTGGTTCTCGGCGGCGGGTTCGCCGGAGCGTATTGCGCGAAGGCTCTCGGGAAAATCCTCGGCCCGGAGGCGGTCGATGAAGTGGCGCTGGTCGCGGAACGGAACGCGATGGTGTTCCACCCCATGCTGGCGGAAGTCGCCGGTTCCGCGCTGGCCCCGCAGGATGTGGTCCACCCGCTCCGGCAGTTCTGCCGCAACGTCGATGTCCTCCAGGCGAAGGTGCAGCACATCGACTGGCAGGGGAAAAAAGTCATCGTCGATGGCGGGCGCTTCACCCGCAACCAGACCATCCATTTCGAACATCTGGTCGTCACTCTGGGCAGCATCACCGACCTGAGCCGGGTGCCGGGCATGACCGAACACGGGATGCCGATGAAGTCCGTGACCGACGCCCTCCGCATCCGTTCCGCCATCATCAACCGGCTGGAGGAGGCCAACCTGGCCAGTGATGAAGACGTGCGCAAACGCCTGCTCACGTTCACCATCGTCGGTGGCGGCTACACGGGGGTGGAGACCGCCGGACAAATCCTCGACCTGGTGAAAGGCGCGAAGGAATTCTACGCCAACCTGAATGACACACCCGCCCGGGTGATCCTCATCCACAGCCGCGCGCATCTGTTGGAGGAGATCGGCCCGGAACTCGGGGACCATGCCCAGCGGGTGCTCGAAAAGCGGGGCATGGAGATCATCCTCAACTCCCGCGTCAGCGAGGCGACCGCAGGCAGGATCACCTACAACCAGACGAGCTTCATCGGCACGCACACGATCATTTCCAGCATCGGCAACGCCCCGAACCCGGCCGTCATGGACCTGTGCAGGCAGCTCGGCATCGAGCCGGAAAAAGGCCGCATCCCCACCCTGCCCACCATGCAGGTCGCCGGGCATCCCACCCTGTGGGCGGCGGGCGACTGCGCCGCCGTCCCATGGGACGATGAAGGGGAGATGAAGACCTCCCCGCCCACCGCCCAGTTCGCTTCGCGCCAAGGCAAACGGATCGGCCGCAACATCGCCGCGGTCCTGAAGGGTGAAAAGCCCGCGCCTTTCACCTACCGCTACATGGGGCAGCTCGCCACCGTCGGCTCACGGGAAGCGGTCGCGGAGGTGATGGGCTACCGCTTCAGCGGCTTCATCGCCTGGTGGATGTGGCGCACCATCTACCTGGCCAAACTACCCGGCACCGCGCGGAAGCTCCGCGTGATCTTCGACTGGACCTTCGAGCTGCTCTTTCCCCGCGACCTCGCCCTGCCCGTCGCCGCAACCCCGGACCCCATGCCCTCCGTCCACTTCGAAGCGGGCGAAACCTTCATCGAAAAAGGCGACGTCTGCCGTGCCTACCTCATGGTCCGGTCAGGCCTCATCGCCGCCACCGCCACCGGGGAGGAAGACCGCCACTACGGCCCCGGCAGCATCATCGACCAGACGGAAACCGAAAACGGCCTCTGGAAACGCAACCTCACCGCCGTGGAAAGCACCGATGCCATCGTCTTCCGCGGCCGCATGCTGGAACTCCTGAAAGGAGGCGTGCGGCTGGTGGGGGCCACGCCACTGGAAGCGGGTGGCTGAGGAGGAAGGAACGCGCCGACCTCCGGAGGCTGGGAGCGCTGGTCTTCAGACCGGCATCTTCGCTTCATATCGCCGGTCTGAAGACCGGCGCTCCCAGCGGCCAGCCAGCTTCAGCCTCTCACCTCCGCCATGATCCAGCGGCCATAGGCTTCCGAGACATCCTCGATGCGGAGGGCCACAACCTCCGGCACATCATAAGGGTGGAGGGAAAGCAGCTCATCCCGCAGCGCGGGGAAGCCCGCCGCGGTGGTTTTGAAAATGGCCATCACTTCGCCCTCCGTTTCGACCTTTCCCTGCCAGCGGTAGATGGAGGTGACGCCGGGCAGAAGATTCACGCACGCAGCCAGTTGCTTTTCCACCAGCAGCGTGCCAATCTGTCGCGCCTTTTCCTCATCAGGAAACGTCGAGATGACCAGCAAGAGATCCATTCCCCTGCTTAACCGATAACCGAACGTCCAAAAAGGTGAAACCCGGCTTCCTCGACAAACTCGTTTCCCGGCTGGACAGCGTGGATCCGGGGGAGGTGCACCAACTGGTGACCCGCCTGATCCGGGAGAAGGGGACGCTGACAAAAGTGTTTGAGGCGCTGCGGGAAGGGGTGATCATCCTGGATCCGGAAAGCCGGGTGGACTTCATGAACACGGCGGCGTGCCAGTTCTTCGGGCTGGACCCGAAGCGGGCGACCGGCGAGCTGATCGCCAGCCAGATCCGCGGGCTGGACTGGGACAGCCTCGCCCGGCCCGGGCATGCGGTCTCCCGGGATCTGGAGGTGTTTTATCCGGACCACCGCTACCTGAATTTCTATCTGGCGCCCATCGAGGACTCCGGAGCGCCGCTGGGACACGTGATGCTGGTGCGCGACCTGACCAGCACACGGGCGGAGGCGGAGGAAACGCTGGAGACGGAGCGGCTCAACGCGCTGACCCTGCTGGCCGCGGGGGTGGCCCATGAGATCGGGAATCCACTCAACTCGCTGGACATCCACCTCCAGTTGATGGGGCGGAAGCTGCGGAAGCTGGCACCGGGTGACCGCGGCCCGCTGGAGGACAACCTGAAGACCGCCCGCGAGGAGATCCAGCGGCTGGACACCATCCTGAAGCAGTTCCTCCACGCCGTGCGGCCGACGAAGCCGACCCGCGAGCGGTGCGACCTGCATTTCCTGCTGAAGGAAACCCTGAAGCTGCTGGAGCCGGAACTGGCGTCCCGCAACATCGCCGTGGAGCTGGACCTGGCGGAGTTCCTGCCCCCCGCCAATGTCGATGGCGGCCAGTTCCAGCAGGTCTTCTACAACCTGATCCGGAACGCCTACCAGGCGCTGCCCGGGCAGAACGGCCGCATCAGTATCCGCACGCGGTTCACCGAATACGAGTTCGTCATCACCATCGAGGACAACGGCACCGGCATTTCCCCGGAGCACATGGGGGCCTTGTTCGAGCCTTACCGCACGACGAAATCCTCCGGCTCCGGCCTGGGGCTGCTCATCGTGCGCCGGATCATCCGGGAGCATGGCGGGGAGATCGAGATCGACAGCAAGGAGAACTCCGGCACCCGCATCCACATCCACCTGCCGCGCGGCGACCGCAGCCCGCGGTTGCTCGCCTCACCCACCATCGACCTCTGACCCATGCTCCCCACCCTTCTCATCGTCGATGACGAACGCGCCACCCGCGAAGGCCTCCGCAGCGCGCTGGAGGAGGAGTTCGATGTCTATACCGCCGCCGGGGTGGAGGAAGCCCTGACCATCCTGAAATCCGAGCCGATCCAGCTCCTGCTGACCGACCTGCGGCTGGGCGGGGACTCCGGGATGGACCTGCTGGAGATGGCGCAGAAGCTCCCGGAGCCGCCCGTTTCCCTCATCATGACCGCCTATGGCTCCGTGGACACCGCGGTGGAGGCCATGCGGCGCGGGGCCTGGCACTTCGTCACCAAGCCGCTCAACCTGGACGAGGTGGAGATGCTGCTGAAGCGCGCGCTGCGCGGACGGACGCTGGAGACGGAGAACCGTCAGCTCGTCACCCAGGTCAAGCAGGCCCACAAGATCGACAAATTGATCGGAAAATCCCCGGCGATGAACCGGGTGTTCGACCTGATCCGGCAGGTGGCCCCCACCCGCGCCACCATTCTCATCGAAGGCGAATCCGGCACCGGCAAGGAGGTGGTGGCGAACACCCTCCACCACCTGTCCGGCCGGCCTTCCGGGAAAATGGTCACCGTGAACTGCGCGGCCCTTTCCCCGCAACTGCTGGAGAGCGAACTTTTCGGCCATGAAAAGGGCGCGTTCACCGGCGCGGCGCAGAAACGCATCGGCAGGTTCGAGCAGGCGGACGGCGGCACCCTCTTTCTCGATGAAATCGGGGAAATCGACGCCCCCACCCAGGTGAAGCTGCTGCGGATGCTGTCCGAGCGGACGATCGAGCGGGTCGGCTCCAACACGCCGATCAAGGTGGATGTGCGGGTCATCACCGCGACGAACAAGAACCTCCGGGACCTGGTGGAGCAGGGGGATTTCCGCGAGGATCTCTATTTCCGCCTGAATGTGGTGAAACTGGAGATGCCGCCGCTGAGAACCCGGCGCGAAGACATCGTCCTGCTGGCGAACAGCTTCCTGGGCGAGTTCGCCAAGGAGAACGACCGCCCGAAAAAGCCGCTGACGGACGCGGCGCTGCAGTTGCTGCTGTCCTACCCATGGCCGGGCAACGTCCGGGAGCTGCGCACGGCCATCGAACACGGGGTGGTGATGAGCAACGATCCCGTCATCGACGTCCGCCATCTGCCCCAATTCCTTCATTCCGCGCCGATTCCGAAAGCGGACGCGCCGCTGCTGCTCAAAAACCCGCTTGTCGCGCCTGCCGATTTCAACTTGCATGCGCTCGAAAGCAACGCGATCCGCGGTGCCCTCGCCGCGGCGGGTGACAACCGGACCCGCGCCGCCGAACTGCTGGGAATCAGCCGCCGCACACTCCAACGCAAATTGAAGGAATTCAATTTCTGACGACCCCCAATTCCATCTCCACCTATGAGCCAACGCCCTGTCCTGGAAAAAGGCATCCTGATCCGCCGCACGCTTTTCATCCTGGTGCTGATCATCCTCACCTTCGCCAACCTTTTCGCGTTGTTCAAGGGGCTGAACGCCCCGAAGGGCATGGAGCAGGCGCAGATCGCCCGTGAAATCGCGCGGGGCAACGGGTTCTCCACCAAGATGGTCAGCCCCGCCGCCTATGACATGGCGTCAAAAGGGTTCTCCGAGACCGTCGCGCTGAAAGACTTCAAGGACACCTACCACGCCCCCCTCAATCCGCTGGTCAACTCCGTGGTTCTGAGGCTGATCGGCGCGAACGATCCCAACGCCTGGCCGATGAAGGAAAAGGAGATGGTATTCCCGCTGGACCGGGTCATCGCCGCCATCTCCACGCTGTTTTTCCTGATGTCGATGGCGGTCACCTACCTGTTGGTGACGAGGATTTTCGACCCGAAGATCGCCGCGGTCTCGGCCATCCTCATGCTTTTCTGCCAGACCTTCTGGGACTTCTCGCTCAGCGGGTTGCCGCAGATGCTGATGCTGCTGCTCTTCACCTCCGCCCTCTACTTCGCCTACCGGGCGGTGGAAGCCCAGGCGGAGGGACGGCTCCCCTTCGTCCCGGCCCTCATCGCCGGGGTGTTCTTCACCCTGCTGGCGCTCACCCACTGGATGACGGTGTGGATCGCCCTGGGCTATGTCATCTACGCGGCGCTCGCGTTCCGCCCGCGCGGCGTCATCGGCGCGGCGGTCATCGTGCTGATCATCCTCGCCGCGGTCGGGCCGATGCTGCGCGCCTACCGGATCACGGAGTCCCCGTTCGGCGCGGCCTTCCTCACCCTTTACAATGGCGTGGGCATGGGCACCGAGGAAGCGGTGATGCGCGGCCATGACCTGACCGAAGCGGCGGCCGTGACGGATGGTCTGGTGATGAAGATCGTCCGCACCACGCTGCTGCAGACCATGGACATCATCCCGCTGCTGGCCGGCATCGTGGTGGCGCCGTTGTTCTTCCTTTCCCTGCTCCACCCCTTCAAACGCGCACCGATCGCGAATTTCCGCTGGGTGATCCTGCTGATGTGGGTGACCACCGCCATCGGGCTGTCGTTCTACGGAGTCTCCAGCGAGGGGCTGGACCCCAACCAGCTCCACCTCCTGTTCGCGCCCATCATGGCCGCCTACGGGATCGCCTTCGTGTCGATCCTGTGGTCCCGCCTGCCCGTGGTGAACACCACGCCGTTCATGAGGAACATACACCTCTACGTGATCGTCCTCGTTTGCGCGATGCCCATGATGATCATCCTGCCGCGCCAGGTCATCAACGGCATGAACATGCGGGACAGCGGGGGACTCCCCCACTGGCCGCCGTACTACGCGCCCGCGCTCAACATCGGCCTCAAGAAGGTGGTGAAGGAAAACGAGATCGTCGTGGCGGACCAACCGTGGGCCGTGGCCTGGTATGCGGACCGGGTGAGCCTCTGGCTGCCCACCACGCGGAGGGGTTTCGAGAAATTCGAGACCATCGCCGCGGATTCCCAGACTCCGCTCACCGGCATCCTGATCTCCCCCGTCTCCAACCAGCACGGCTCCATCGCGGAGATCTACCAACAGTACCAGGACTTCACCTCGCTGGTCATCGACGGACGGACCTACGCCTCCACCTCCGGCCTGCGGACCTTTGACAAGGACCCGAAGCTGGAAGGCATCGCCAAGCGCTACCCCTATCCCCTGCCCCTGTTCGGTGTGGACATGATCTTCTACAGCGACCGCGCGATCCGCTCCACCTCCGAACCCGGCCGCTGAACCGATGGCAAAGCAGAATCCAGCATCACCGCCGCAGACCGGCCCCAGCTTCGAGGAAGCCATCAGCGACCTGGAGGCCATCGTGGAAGCGATGGAGCACGACCAGCTCCCGCTGGGCGAGCTGGTGGAGCACTATGAGAAGGGTACAACCCTGCTCAACACATGCGAATCCCTGCTCAAGGAGGCGAAATCCCGGATCGAGCTGATCACCCTCCGAAATCAGGCGGAAATCGGACTGGAAACCGACAACGATCCCGCGCACATTCCCGGGCCCGCCAGTGCCGCCCGCTCCGCGGCCGATCCCGACGACGATGACGACATCCGCCTCTTCTAAGCCCGACGTGCCACCGGCACTCGGACCGTTGCTTTCCTCGATTCGCACCCCGGATGATGTCAAGCACCTGGCCGACGACGAACTGACCGCCTTGGCGGAGGAGATCCGGCACTCGCTCATCACCTCGCTTTCCCGGACCGGCGGCCACCTGGGTCCCAACCTTGGAGTGGTGGAGCTGTCCATCGCCCTGCACCGGGTGTTTTCCACCCCTGAGGACAAGTTCGTCTTCGATGTGGCCCACCAGGGCTACGTCCACAAAATGCTGACCGGACGGGCGGAGCAGATCCACACCATCCGCACCTACAAGGGCCTCAACGGCTTCCTGCTGCGGTCGGAGTCCGAGCATGATGCCTACGGAGCCGGACATGCCGGCACCGCCCTCTCCGCCGCGCTGGGGATGGCCGCCGCGAGGGATCTGACCGGGGGCGGCAACCATGTCGTCGCCGTGGCCGGAGATGCCGCATTCACCTGCGGCCCGACCCTCGAGGCGCTCAACAACATCGCGGAGACCACGCGGAAGTTCATCGTCGTCCTCAACGACAACGAATGGTCGATCGACAAGAATGTCGGAGCCATCGCCCGCTATTTCAATGCGCTCCAGACTCATCCCACCTATTCCGCGGTCCGCGGAAAGGCGGCGGACTTCGTGGAGAAAGTCGCCGGCCGGGCCATCCGGTCGCTCGCCCACAAGGTCGAGGAAGGCGCGAAAAACCTGCTGTTCCCGAACGTGCTGTTCGAAAAATTCGGCCTGCGTTACTTCGGACCGATCGATGGTCATGACCTGCCGCTGCTGGTCAAAACCTTCGAGCACCTGAAGACGCTGCAGGAACCGGTGGTGCTGCACATCATCACGGAGAAGGGCCGTGGCTACCAGCCGGCCCTCGACAACCCCGGGAAATTCCACGGCCTGGGCGCCTACAAGATCGAGGACGGATCCACGGATGTCACCACCTCCCCCACCTGCTCGGAGATCTTCGGGCGGACGGTGACGGACCTTGCGAAGAAGGACCCGAAGGTGGTCGCCATCACCGCGGCGATGCCGGGCGGGACCAAGCTGGACATCTTCAAAAACGAGCTGCCGGAGCGCTATTTCGACGTGGGCATCGCGGAGGAACACGCCGCGCTGTTCGCCTGCGGGATGGCGACGGAGGGTCTCCGCCCGTTCCTGGCCATTTATTCCACCTTCATGCAGCGGGCGTATGACATGATCATCCATGACATGGCGCTGCAGGGACTGCCGGTCCGCCTCTGCATGGACCGCGGCGGGCTTTCCGGAGACGACGGACCCACGCACCACGGGCTTTTCGACATCGGCTACCTGCGCCACATCCCCGGCCTCATCCACATGCAGCCGAAGGATGAGAATGAACTCGTCAACATGCTCCACACGATGGCCGCCTACGATGACGGTCCATCCGCCATCCGCTACCCGCGGGGCGTGATCAAGGGCACACCCATCGCCGCGACACCGGAGATCCTGCCGATAGGCAAAGCGGAGGTCGTGGCGGAGGGCACGGATGTGGCCCTCATCGGCCTGGGGACGATGTTCGAGATGGCGGAGCGCACCAAACTGGAGCTTGAGGCGAAAGGCCTTTCCGTCGCACTCATCAATCCCCGCTTCATCAAGCCGCTGGACACCGCGGTGCTGGAAGCCTTCGCCTCGCGCTGCAAGGTAGTCTGCACTTTCGAGGACCATGTCCTGTTCAACGGATTCGGCGCGTCCGTCATCGAGCATCTGCACGGTGCCGGGATCCACACCCCGGTGGAACGGATCGGCTGGCCGGACGAGTTTGTCGAACATGGCAAGCCGGAGACCCTCCGGGCACTCCATGGCCTGACCGCCGAAGCTGCGGTCGAAAAAATTTCCCGCCACTTCTGAGTGGCGGGAAAGGGTAAGGCGCGCGGACGTTTCCGTCCCTAGCCTTACGTCAGCGAACATGGACGGGAGCGTCCATGTTTGCTGAGGATCAGTTGGCTCCGCCGGTGCGGTCGGCCGCGTTTTCGATCTTGTTACCCACTTTCTTCACATCCCGTCCGAAGCCCTTCGACGTTGCGCAGGAGGTGGTGGACAGCGCGAAGGCTGCCGTCACCATGAGCGCAAAGCCGCAAAGGAGGGTGCGGTTGAAGTTGGAAAGCTGGTTTGCCGCGGTTTTGGAGATGACTACAGGATTCATAGTGAAATCCCTTCTCGCATTGATCAGGCCAAACTCTCCCACAATGCCCAAACCATTGATTTTCAATATTAATATTGAAAATCATCTATCCAATGGGCAGGGCTTATAATTGCAATTTGCAGCAAGTTGGTGAGATTACGCAGTCCATTGCATTATGCCGGGGACCTCGGATTTAGTTGCAATATGCAACAGAATCTTTCATAAACGAAGCCTGCTACAAATGATATTCCATTCATTACCTGTCGGTTGCATCGAATTCCATCAACGGCATGGAAACTGGTAGAGACCACCAACAGCAGAAGCCCTCCTTGCATGGATATCCTGATCGTCGATGACCAAAAATCAATCCGCCTGACCACTTCCTTGGCTCTTGAAGCCGAGGGCCACTATGTCGAAACCGCCGAAGACGGCGATTCGTGCCTGCGGCGTGTCAAAGAAGAAAACTTTGACCTGGTCTTCCTCGACCTCCGCCTTGGCGACGAGGACGGCCTGGAGATCCTCCAGAAAATACTGGGGATGAAGCCGCGGCAGTTGGTGACCATCTTCACCGCCCACGCATCGGTCGCCACGGCGGTGAAGGCCACCCAGTTGGGGGCGTTCGACTATCTGGAGAAGCCATTCACTCCGGACCAACTGCGGGCCATCCTGATCAAGGCGAAGAAAGCGCTCCAGACCCAGGGCGAGGTGGTGCGTCTCCAGGAAACCGTGCAGGAACTGAAGTCGGAAGCGAAGCAATCCTCGCCTCCCCTGCGTTTCACCTCCGAAGACAAGAGGACCCATGAGGAGTTCGACATCCTTTTCCGTGCGGCGGCCACCAATGCCTCCGTCCTGATCCTCGGCGAGAGCGGCACCGGCAAGAGCGTCATCGCCCGGGAGGTCCATGACCGCAGCCACCTGCGGGACAAGCCCTTCGTCACAGTGAGCTGCCCCAGCCTTTCGAAGGAGCTTCTCGAAAGCGTCCTCTTCGGCCACATGAAGGGATCGTTCACCGGCGCAGTGAAAGACACCTGGGGCAAGGTCCACGCCGCGGAAGGCGGCACGCTGTTTCTCGATGAGATCGGCGAGCTTCCCATGGAGATCCAGCCGAAGCTGCTGCGTCTCCTCCAGGAGCGTGAGTACGAACGCCTCGGGGAAAACAAGGTCCGACCGTCCAACGTGCGGGTCATCGCCGCCACCAACCGGGATCTGCCCGCGCAGATCGCGGCAGGCCATTTCCGCGAGGATCTCTACTACCGCCTCAACGTCATCAGCATCACGGTGCCCTCGCTGCGTGACCGCCCCATCGACCTCTATCGTTTCGCCTGCGACTACCTTTCGTTCTTCACGGGGCAGATGGGGCGCAAGGTGGAGGGGTTCAGCGAGAACGGCCGCTCATCACTGATGAGACACGGCTGGCCGGGCAACCTGCGGGAACTCCGCAACGCCATCGAAAGGGCCGCCATCCTGGCCCGCGGCAACAAGATCGAAGCGGAGGATCTTCCCCGCCCCACTCCGGTCTCCGCGAACACCGCGAGCCGCGACCCCGCCTCCGGCCTCTGCATCGGCGGCGAACACACCATCGATGAGATCGAGCAGGCCCACCTGCTGCGTGTCCTGGAATGGGCTCCGTCCCTGCAGGATGCCGCGTCGATCCTTGGCATCGACAAGGCCACGCTCTACCGGAAACGGAAGCGTTACGGGATCGAATGACATCTCACGGCAATGTTAAGATTCCGTCTGTTCTTCGGCCTGCTGACGCTCATCATCCTCCTCTGGGGGGTCGGAGCCGCAGCACTGTTGCTGATGCGTGATTCCAACAAGCGCTTCGACAAGCGTCTTGCTTCCGACTACATGATCGTCAGCACGGCGAACGGGTTCAGGACCATCACCTCCACACTGAACTCCACCTACATCCCCCTGTTCACGGGTCCCGTGCAGGCTGCGCCGGATCTCCCCGACCGCACGGTCTATGACACCTACTCCGCGGAACTGTCAGCGCGCCTCCAGATCCTCCACGAGTCGGAGATGAAGGAGGAGGCTCTTTCGAGGGCGGTGGCGGCCTATAAGGAAACCTACGAACGTATCCTGACCAACCCGCCGCGGGATCATGAAGGAAAGGACCGCATCCTGTTCTCCATCAGCAACCAGACCCAGAGGATCACCGACCTGGCCGACAGCATCGCCAAGATGGCGGAAACGAAACTCCTCTCCACCGGGCGGGAAGCGAAGGAAACCGCGACGCAGAACTACCTCTTCGTCTCCACCCTGGTGCTGCTGGGCACCGCCATCGCCTTCATCATCTACTTCCAGCTCATGCGCCACCTGGTGGACCCCGTCAGCCGGCTCCAGCTTTCGATCGATGAAATCCGGAAAGGAAACTTCGAGCTGAACCTGCCCGAACCCGGCCAGGGCAGCGAATTCCGGTCCGTGGTGACGGCCTTCAACGACATGGCGGCGGAGCTGAAGCAGCGGCGGTCCGTGATGGATGACCACCTGATGCGGACGAACCTGGTGAACCGCGCGATCCTGGAGGCCATCCCTTCGCCCGTCTTCGTGCTGGGGGATGACACGAACATCGTGCAGATCAACCCTGCGGCCGAGGAGCTGACCGAGGATCTGGGGGTCTCCGGAAGGTTGCCGCTGAAGATCCAGCGCATCCTCGATGAATGCCGGAAGACAGGCACCCACCTGCTGCCGGAAGACCCGCGGGAGGCCCTTCTCTTCCGGATCCATGAAGAGGAGTTCTACTACCTCCCCCGTATTTTCCGTTTCGTTTCCGAGGATGACGACAAGGGAGGCTGCGGCTGGGCGGTGCTCCTGCACAACGTGAGTCGCATCCGCTGGCTGGACGACATGAAGACCAACCTGCTCTCCACGGTCAGCCATGAGATCAAGACCCCCCTCACCGGGATCCGCATGGTGCTCCACCTCCTGCTGGAGGAGAGCGGAAAGTCGCTCAACGCGATGCAGCACAAGATGGTGGAGTCCGCCAACGAGGACTGCGAAAGACTCCTCGTCACCCTCAACACGCTGCTTGACCTTTCCCGCGCGGAAGGCGGCACCACCCAGCTCTCGCGCGTCCCGGTGCCGATGCGGGAAACCATGGAACGCTCCGTCCGCCTCTACCACGGCGCCGCCTCCGCGAAAGGCTGCCTCATCGAGGTGGAACCCCCGGAGAGCACCCTGCCGGACGCACTGGCGGACCCGATCCGCCTGGACGAAGTGATGAACAATCTGGTGTCCAACGCCATCAAGCACAGCCCGCCCGGCGGGACCATCACGCTCCGCTGTGCGAAGCAGGGGGCGGAGTTTCTGAGGGTGTCCGTGATCGATCGGGGTCCGGGCGTGCCCGAGGCAAGCCAGGGCAGGATCTTCGAACGGTTCTTCCGCGCACCCGGCCAGCCGCATGAGGGCGTCGGACTGGGGCTTTTCATTTCACGGGAAATCATGCGCGCCCATGAAGGCCGGATCGGTCTGATGGAGCGTGCCGGCAACCAAACGGAATTTTACCTGGATGTCCCCATCGCCTGATCAGGAAAACGCCGCCGGTCCGCCACAGCGGCGTTTGCTCGTTGTGGATGACGAGCCCACGCTGCGGCTGGGTTTTTCCTATGCGCTGGCAAGCCGTGCGACTCAGGTGGACACCGCCGCCACGGGCAGGCAGGCACTCGACAGGCTGAAGAACGCCTCCTACGACCTGCTCATCCTGGACCTGCGCATGCCGGACATCGACGGGCTGGGTGTGATCGAAGCCCTGCGCGAGGCGGGCAACACGGTTCCCATCGTGTTGTGCAGTGCGGCCCTCACCCCGCTGGCGGTGATCCGCGCGATCCAGCACCGGGTGCCGGACTTCCTGCTCAAGCCCGTCCGTCCGGTGGATCTGCGGGAGGTGGTCGATTACGTGCTGGCCCCACCGGATACGCCGACCTCCCGCACGGTGGGGGCCATCCGCAGGGGCGACGTCCCGCTGGCTCTGGAGCACGCGCGCTCCGACTCCCCCCACCACCATGGCACGACCGTCTGGATCAAGGTCCTGGAATCCATCCTCAATCCTCCGGACGATGAATCACCGGGCGCCGGGGAGAGCCTCATACGCTCCTCTCTGGCCGCGCTCGCCTTCCGCTCCAGCACCTCCCCGACATGATGAAATGCGTGCTCCTCCTCAACCGCGCCGCAGGTGGCAACGAACGAGGCCTGCTCGCATCGGATGTCTGCCAGACGGTGCAGGAAATTTTCCGCGGGCAAGGGCATCAGCTCCTCGCCCACGTGATCGACCCTGAACGGGTGGAGGATGAGATCAAAAAGGCCGTGGCGGACAGGCCGGACGCGATCATCGTGGGTGGCGGGGATGGCACGGTTTCCACCGCCGCCGGGCTGCTGGGTGGCACCGGCATCGCGCTGGGCATCCTGCCCATGGGGACATTCAACCTCGCCGCACGCGACCTGGGGGTACCACTGGACATCAGGGAGGCGGCGGAGTTCCTCGCCGGGGCGCAGGCCATCCCCATCGACGTGCTGATGGTGTCGGGCCGTGCCTGCCTCTGCACCACCATCCTCGGCTTCTACCCGGAGTTCTCCAGTTTCTTCGAGAAACGGGACCACGGCGGCCGGTGGTGGAGGAAGACTCTCAAACTGATCACCGGGGTGCCGAAGATCTTCGCCCGTGCCCGCCCGCTCTCCCTGGAGTGGTCGGGGGAGGATGCCTCCGGGCGGGCGCGCACGAAGTTCTCCGCCTTTGTTCCCGGGAAATACCGCTCCACCACGGGCATCGTCCCGGCACGCACGGACTTCCGTTCCGGCACGCTGACCGGCTATATCGGCACGCACCGGAAGGCCTCCTCCGCCGTGAGGGCGATGCTCGACTATCTGTTGGGAAGACATGAGGAGAACGCGGAGCTGAAGATCATCAAGGCGCGCTCGCTGGAACTGCATGCCCGCGGCAGGAAGCACTGCACCGTCATGCTGGACGGGGAAATCATCCGCCTTTCCCTGCCCATCCGGCTGGACATCCTGCCTGAACGGCTGGTGGTCCTCACGACCGCGGAACATCTCGCTGACTCCGGAGATACCTGACGATGACACGGCTCCTCCACCTCTCCGACCCCCATTTCGGCGCGGTGAGCACCGCCGCGGCGGAAGCTTTCCTGAGCCACGCCCGGTCCCATGCCTACGACTTCACGGTTCTCAGCGGGGATCTCACCATGCGTGCCCGGCGGACCGAACTGGAGGCGGCCTACAACTTCGTCTCGACGATCCCCGGTCCGCTGCTGGTGATCCCGGGCAATCATGACATCCCCGCCACCAACCAACCGTTCGACCGTTTTTTCCGGCCCTTCCGGCGGTATTCGCGGTCGTTCGGCAGGGATCTGGAACCCGTCCACCGCGCGGCGGACTTCCACATCGTCAGCCTGAACAGCACGCGTGCGTTCGGCTTCCACGCGGACTGGTCGGAAGGCATCCTTTCCAGGGAACAGTTGGCCCGCTGTGTGTCGCGGTTCCAGGAAGGCGGGGAAAACCCCTTCCGCATCCTCACCCTCCACCACCCGCTGCTGGCCCCTCCCGGATACAACAGGGTGGTGGTGAAGCCGCTGCCCGACCTGCTCCAGACGGTCGATGACGCGCGGGTGGATCTCGTTCTCTGCGGACATTTCCACCGCTCGCAGCTCGCCACCGCGGGAGTGCTGGAGGGTTGGAAATGTGTCGTCTCCCAGGCTCCGACCGTCTGTTCCACCCGTCTGCAAGGGGAGCCACAAGGGTTCCATGAGATCCGCTTCACCGCGGCGATGATGGAGATCACGGTTTGGCGGTTCATCGGGGAAAGCTTCATTCCCACATCGACTTCCCGCTTCGAACGTGGCCAGGATGGATGGAAGGATTGCGAAGATTCCGTTACGGATGAAATTGCCGTCATCCCACCCGAAGATTCCGAATGAAATACGATCTCATCGTCATCGGCGGCGGAAGCGCCGGTCACTCCGCGGCATCCACCGCAGCGGAACTGGGCCTGAATTGCGCGCTGGTGGAGGCACCCGGCCCGCTCGGCGGCCTCTGCATCCTGCGCGGCTGCATGCCGTCGAAGGCGATCATCGAGACCGCCAACCGGATGCGCGCCATCCGTGAGGCGGAACGCTTCGGGATCATTGCGGACGCTCCGGTGCTGGACATCAAACGGCTCCGCGAACGCGCGGATGTGCTCCTGAAGGACTTCCGCGAATACCGCAGGGAGCAGATGGAGAATGCGGACTACGAACTGATCCGCGGCACGGCGATGCTGGTCTCCGCCCATGAGCTGGAACTGGCGGAAACCAAGCAACGCCTCCAGGCCAAGGCCTTCATCATCGCCACCGGATCAAAGCCGGAGATCCCGGAGATCGAAGGGCTGGAAGGCACACCCTACTGGACGAGCGATGAGATGATCCAGATCCCGGACCTTCCGGAGACCATCGCCGTCGTGGGGCACGGCGCGATCGGGATGGAGGCCGCCCATCTCTTCGAAGGACTTGGCAGCCGCGTAACCGTCCTGGTCCGCGGCGAGAGGATCCTCAGCCACTTTGACGATGACATCGCGGAAGCCATCGAGTCGGAGAGCACGGAACGCGGCATCACATTCCTGAAGAAGACGGAGATCTTCCACGTGGAGCACAGGGGCGGGAAATTCCATCTGTCACTGACGGGAAAGGAAACGCTGACCGTGGATGCCCTGCTGATCGCCACCGGCCGGGTTCCGAACACGATCGGCTTCGGCTTCCAGAAGGTGGGCATCGCCATGGACCGCAAGCGGATCCTCATCGACGACCGGTGCTCGACCTCCCTGCCGCATGTCTTCGCGGTGGGGGACTGTGCGAGTCCGTTCGCGGTGGTGCATCTCGCCGTCATCCAGGGAGCGGTCGCGGCCCGCAACGCGGAACGCATCATCCGGGACGGCCACTCGGAGCTTTCCCATGAATGGAGTCCGGAAACGGCGATGGTCGGGCTGTTCACCGAGCCGCAGTGCGTGGAGATCGGGACGGGTGTGAAAGAAGCCGGGAAGAAAGGCATCAAAATCCTCACCGGCAGGATCGACTACAACGACCAGGGAAAGGGAATGATCGCCGGGTCGCGGCATGGTTTCGTCAAGGTCATCGCGGAGGCGGAGTCCCACCGGATCATCGGCGCGGCGGCGGCGGGGCCGGAGGTGCTGGAAACCTCCCATGCCATCCAGGTGGCGATTTCCCGGGGAATGACGCTGGAGGAATACGCCGCGGTGCCGCACTACCATCCCACTCTGGTGGAGGCATGGGCATCCGCGGCGGAAGAAGCGCTCACCGGCGGGGAGTGACCACCGGAGCGTTCACGGAAACGAGCGGGCGCTGCGTCTCCCCGACACGGATGAGGTTGTTCACCGCCATCACGCCCGGGACACCACGCGCCGTGGACTCCGCCGCGGTTTTCATTTCCTCCGCTGGAACCTGCCCGGTGAGTGTCACCACTCCGTCGGCAAGCTCGCTGTTGACCAGACCCGCATCGATGCGGCGGTCCGCCGCCATGGCATCGTCCAGCGCGGCCATCATCTGTTCCGGAGTGAAGTCCTTGTCCTCCACCGCTTCCATCTTGAGGTCGGAGTTGATGGTGAGACGGTCCGCGTTCACCTCGAACACACCGGTGACGGAGGAGCGGCGCACGAGGCGGTCATACTCCCCCCTGCTGCCCAGCTCACCTTTCAACCTCACGACCCCCTCCTTCACGGAAACCGAGAGCGCGAGTCCATCGCAGAGCGGATCATTCGCTATCAACTGGCGCAGTTGATCCGCGATCTGGTCGTCGCTGCGGATGCCGTCGAAAGTGACTTCGGTCTTGTTCTCGATCACCGTCACTCCGGGAACCCTGGACACCGTCTCACGGGCGATTTCCTGCTCATCCCATGTGCCCACGGCACCGCCGAGGACGGCTTTCCCGCCCTCCACGTTCACAGTGATGCGGCTGGCATCGAGCGCCTTGTTCTTCCCGAGAGCGGTGAGTACGGCGGCCTTTACGGAATCATCCGTGGTGGTGGTGCCACCGATCTTCAGTTCGTTCACGACGGCGCGGACCTTGACGACCGACATCGCCCGTTCGGCGGCGCGCTCCGCTTGATCCAGCGTCGCGACGTTGCCGGTAAGGATGGCGATGCCGTCGCGCATGGTGGCGGACACCTTCGTCCCGTCCATGCGGGTGTCGGAGGAGATCTCCATCTGGATGTATTCGGAAATCTCGCCGGGTGTTCCCGGAGCCATCTCCGGAGTGGCGGAAGCAAAAGCCGTGCTGATCATGGCCACCGCCATCCAACGGGCGTGGTTTTCTGCTGTATTCGTTTTCATGGCATCATCGGGGACAAATTCCATGGACCAAATCGCATACCCCGTGCCACGAACCCGGAAGCGGCCACAAGCGGCTGTCCCTCAAACCCATCGAACTTCCGCCTGACCGCTCCCTCCCCCGCACCAGCCCGGATGGGCGTGCAATGTGCATGCACAGGGCACGAAAAGGCAAGGACGCGGGTTTTTTGAATCGGGGGCTCTTTTTTGAATCGGGGGTATGTGCGGGGGAAAAGGCGGGGATCGACACGGATGGAAAGCACTCCTCGGGCAATACCCCCCCTCCCCCCATGGGACAGTGACCTGCCTGCATGGAGTTGTGGAAGAGGGTGACCCTCCGCACCTTGTTTAGGGTGGCGTGCGGACCTAGCCCCTGCCACTCGGTTGCCCCCCGTGCTGTTGTCGAGGTAGGGGGATGGAACTCGGCCGGGTTCCCCGCAATGTCATGGAAAGCGGACCAGCTCGCCGGCGAACTCTCCGGGCAGGAGGTTCCGCGATGGATGGATGATGCCGCACCGGCATGGTGGGACCAAGCCGGAGTTGTTCATGGGATGCCCGCTTCGGGGGCGTCAGCAGTGGACCAGTGACCAGTGACCGTTCCGTGGCGGAGCAGGATGCTCCGGCAACGGCCTGGGCCAGGATGGCCCAGCCACACGGTGATCCCTCAGAACTTCACACGGACGGCCACCGTCCCAAAGTCGGCGTGCCCTTCCTGCTCGCGGTATTCCCTGGTCCTCCAGGTGTGGACATAACTCAGCTCGACGAGGCGGTAGCGGATGCCCAGGCCGCAGAATGCCTCCGCCACGAAGGGCCTGCGATGATTCCCCGTGTCGAAATCCCGGAAGACCGGACCATCCAGCGTCGCGTCATGGGCCACCCCACGGACCGTCGCGCCGAAAAGCGTGTAGATGGACCAGTGGCCTTGATAGTCACCGCCGCCGCCGAAGTAGCGATGGGAATAGGCGGTCGAGGAAAGCCGCGGATCCGAGAAGTCAGGAGGAAGGTTGTAACCGGCGCGGAAGAACCCGCCCAGATGGGCCTCCGTCCGGAAAGTGCCCAGCCTCACGCCCCATTCGGTGAGGCCGTCGATGCGGAACGCTCCGCGCTCCACCTCGACAAAGTCCGCCCGGCGTTTCTGCACGAAGCTGATGTCCGCCGTCACCTCATTCGGCACCTGGTCATTCCAGCCGTTGAATTTGTCGATGTCCCGGAGATCATGGATGGTGTCCTGGGACTCCTCCGCAAGGGAGTTCGGCCCAATCATGCCGACAGTGAACTCGATGGAGTTGAGGATGTGCTCGTCCTTCACGTGGAGGGAAAAGCCGAGGCCAAGCCAGCCGGCGTAACGGCGCTGCCCGGCGGGCTGCACGGCAGGCGCGGGATCTTCCGGCGTGAACATCAACTGGGTGAGGGAGAAGCCGTAGTTGTAGTGCACCTTCGACGAATCCTTGAAGCCGGTGATTTTCCTGAAAACACCGTAACTCTCATCATCGCCGGAGAAACGCCGCAGGTTCCGCTGCAGGCCAAGGCGCTCGACCGGACGGTCTTCCGAAATCCACGAAAGGCGGATGCCGTTGGTGTAGTCCTTGTCATCGCCTCCGAAGAGGTCGTTGTCGAAATAGAGGGTCGTGTAGCCGCTGTCCTTGTCGGGGAAAGGATTCAGGGAATAGAGTCCCTGGGCCTGGGTGGCGGCGGTGGTGCAGATGACGGCGGTGGCGATGCTGGGCAGGAGTTTCATCGGGGTGGGTGCAGGAGGGTATGGGTATCAGAAAAGGGAAGAGGGAGTGAACGAATCCTCCCGAATCGTTCACTCCCCTTTGTTTCAGGCATCTCCCTGATGATGCCGTGAGATTATCATGGGTATTGGAATGAGGATCTGTCTCCCGACAGTCTCATGGATTCTTACCCCGCAATGCCCGGCTGAGCGCCGAAACCACCAGCAGGATGAGGAATATGACAAAGAGCACCTGGGCGATTGAGGCGGCGGTACCCGCCACGCCACCGAATCCTAAAAGTCCCGCGATCAAGGCGAGGATGAGAAATGTAATGGTCCACTGTAACATTGGTTACTCCTTTCGTAAGTTCTCCATTCCTGTTGCAGGATTCCGGCCAGCCCCGGAAAACATGACACAAATCACTGTCTTTAAGATGATTATACATTAATCAACCTAACAATATCTTCACCTCCGACGGTGCAGTCCGCCCAAAAAGCCCGCATTATTGATGCAATTTGCACCCACTCGGAATAGAGTCGGATTCATCGGCACCATCGGCTTGTGGGGGACGGGGAAGCTCTCCTATCCTGCCCGGGTGATCCAGACCTCCGACCTCCGCATTTCCGGCACGCGGCCTCTCATTTCCCCCGCGATCCTGGAGTATGATCTCCCCGTCCCCGCACAACATGCGGACCTCATCTCCCGCTCCCGGAGCGGGATCTCAGCGATCTTCAAAGGTGAGTGCGACCGTCTGGCCGTGGTCATCGGCCCGTGTTCGATCCATGACCCGCAGGCCGCCATCGAGTATGCGTGGAAGCTGAAGGAAATCTCCGACCGGCTGGCGGAGGATCTGCTGGTGATCATGCGCGTCTATTTTGAGAAACCGCGCACCACTGTCGGATGGAAGGGTCTGATCAATGATCCGCATCTGGATGACAGCTTTGACATCAACCACGGCCTCCGCGCGGCCAGGGCGCTGCTGCTGGACGTGGCCACCATCGGCCTGCCCGCCGCCACCGAGTTCCTCGACACCATCTCGCCGCAGTATGTGGCGGACCTGATCTCCTGGGGGGCGATCGGCGCGCGCACCACGGAGTCCCAGATCCACCGTGAGCTGGCGTCCGGGCTTTCCATGCCCATCGGCTTCAAGAATGGAACGGGCGGCTCCATCCAGATCGCGCTGGATGCGATCCAGTCGGCCTCCCGTCCCCACCATTTCCTGGGGGTGACGAAGCAGGGCATCTCCGCGATCGTGTCCACCACGGGGAACGAGGACTGCCACCTGATCCTGCGCGGCGGCCAGGGCGGCCCGAACTACGATGCGGACAGTATTTCCGAGACCGCGGGCATCCTGGCCACGCAGTGTTTCCCCCGCCACCTGATGGTGGACTGCTCCCACGGGAACTCACGGAAGAACTACCGCAACCAGCCGGTGGTGGCGCAGGAACTCTGTGCGCAGATCTCCGCGGGCTCCACTGTCATTTCCGGAGTCATGCTGGAATCCAACCTGGTCGAGGGAAGCCAGAAGCTCTCCACCAGGGAAGAAATGACCCACGGCCAGTCCGTGACGGACGCCTGCATTGGCTGGGATACGACGGTGGAGGTCCTGGAAGGACTGGCGGCGGCTGTGCGGGAGCGGAGAAAACTTGCAAGCAGCGCACCTGCCGGGGCGTAATCCGTGCCTTCCGCAATCCCTTTCCATTCCCGACCCTTCATGCAGTCCCAACACATCGAAAACCCGGATGTCATCCTCATCGGCAGCGGCGTCATGTCCGCGAACCTCGGCGCGCTGCTGAAGCGCCTGAAGCCGGAACTTTCCATCCAGGTCTATGAAGTGACGGCGGAGCTGGCGCAGGAAAGCTCCCACGGCTGGAACAACGCGGGAACCGGCCACGCCGGCATCTGCGAGCTGAGCTACACGCCGCACCGTGAAAAGGACGGCAGCGTCAATGTCGCGAACGCGATCAAGATTTTCGAACAGTTCGAATACACCAAACAGTTCTGGGGCCACGCCGTCGCCAGCGGGATGGTGGATGCGCCGCGGGAGTTCATCAATCCGGTGCCACATATCAGCTTCGTCCACGGACAGGAGCAGGTGGACTACCTGAAGGCGCGCCACGCCGGGCTGGCCGCCCACCATTTCTTCGGTGACATGGTTTATTCGACGGATCCCGCCACCATCGGGAGCTGGTCGCCGCTGCTCACGGAGGAGCGGGGGGAGATCCCCATCGCCGCCACGCGGATGGACAGCGGGACGGACGTCAACTTCGGCAACATCTCCCGCAAGCTGCTGGGCTGGCTGGCGGACCAACCGGGCTGCGGCATCGCCGTCAGCCACCGGGTCACGGATCTGGAAAAGAAGGGCGACCGCTGGACGGTTACCATCAAGGATCTGGTGACCGGGAAGAAGCGCACCAACACGGCGAAGTTCGTCTTCGTGGGAGCCGGTGGCGGCAGCCTGCCACTGCTGCAGAAGTCCGGCATCCCGGAGAGCAAGGGCCTCGGCGGATTCCCCATCGGCGGGCAATGGCTGGTCTGTGAGAATCCGGAGATCGTCGGCAAGCACCAGGCGAAGGTCTATGGCCAGGCGCTGGAGGCAGCCCCGACCATGGCGGTGCCCCATCTGGACACCCGCATCCTCGACGGAAAGAAGACACTCCTTTTCGGACCGTTCGCGGCATGGACGACGAAGTTCCTCCACAAGGAGGGCAGCTTCCTGGACCTGCCGCTGTCGGTGAAACCGCACAACCTCGCCACGCTGGTCAAGATCGGCATCCACAACCTGGATCTAGTGCAATACCTGGTGCAACAGGGTACCCAAAGCATGGCGGACCGGATGGAGGTCCTGCATGTCTTCTACCCCGGAGCGAAGGCGGAGGACTGGAAGCTCATCGACGCGGGCATCCGCGTGCAGGCGATCAAGAAGACCGACGGCGAAGCCGGCATCGTCCACTACGGAACCGAGGTCATCACGGATGAAGACCGCAGCATTTCCGCGCTGCTGGGAGCCTCCCCGGGAGCCTCCGTCTGCGTCCACATCGTGCTGGAGGTGGTGAAGCTCTGCTTCCCCCATCTGCTGGAGTCAGCGGAAGGCAAGGCACGGATGAAGGAACTGATCCCCATCCACGACGTGGACATCAAGCTGCCGGAAAACGCCGCCTACTTCCACGAGACGACCGCGAAAGCGGAGGCCGCGCTCGGCCTGCGCTGACCTCAGAGGTAGCCCGTCAGCCCCTCGACCGTCGCCTCATCCAGCCTCTTCGCGAGCGCGACGGTGAGCGCGACCATCGCGAGGTAGTCGTTCACGTCGATGATGGCGTTGTGGGAGTGGATGTAGCGCGCCGGGACGCCCAGTACGATGCTGGGAATACCGGTGCCGCCGATATGGAATGACCCCGCGTCCGTGCCGCCGCTGCGGCGCACCGTCACCTGGTGCGGGATGTTCTCCGCTTCCGCAGTCTCGATGGCCAGGCGGGCGAGCCGTGGGTTGGTGATCGCCGTGGGATCGAAAAGCCGGATCTGCACACCGCCGCCGAGGCTTCCCTGGCTGTCGGATTTCATGAAGCCCGGCGTGTCATCCGCAGGCGGGCCTTCGAGGACGATGGCGACGTCCGGCTGGATGAAATTCGCGGAAGTTTTCGCGCCGCGGCAGCCGACCTCCTCCTGGACCGTCCCGCCGAAGATCAGGCGGTTGGGGTGTCCGGATGCCGAAAGGATCTGCCCGGCCTGGATGGCACCTGCCATACCCGCGCGGTTGTCGAACGCCTTCGCCATCAGCAGATCCCCTCTGCCCAGCGGCGTGAAAGCGGACAGCGGCGCGATGGGATCCCCGAGCGCGATGCCGAACACCTCCGTCACCTCCCGCCGCGAACCGGCTCCGATGTCGATGAACATCTGGTCGATGCCCATCACCTGCTTGCGCGCGGCTTCCGGGAGGAAATGGGGCGGCTTCGAACCGATGACGCCGGTGATCTTCTCCCCTTCCCGCGTGCGGATCTCAACCCGTTGCGACAGCAGGGTATGCTCCCACCACCCGCCGAGGGTCACGAACTGGATGAAGCCGTCCGGCGTGATGTTCTGCACCATGAAACCGACCTCATCCATGTGGCCCGCGATGAGCACCCGTGGTCCGGCTCCCCCTGTCTCGCAGAAAACCGAGCCGTTGCGGTCCGTGGAGAGATCGCCGCACTCGCCGAGTTCATCCACAAAGATGGCCCGCACCTCATCCTCATGACCCGGAACGGAGTGGGCCTCGGTCAGTTCCTCCAGCAACGAAATCGCCTTCTCACGCATGCTTGCCAGTCTGGACGGGAGGCCCGGAGGTTCCAAGCGCCAAAAGTGGCGGGAGGCCGCGTCATATGGTGTAGCGAATCTCGTGAGAGATTCGGCGGGGCGGGCGTCCATCCGCAAACAAGCTCCGGATTTCCCGGACTTCCACTGGCCGGACTGGGACCGCGGAATTCATTCCGCTTGGCTTCGCATGATCGCTGGATTCTCCGGGGCGGGATGAATCCCGCGGTCCCAGTGAGCCATCCATGCGTAGCGAATCTCGTGAGAGATTCGGCGGGGTGGGCGTCCATCCGCAAACAGGCTCCGATGCCCGTGGACTTCCCCCCAACCGGAAGTCTCACGACTTCCGCTACCCATGATAAATCACGGTACCCTGTGCAACGCACGATGAACCATCTTTGGCAAGATCCAGCCGGTGCCCAGCAGGATGGTGGCTGCCATGGCGAGCAGCATCAGGTTGAGGGAACCCATGGAAAGGGAGACACAGACCACGGCGATCATGACGAGGGTCTCGAAGATCTGGATGACGGCGAGCCGCTTCACCTGGCCGGTGCCGATCATCATCGCGTGGTTGAGATGCCGCCAGACGTGCATGATGAAATAGGCGGCGTAGCAGGCGAGCACCGCGCGGTCCGTGTCCGCGAAGGATTTCCCCAGCCAGACGCCGAGCGCCCATGGGCCGAGGATAACCAGCCCCAGGCTGGAAAGCGCCGCGAACCCCAGGCCAAACAGATAGAGCCGCCGGGCGGCCTTCCTCGCCCAGTCGATGTGCCCCCTTGCCAATGCCTCGGCAACGGCGGGCCAAGTGGGAGTGCTGAGCATGACCACGAAGCCGAGCTGCATGACCGTCAGGGTGACAAACACCCCCCACAGCGCCACTTCCGAGGGACCATCACCCAAACGTCCGATCAACCAACCGCAGAAGTTCGCTTCCACGAAGCCGGTGAGGATGAAGCAGGCTGAAAAGGAAAGTCCGTCCGTGAGCAACGGGCGGACCAGTGATGGCTTGAACGCGGCCGGTGAGGGAACGGTGGCGGGGTGCTTTTTCCAGCAGGATACCATGTTCCCCAGCTTGGCGAGGATCATCGCGCCCTGGACGGCGAGCACCAGGAACCAGACTTCCGGCACATACCAGATGCCGACGCCGACGAACACCGCGCCGAGTACATTGCCAACGGCACCCCACAGATTGTTGGACGCGACCTCCAGATAACCTTCCCGGATGCGCTCCGTGAGGTTCACCACGAAAAACATGAGGAACAAGCCGAGGCCCACCCACATGGCGGGGCGCAGCAGTGTTTCCTTTCCGGCGAACTTCGCGCCGAACAGGGAGTCGAAGGGAACCAGGGCCAAGACGGAGGCCATCAGCGCACCGGCAAGCAAGGCCACCCCCAGCATCAGCAGCAAGGCGGTGGACACCAGGGCACGCTGGCTTTCCACATCCCCCTTCGCCCGTGCCTTGGAAAGTCCGTGGGCGAGGGCAGGCCCCACGCCGATCTCCAGCAGTGACACCGTCCCCAGCGTGAGGTTCACCATGGTGAAAAGCCCGAATTCCTCCCGTCCCAGCACCCGCACGGCGAGGGGAATGGAGATCAGTTGGAGGAGGACCGTCCCCAGCTTTGAGACCAGCGAAGTGACCACCGCCAGCCGGATCGAGCGATCACGGCGGATGGAGTTCTCAGCAGTCGTGGATTCAGGCATGTCTTCGATGACCGCCGCGTCCATCAACAGGCGCCCCGGCGATTGAGGAAGGTCATGACCATGATCTGGAAGTCGAGCATGAAGTTCCAGTTCTCGATGTAGTCGAGGTCGAACTTCACGCGCTCGCGCAGGCAGGTGTCACCCCGCAATCCATTCACCTGCGCCCAGCCGGTGACGCCGGGCTTGATGTTGTGACGGACGTTGTAGTGGGGGATGTCCTCCTTGAAGTTCTCGATCAGCTCCGGCCGTTCCGGGCGCGGGCCGACGAGGCTCATGTCGCCGCGCAGCACGTTCCAGAACTGCGGCAACTCGTCGATGTTCCATTTCCGGATCAACGCTCCGATCTTCAGGCGGCGCGGGTCGTCCTTCACGGTCCAGCCAACTTTGCCGGGGGTCTCCGCATCCAGGCGCATGCTGCGGATTTTCAGGATGTCGAATGGCTTTCCGTTCAGGCCGATGCGGCGCTGGCGGTAGAGCACGGAGCCGGGGGACTCCAGATAGACCCAGGCCATGAACAGCGCCATCAGCGGGGCGAAGACGATGAGTCCGACAATGCTGCCGATGATGTCGACGAAACGCTTGAACACGTTGTTGAACGCATGGTGCAGCGGGAGCCTGCCCACGCCGAGCACGGGCATGCCGTGGAAGTTCTCCAGATTCAGGCCGGAGACCAGGATCTGGAAGCAGCTCGGCACCAGCTTGAAGTCGGCGAACTCCTTGCCACAGGTTTCCGCGAGCGAGAGCATGTCATTCCGGTCGAGATTTCCGTCCACCACCATCACCAGATCAGATCCGGTCGAGCGCAGCAGGTTGCGGAACTGGGACCAACCGCCGAGCACCGGCACCTCCGCCGGCAGGTCCTGCGGCACGGTGCCGCCCGGAGGCAGGATGACACCAGCAATCGCGATCGGCTGGATGCGTCCACGCTTGGAACGGGCCAGCGCGCGCGTACATTCGTCATTCCAGCCGACGAAGATCGCCTTCTGCTGGAGCTTTTCCACATAGCCGTCCCCGCGCAGGATGCAGAAAAGGAACCAGCGCCAGAAAAGCATCATGCTCATGGCGGTGAGCGCGCCGATCACGCAGTAGAGGCGGCTGATCGCCGGATCGATCTTCAGCATGAGCGAGATCGCGAGGAACCCGGCGCACCAGATGGCGCAGGATTTCACGATGATGAGGCCGCATTTGCGGATCGCCAGGAAGTTGCGCGGATCATGGAGGCGGAAGTTCGCCAGCAGGAAAACGAGCAACAGGGTGCCGACCGACACGTGGCCGAGGTAGCTGCGCGCATCCACGATGGGATCGGACACGCCGAATCCCCGCATGCTGGTCTCGAACCGGATGATGTAGGCAATCACCAGCGCCAGGAAGATGACGACGGCATCTCCCAGGAAGCTGATTGCGACGAGTTTCTGGTTCGCCACCCACGGACGGTTGCGGTGGCGGAGGTTGAAGCGGGGGGCTTGCTCAATCGGGGGGGCTGAAACCCGAGCGGTGTCGGGTTCGAACGATTTCAGTCGGGGGGTGGAAATCATTTGTCGGGGGGGTGGGGGGAACAAACGATATCGCCCGGCTCACGGATGAGCCTGCGGCGTTAACAACTTGGGACAGGAAAGTTTTCATGATGCCAGACCCTTTGGCGGGTCGGAACGGCGTGGTGATCCACCGCCGATGAGAGGATGGGAAGCCCGGACGGACGGCCCTGCGGTGCGGCTGTTCCGCCCGCGGGGGATCTCATTCCAGACAAATCCGACGAGGCTGCCACCGGCGGAGCGGATCATCTCCGATGCCTGGCGGAGTCCGCGGCGATGGCCGCCCTGGTCCGATACCACCAAGCAGCAGCGGTCCGCATAGCGGGCGATGACCGCGGCATCCGCCGAGTCAAGCAGCGGAGGCGTGTCGATCACCACGCGGTCGAACCAACGGTAGGCATCTTCCAGCAACGCGGCGAAGCGGGAACTGCCCAGCAGGTCGCCGGAGTCCGGACGGGGAGCGCCGGAGGAAAGCAGGTAGAGATTCTGCTGGCCGGTGGCGAAGCAGACCTCCGCAGGGGCGACATCCCCGGCGAGGAAATCCCCCAGCCCGCTGCGGCCCATATGCTCCGCACTGATGCCACCGGAACGGAGGTCCGCATCCAGCAACAAGGTGCGGTGGCCCTGGATCGCGAGTGAGGTGGCGTAGTTCAGGGCACAGAACGAGCGGCCTTCACCCGTCCGGGCACTGGCGAAAAGAATGGTGCGCGCGGTCCGCGATCCGTCATCCGGGGAAAGGATGGTCCGCAACTGGCGGAAAGCATCCGCCGCGCTGGCAGCGGGGATCCGGGCGAGCAGTGGCACACCGGCGGCACGGGCGGCCGATCCCGCATCCCTGATGCGTCCGTCCGCCAGCTCCAGTCCAACCATCAGGATCAAGCCCATGAAGAATCCGGTGCCCGCACCAAGGCCGAGTGCCACCAGCTTGCGCGGGTTGTTTGGCTTTTCCGGAGTCATCGGACGATCCTTCCAACTGAGCACGGAAGCCGGGATCGACGCACTCAGGAGCGTTTCGCGAAGGCGGGCCGCCACGGCGTCGTGAAGGGTGCGGTCGGCCTCAGCCTCGCGATCCAGCGCGCGGAAATTCTCACGCAGTCCTTCGATCTCCACGGCATCCACCTTCGCGGTGGAAAGGGCGGCCGTGAGCTTGGTTTCATTCTCCATCGCGATGCGGTATTTCTTCTCCAGCGCATCGCCCGCAGCGGCGGAGCTATCCTCCAGGTTTTTCCGAAGAAGCGCCAGCTCACTGGAAATCGCGATGTAGGTGGGGTGCTTTTCCAGATAGCGTTCCTTGATCGCGGCGAATTCCGCCTCCTTCTCCTGGATCGCGCGGACCTGTGAGATCACCTCCGTGGCCTGCTCGGAGTTACCGGCACCCGCCAGCGCGCCGGGGTCTTTCGGATCGAATTTTTTGAAGGATTCGTATTCAGCTTCCAGGCGCAGCCGCTCGGACTTCGCTTGCCCGAGTTGGGTGGTGAGCGACGTCACGTTGTCATCCGGTGCCACGGCACCCGGGGTTGCCTCCAGCCCCGGGACGCGGTGGCTCTCGCGGAACTCCTGCAGCTTGCGGGCGGAGTCATCCATCTTTCCGCGCAGGCGTTGCTCCTCGCGGGCCAGGCCTTCGCTCGCCCGGCGGGTGATCGACTGCTGGCGGTCGGCGCTCGATTTCTCGTATTCGTCAACGATGGACTGGACCAGTTCCTTCGCGCGGACCGGATTGGTGTCATCGACGGAGATGTTGATGATGCGGGTACCACGGAGCAATTCCACCCGCACCCGTTGGGCGAGGGTCTGAACGAGTTTTTCCGGACCCGTTCCGGGCGCCGCGAAATCAGGATCAGCGGCAAGTCCGTGCTCCTCGATCAACCGGAGGAAAAGGGTGGAGGATAACATCCCCTGCTCAACGGAACGCATCTGCTCCAGATCCTTCGCCTCTTCCGAGGACACCGCCTGGATATTCAGCACCTGGGGAGCCTGGGTCGCCACGTTGACCGATCCGAAAGCCCTATAAACCTTTGTCGCACCCTTGATGTAGAGCAGGGAGCACGCGATGCCAAGCGCACCGAGAACCGCCACCAGCCAGCCGCGGCGGAGCAGGAATCCGAACACACGCCCGATCTCGATCGTCGGCAGGAACGCCGCTGGATCCTGGGCAGGGGCAGCCGGGGCCGCAGGCACGGCGAGCGCACCGGCCTGACGGACGGTGAGCTGTGCATGTTGGTTGTCCCTGCGGTTCATTCGGGTCAAAAGAGGCTTTCGGGGATGGTGATGGTGTCGCCGTCGCGGAGCTGGATGTCCTCACCTTTTCCGTTGGTGATGTCCCTCAGATTCACGGAGAAGACCTGCCCGCCCCGCTTCAGGGTGACTTTCTTCTCATTGGCGATGCGGGTGGTGCCGCCCGCCAGACCGACCACCTCCACCAAGGTCAGGCGGCGGTGTGCGGGGATTTCGAAGACTCCCGGACGCTGGGCCTGGCCGAGGATGGTCACCGTCCGGCGGATGCGCGCCTCGATTGAGACGCTGACCTCCGGGCGGACAAGGTAGCCGTCCTTCAGGCGGCGGGAGATGGCAGCGGCGGCCTGGTCGGTGGTGAGGCCCTCGATCCGCACCGCACCGATGAGTGGCATCGAGATGGTGCCGTCGGAGGAAAGCTGGCCGCGGGTGGTCAGTTCATCCTCGCGGAACACACGCACCTCGACGGAATCCATCCGCCCGATGACACCGGACGTGCCTTCCCTCACCTGCGCCTGGAGAACCGGGGCGAGGAGGGTGAACAGGACTGTGAGCTTCTTCCACATGGCGTATGGCTGGGTCAGAATTTGTATTCGAGGAGGACACCCGCGCTCTGCTGGTCGTAACCGAAGCCGGCGCGGCTGGAGTCATTGCTGGAAACGCGGTAGAAAATCTCGAGGCCGAGTTCCTCGGTGAAACGATAGGAAATCGCCGGGCGGACGAACCACAGGGTGTCCTTGCCCGCGTCGCCGCCGATGCCCTCCACCTGACGGTAGGAGGCGTTCTCCACGCCGCCTTCCAGATGGGCGGTCCACTTTTCGCCGATCTTCTGCGAAACCCCGGCGGTGGCTCCGGTCAGGCGGTAGTTCTGCCCGGCGGAAAACGCGGAGGCCGTCTCGCGGCGGTAGGCGGTCAGGAAATAGTTCGTCTTCTCCGAAGGGCTCCAGTCGATGCGTCCTTCGACGACGGGGGTGACGCTGGAACCATTCGCATACTTCCGTTTTTCCGCACCTGCCTCCAGCTCGACGCGGATCTTCTCACGCGGCTGCCACTCGATCTTGCCCGTCAGGCGCTGGAACCGCTGGTCCTGCATGTCCTCCACCTCGAACCGGCCGCCACGGTAGGCGAGGCCCAGGCGGGTCTTCGGGGAATAGGCATAGCGCAGGGCCACCTCGCCGAAGGCCTCACGGGAGTCGAGCAGCACCTTGTCCGCGTACTCCGCAATGGACTGGCCGGCGGCCACCTCAAGGGCGAGCTTCTCCCTCGGAACCCAGGCGATCCTCACCACATGCTCGAAAAGCTGCCGGTCCGCCTGGCGTCCGGCATCCGGAGTCGCGTCACCGATCTTGCCGTAGGCCACGGAGTAATCCACGGCGGCCTTGTTTCCAACGATCCCGATGGCGGCCTTCGCCTCGTGGTCGATCCGGTTGTCGCCGCTGGTCCGGGCGTACACGACGCCGGTCGGCCGGTAGGCGATCTTCAGGTAGCCGCCCTCCTGGGAATCACGGTCGCCCCTGGAGTAGCCGATTTCGGGAGTCACCTTGCTGACGAAGTCCGACTTCGCGTCGTTCGCACTGAGGAAAATGTTGTCGTCGTAGGCAGCGGAGATGACCACCCCGAGATCGATCCCCTGGGACCGCGTCTCCCCCATCATCGGATCACGGGGAGCGACCAGCGGGGATGGCGGCGGATCATCGGCACGTCCCATCACCGCCGGATCGGTTACCGGAGTGAATTCTCGGGCGGTGGCCAGACCGGCGGCCATGAAAATGGCCACGGTGAGAGCCCGCCCTATGGTCTGTGGGTGAAGGGAACGCATTGTCGGGGGGAGCGACACGACGACGGTCCCTCCCATATGCCATGCATTCAAGGAGATTCAGGTTCCGAGTTAATACGTGATCACGTAATGCACGCAAACCCCTAGAGGTATATAACAAATTCAAGCATTCAGGCAGCCCGCCCGCCAATGATTTACATATCTTAACAATTAAGCAAATCAACCCAGTTATTCACCGACCGTTATTAATCATTGGATTTTCCCATTCCTTGATCCCCCACCTTTCCTGATCATCTGCCACAGGCACACCAGCGGAGCCGCGATGTGCCGAACCGATGTCCCCCTCCATCGTGAACCTTTCCCCCACCGTTTCCGAAATCTCCTCCGGGCTGACCGGGAGCATCTCCCGTCAAGCCAGCCTCTTTCCCGGCAAGACCGCCATCCGCTGCGGCGGGGAAAGCGTCACCTATGGAGAGCTGGAAAGCCGCTCGGACCAACTGGCCGCCGCCATCGCCGCTGATGGCGCCGGACGCGGGGATTTCATCGGCATCGGCCTGCCACGGTCGATCGATCTGGTGGTGGCCATCCTGGCGGTGCTGAAAGCAGGGGCGGCCTACATCCCTCTCGATCCTTCCTATCCCGCCGAGCGGATCGCCCACATGACCGCCTCCGCGAAGCTCACGCGGATCATCAGCCGCGGGGATTCCGCCGGATCCTTCAATGGTGTGCGCGTCATCCCGGTGGATGCGGCCACCGGAAATGGCGCTGTCCCCGGAGAAGCCGGAGCGGATGATTTCATCTACGCCATTTTCACGTCCGGCTCGACGGGCGTGCCGAAAGCGGCGTCCGTCTTTCACCGTGGGTTCCGGAACCTGGTCGGCTGGTATGTGGATGAACTCACGCTGGGTCCGGAGGATGTGACGCTGGTGATCAGCTCCCCCAGCTTCGACCTGACGCAGAAAAATTTCTTCGCCCCGCTGGTGACTGGCGGGACGATGATCCTGGATCACGGCGACCACTACGATATCCATCGTATTTCCACGCTGGTCCGCACGCATGGCGTCACGCTGGTGAACTGCACGCCCAGCGCATTCTACCCGCTGGTGGATGCGGCGGCGGCTTCCGCTTTCGGTGATCTTTCATCGCTCCGCTTCGCGGTGCTGGGCGGCGAGCCGATTTCCGTCCCCCGGCTGCGCGGCTGGCTGACCCACCCGTCCTGCCGGGCGGAGGTGGTGAACAGCTACGGCCCGACGGAGTGCGCGGACATCTGCGCGTTCCACCGCCTGCACGCAGGAAATCTGGACGCCTACCCTTTCGTCCCCACCGGACGTGACGTGCCCAACACCATCGTGACCATCCGCGATGAGGATCTCCGAGAACTGCCGGATGGCGAAACCGGCGAACTCTGCATCGGCGGCATCGGCGTGGGCGGAGGCTATCTCCATGATCCCGCCCGCACGGCGGAGCGTTTCACCGGCGGTATCTACCGCAGCGGCGACCTGGCCCGGCGTCTGCCGGATGGCGTGATCGAGTTCCGGGGCCGCGCCGACCACCAAGTGAAGGTGAACGGTTTCCGGATCGAGCTGGGGGAAATCGAGATCGCCCTTTCCACCCACCCCGGCGTGCGGGAGGCAGTGGTCCTTTCCGACGGGGAACGCCTCATCGCGCACGTGCAAGGAGAAGCGGACGCCCTCATCCTGCGGGAGCATCTGTCCGCGAAGCTGCCAGCCTACATGATCCCGGCGGAGTTCATTTCCACCGATGAGTTCCCGATGACGCCGAACGGAAAGGTGGACCGTAAGGCCCTCGCGCAGCCCGCACCGGAGAAAGCCGCGGCACCCGCGAACGGAACGGGCGGCACGCTGGAACGGCAGATCCTCGCCATCTGGTCGGAGCTGCTGGGGCGTTCCCTGACGGACCCGACGGCGAACTTCTTCGACCTGGGCGGCACTTCCATCCATCTTGCGGTGGTGCATGTCCGCCTCCGCGAGCTGACCGGCCGTGATCTCAACATCACGGACCTGTTCGCGCACCCGAGCGCCCGCGCGCTGGCCGCCCACCTTTCCCCGGCCTCCGCCGGGACCGACCTTTCCTCCACCCAGAACCGCGCCCGGCTCCAGCAGGCCGGTTTCTCAAGATTCCGCCGTCCCACACAGCCATGAACGATCCGCAGCAAGAGCCTGAAGCCATCGCAATCATCGGCATGTCCGGACGGTTCCCCAACGCGGGGAATCCGGAGGAATTCTGGAGCAACCTGATCTCCGGACGGGACTGCGTGACCCGCTTCGGCGACCGCACGGATGCGGAAGGCAGACGCCATGTCGGCGCGCGCAGCATCCTGGAGCAGCCCGATCTTTTCGACGCCGCCTTCTTCGGCATCTACCCGAAGGAAGCGGAACTGATGGACCCGCAGCACCGCGTCTTCCTGGAATGCGCGTGGGAGGCCCTGGAAGACGGCGGCTGCGACCCCGCCGCCTACTCCGGGATGATCGGCGTCTATGCCGGTCTGAGCCTGAACACCTACCTGCTCCACAACATCGGCGATGCGGCGCATCTGGCGGAGAACTACCAGGTCGGCGAGTATCAGAAGATGCTCGGCAACGACAAGGACTTCCTGCCCGTGCGCGTGTCCTACAAGCTGAACCTGCGCGGACCCAGCATGGCGATCCAGACCGCTTGCTCCACCTCGCTGGTGGCCATCTGCCAGGCGGCGACCGCGCTGCTCACCTACCAGACCGACCTCGCGCTGGCGGGCGGTGTTTCCGTCAGCTTTCCGCAGGAACGCCACTACCTTTTCACGGAGGAAGGCATGGTCTCGCCCGACGGAACCTGCCGCGCCTTTGACGCGCAGGCGGCGGGCACCGTGTTCGGCCACGGCTGCGGCGTGGTCTTGCTGAAACGCCTGAGCGAAGCAGTTGCGGACGGGGACCCCATCCTTGCCGTGATCAAGGGCTGGGCGGTGAACAACGACGGTTCCGACAAGATCGGCTTCGCCGCTCCGGGAGTGAACGCACAGGCGGAGGTCATCGCCATGGCGCAGGCCGCCGCGGGAGTGAACCCATGGGACATTTCCTACGTCGAGGCCCACGGCACCGGCACGCCCCTGGGCGATCCCATCGAAGTGGCGGCGCTCACCAAAGCCTTCCGTGACGGAGGTGCCACGGCCAACCAGTTCTGTGCGCTGGGCACCGGCAAGACCCACATCGGCCATCTCGATGTCGCCGCCGGGGTGACGGGCCTGATCAAGACGATCCTCCAGTTCCGCCATGGAAAGATCCCCGCGCTGCTCCATTTCCAGTCGCCCAATCCGCACATCGACTTCGCGGGCAGCCCCTTCTCCCCCGTTTCATCGGACCGCGAATGGGCTGGCGGAAATGCCCCGCGGATCGCCGGGGTCAGTGCGTTCGGCGTGGGTGGCACCAACGCCCACGTGGTCGTGCAGGAACCACCAGCCGCCGCACGGACGACGGAGTCCTCACGCCCGGTGCTGCTGACGCTTTCCGCGAAAACCGAAGCCTCGCTCGACCTCGCCGCCAAACAGTTGGCGGAGCACCTTGAGACCCACTGCCCATCGCTTTCCGATACCGGCTTCACACTCACCACCGCACGCCGTGCATTTCCCGTGCGGCGTTCCGTCGCCGCGGAAAATCTGGAGGACGCGTTTGCGAAACTCCGCTCCTCCAGCGGTGCGACCACGGTTTCCGGAGAAGGAAAGAAGATCGCCTTCCTCTTCCCCGGACAGGGTTCCCAATACGGCGGCATGACCCGGGGAGCCTATGACTCCGAGCCGGTCTTCCGTGCCGCGATGGACGAGTGCGCGACCCTCCTTTCCGGGCTCATCCATGAGGACATCCGCACCATTCTCTATCCATCCGCAGGGCAGGAGGAATCCACGCTCGCCCGGCTGGACCAGACGGCCATCACCCAGCCGTGCATCTTCGCGGTGGAGTATTCGCTCGCGCGGCTTTTCATGTCCTGGGGCATCCAGCCTTCGCTGCTCATCGGCCACAGCATCGGTGAGTATGTGGCGGCGGTGCTGGCGGGCACCTTCACCCTGCGGGACGCGCTGCAGCTTCTCTCCCGGCGCGCCTCGCTGATGCAGGATCTGCCGGGCGGCTCCATGCTGGCCGTCCGTGCCGGTGCGGATGAGATCACCCTGCCCGGAGGCATCGACCTCGCGGCGGTGAACAGCCCGAAGCTCTGCACGGTCTCCGGAGAAAGCGGGGCCATCCTCGGTTTCCAGCAATCACTCGAAGCTTCCGGAATCGCCTCCCGTGTGCTGAAAACATCCCATGCCTTCCACTCCGCCGCGATGGAGCCGATCACCGGCGTGTTCCGCGACGAGGCATCCCGCATCCATGCGAATGCACCGGCCATCCCGTGGATCTCCACCTGCACTGGCGGCCTTATCGACGCCTCCGTGGTTGGCGATCCATCCTACTGGTCGCGCCAACTCCGCCAGCCGGTGCTTTTCTCGGACGCACTGGCGACGGCGTTCTCATCGGGTGATTACATCTTCCTGGAAATCGGCCCCGGCCAGGCGCTCGCCCAGTTCGCCCGCCAGCATCCGCAGCGCGGGAGCAGCCCCGTCATTGCCAGCCTCCCGTCCTCCACGGAAGACGCCGGTGACCTCCATGCCGCGCTCGGCGGATTGTGGAGCCACGGCGTCACGCCGGACTGGACCGCCTACTATGGGAACGAAAAGCGCGCGCGCATCCACCTTCCCACCTACGCTTTCGACCGGAAGAGTTTCTGGATCGACAACTCGGCGCGTGCCGCCGCTGTGAATCCCGCACCTGTTCCGCAACCGCTTTCCGCATCCCTCCCCACCCCCACGCCCATGACCCTTCCCGATCCCAGCGAGAAACTCCGCGCTCTGATCCTCGAGCTTTCCGGCGTGCCGGTTGAGGACGACTCGGCGACTTTCACGGAACTCGGCTTCGATTCACTGTTCCTCACCCAGGCCAGCCAGGCGATCCACTCCGCGTTCGGGGTGAAGATCACCTTCCGCCAGATGCTGGGTGAACTTTCATCCGTGGCGTCGATCTCGAAACACATCCAGGAGGTGGCACCGCAGCCGTTGCAAGCGGCGGCACCTGCGTCCGCTCCAGCCGCGGCTCCGCTTTCCATCCCCACCAGCGGCGGCAGCGATCTGGAGAACGCGCTCAACAACCAGATCGCGCTGATCCAGAACCTCATCGCCCAGCAACGGACACAGCAACCGGCTGTGGCTCCGGCGGGCAACCTCACGCCGGTGAAATGGCCGGAACGTTTCCCACGGTCCGGCGCGGCGGCCAACGCGCGGTTCGGCCCCTACAAGCCGATCGAGAAAGGCGAGAACGGCGGACTCACCCAGCAGCAGCAAAAAGGCCTGCTGGAACTGACCTCCCGCTACGTCCGCAAGACCCCGGGATCGAAGGTCTATGCCGCGGAGCACCGCGCCCACTACGCGGACCCGCGCGCGGTGGCGGGCTTCAAGTCTCTGTGGAAGGAAATGGTCTATCCCATCGTCTCCGCGCGCTCGAAGGGCGGCAGGATCTGGGACATCGATGGCAACGAATACGTCGATATCACCATGGGCTTCGGCACCTATTTCTTCGGCCACTCCCCGGACTGGCTGATCCCCGCAATCGAGGAGCAACTGAAGACAGGCATCGAGATCGGGCCGCAGTCGCCCATCGCCGGGAAGCTCGCAGCATCCATCGCGGAGCTGACGAACATGGACCGCGTGACGTTCTGCAACACCGGCTCCGAGGCGGTGATGGCGGCCATGCGCCTCGCCCGCACGATCACCGGACGCCAACGGATCGCCTATTTCACAGGCGATTACCACGGCATGTTCGAGGAAGTGCTGGTCCGCGGTGCATGGGTGGACGGCATTTACAAGGCGCAGCCCATCGCTCCCGGCATCCCGCAGTCGCTGGTGGAGAACATGCTGGTGCTGGACTACGCGGACCCGGCCTCCCTTGAGATCCTGAAAGCGCATGCGCATGAGCTGGCGGCGGTGATGGTGGAGCCGGTGCAGAGCCGCGCCCCCGGCCTGCAGCCGCGCGACTTCATGCACCAGGTGCGTGCCATCACGAAGGAAGCGGGCACGGCCCTCATCTTCGACGAGGTGGTCACCGGCTTCCGTTGCCATCCGGGCGGCGCACAGGCCTACTTCGGCGTGGAGGCGGACCTGGCCACCTATGGCAAGGTCGTCGGCGGCGGCATGCCCATCGGTGTGCTCGCCGGAAAGCGGGAATACATGGACGCGCTCGACGGCGGTGCATGGAACTACGGTGATGATAGTTTCCCGGAGGTGGGCGTGACCTTCTTCGCCGGCACCTTCGTGCGCCACCCGCTGGCACTGGCCGCGGCATCGCGCGTGATCGAGCACCTCAAGGGCGAAGGCCCGCGCCTGCAGATCGAGGTGGAGGAACGGGTCGCCCGCTTCTGCCGCACGCTCAACGATTACTTCGCCGCCATCGGCGTGCCGATCCGCATCCCGCACTTCAGCGCGCACGCGGTGATCGAGCACGCGCCGGACCTGAAGTATGCCAGCCTGCTGTGGTATTTCCTGCGGGAAAAAGGCGTGCACATCTGGGAAGGCAGGCCGCTTTATTTCACCAGCGCCCATACGGACGCGGACCTGGACCACATGGTCACGGCGTTCGTGGAAGCGGTCCACGAGATGCAGGCCGCCGGATTCCTGCCTGCATCCACCACCACGGACGTGCGGCCTCCCGCCCGATTCCCGCGCTCGGACTCCGCACCGACGACCGAGGCCCAGCGCGAAATCTTCCACGCGGTGCAGATGGGCGACGAAGCGAACTGCTCCTTCAACGAGTCCAACATCATCCGCCTCTCCGGTGAACTGGATGTGCCCGCCCTGAAAGCCGCGCTCGCTGACATCGTGGCGCGTCATCCCGCCCTTCGCAGCACCATCTCCGGCGATGGCTCCACGCAGTTCTTCCATCCGTCCGCAAAAACGGTGGAGGTCATCGAGCACAACTTCGCCGGTCCCGGCGGCGCGGAATCCCGCTCCGCCACGCTGCCGCTCAGCCTGCTGAAGGAAGCGGAAAGCTCAACCCCCTTCGACCTCACCAACGGTCCGCTGGTGAGGTTCCAACTGGTCCACCTTTCGTCCGTCCGCCACGAACTGATCTTCACCGCGCACCACCTCATCTGTGACGGCTGGTCGTTCGGCATGATCATCGCGGAGCTGGGCGCAGCCTACAACGCGCGGAAGGCAGGCCGCCTGCCGATGCTGGCACCGGCCATGTCTTTCGCCGACTACGCACGGATGGAGGTGTCACAGCACCTCTCCAGCGAAAGGGACACCGCTGAGGCCTTCTGGATCGACAAGTTCTCCGAACCCGCGCCGGTGCTGGAACTCCCGACCGACCACCCGCGCCCGCTGATGAAGAGCTACCGCGGCTCGATGGAGGCCATCACCCTCTGCGGCGACCGTTACGCCCGGCTGAAGAAAGCCGCGCCGAAGCTGGGAGGCACCCTTTTCGCCACGCTGCTTTCCTCCTTCGCCACGCTGCTCCACCGCCTGACCACGCAGGAGGACATCGTCATCGGCGTGCCGGCCGCGGGCCAGACCCGCATCGACCGGGACGAACTGATCGGCCATTGTCTCAACTTCCTGCCGCTCCGTCTGAAGCCCGCCACCGCCACTCCGTTCGACCGGTTCGCGGCGGAGGTGAAGGAGCAGGTGCTGGAGGCCTACGACCACCAGAACTACACCTTCGGCAGCCTGCTGCGGAAGATCCGCATCACCCGCGACACCAGCCGCGTGCCGCTGGTTTCCGTCATCTTCAACATCGACAAGACGGGCATCGACCACGTGAAGTTCGATGGCCTGGAGGTCGATGTTTCCACCAATCCGAAGCAGTTCGTGAACTTCGACCTGTTCTTCAACCTCATCCAGACGGACGACAAGCTGGTGGTGGAGTGCGAATACAACACGGACCTCCACGACCGCACCACCATCCTCGGTTGGCTGGCCGCCTATGAGCAACTGATCGAGTCCGCCATCAGCGACCATTCCGCGGCGCTGGGTGAACTGGAGATCGTCGGCGGGGACGAGCGCCGCAAGCTGCTGGAGGATTGGAACGCCACCGACGCCCCGCTGCCGGCGCAGGCGTCCATCCACCAGATGATCGAGGAACAGGTGGACCGCACGCCGGACGCGATCGCCCTCCGTGCGTATGGCAGGACATTCACCTACGGCCAACTGGACGGCCACGCCAACGCACTGGCCAAGACGCTGCGCGAGAACGGAGCGACCCGCGACACGCTCGTCGGCGTCTGCGCGGAACGCTCGCCGGAGATGCTCGTCGCCATCCTGGCGGTGCTGAAATCCGGCGCCGCCTACGTGCCCATTGATCCGAAATATCCCGCGGAGCGCATCGCCTACATCCTCCAGGACTCGAAGGCACCGCTGCTGCTGACCCAGCGCGCGCTTTCCGGATCGCTGCCAGCGCAGGAGCAGACGCGGACGCTTTTCATCGACGACGCGCTCACGCAATCCGCGTGGAGGGACGCATCCGGCACCCAACCTGCGGACCTCGCCTACGTCATCTACACCTCCGGCTCCACCGGCCAACCGAAGGGCGTGGCGATCGAGCACCGCAACGCGACCACCTTCATCGACTGGGCAAAGTCGGTCCACACCGCGGAGGAACTGAGCGGCGTTCTTTTCTCCACCTCCATCTGCTTCGACCTCTCGGTCTTCGAGATGTTCGTGACGCTGTCCTCCGGCGGCTCGGTGATTCTGGCGGCCAATGCGCTGGATCTGAAAAACCACCCTCATCTGGCGGACATCACGCTCATCAACACAGTCCCCTCCGCCATCAGCGAACTGGTGGACGCGAAGCTGGTGCCGCCATCCGTCAAGGTGGTCAACCTGGCGGGCGAGGCGCTGCCGACCGCACTGGTGGACCGCATCTACCGGGAAACCTCCGTGGCGAAGGTCCATGATCTCTACGGCCCGTCCGAAGACACGACCTACTCCACCTACACGCTGCGCAAGGCGGGTGAAATCGCCAGCATCGGCCGGCCGATCTCCAACACCCGTGCCTATGTGCTGGACCCGAACGGAAAGCTGCTGCCTCCCGGCGTGCCCGGAGAGCTGCACCTCGGCGGCGCGGGACTGGCCCGCGGCTACCTGCACCGTCCGGACCTGACGGCGGCCAAGTTCATCCGCGATCCATTTTCCACCGATCCGTCCGCCCGCCTCTACAAGACAGGGGACCTGGTGCGCCACTTCGAGAACGGCGAACTACAGTTCCTCGGCCGCCTCGACCACCAGGTGAAGCTGCGCGGCTACCGCATCGAGCTGGGGGAAATCGAGTCGCTGCTGGCATCCCATCCCTCCGTCGAACAGGCGGTGGCGACGGTGCATGAAGGAAAGATCGCCGCCTACCTCAAGACCTCCGGCAACACCACCGGGGAAGGCACCACCATCTGGGAAAGCCAGTGGAATTTGCTCTATTCCTCCGCGCTGGAACAGAGCGGTGGCGGACAGCTCGACCGGCTCGACTCGGTCATCGCAGGCTGGGCGGGGGTCGAGAACCTGGATGCCCAGGTCACGGAATGGATCGACACCACCGTCGACCGTATCCGCGGCTACGAGGGACGTCGTATTTTCGAGATCGGTTGCGGCACGGGCCAGATCCTGTCCCGCCTCGCGCCGGATGCGGAGGCCTACTGGGCGGCGGACATTTCGCAGGTCGCCATCGAGGCGTTGCGCAAAAACCACCCGCAGCCGCAGGTGAAGCTGTTCCACCGCCCGGCGGATGATTTCAGCGGCATCCCGGACGGATATTTCGACACGGTGATCATCAACTCGGTGGCGCAGTATTTCCCCTCCGCGGAATACCTCGCGGATGTCCTGGAAAAAGCCGCGCTCACCCTGCGTCCCGGCGGCAGGATCTTCCTCGGTGACATCCAGAGCAACGCCCTGCTCCCCGTCCACCACGCGGAAGCACTGGCTGCCCGCGCACCGGCCGGGACCACCAGTGGACAGCTCCGCGAAAAAGTGACCCAGCGTCTTGGCGGGGAAACCGAGCTTTCCCTGGACCCCGATTGGTTCACCCACCTCCGCGGCCAGCTTCCCTCGCTCGCCCATACGGAGATCCTGCTGCGCCGCGGCAAGGTCACCAACGAGACGAACATCTACCACTACGATGTGGTGCTGCACGTCGGGCAGGCACCGGCCCTGCTCCCCGCGCCTGCGGCGACGCCATGGAAGAACCTGAACCTGGAGCAACTGGAGGCCCTGCTGATGGACTCCTCCGAGCCGCTCCATCTCACTGGCATCCCGGACGCCCGCCTTGCCCCGGCCCTCGCCTTCCACCACGCGGTGGAACAGGGAACGGCGGATACGCCGCTGCCGCAGGCATCCCCACCCCCGACGTCCGCGGTCAGCGCGGAGGACCTCTGCGCCGTGGCGGCGAACCTGGGCTTCCGCGCCCACGTCCGCTGGCAGGGTGACGGCACCGCCGGACTGCTGGAAGCCATCCTCATCCCGAAGGCGAATGCGGCACTGCCCGCATGGCCGGAACATGCGCCGGAGAAATCCGCCGATGCCTGCGCGAACCAACCCGCCTCCGCGGGCAGCAAGGCGAACGCGGAGCTGTCCTCCATCCTCCGCGGCTATCTCGGCACCCGTCTTCCGGACTATATGATCCCGTCGTCCTTCACGGTGCTGGAAAGCCTGCCGCTGACACCCAACGGCAAGATCGACCGCAAGGCATTGCCCGCTCCCTCCCACACGGATGACACATCCTCCGCCCGCGAGATCCTGCCACCGCGCGACGAGACCGAACGCCAGCTCGTCGAGATCTGGAAGCAGGTCCTCGGCAAGGCGGACGTCGGCATCGGTGATGACATTTTCGACCTCGGCGGCGACTCGATCCTGATCTTCCAGATCACGACCCGCGCCACCCGCGCCGGTATCTCCATCACCCCCGCCCAGGTGTTCCGGCAGCGCACCATCGCCGGACTGTCATCCGTGCAATCCCCTGCGGAAGCAGATATCCCGCTTCCCATCCAGCGGGTGAACCGCGATGCTTACCGCCGGAAAAACTGACTGCATGACAGACCCGTCCACCACCGAGGAGATCCTGGCGTTCCCCGCCTCCGTCGCGCAGCAGTCATTCTGGTATCTGGAGCTGCTGGACAAGAACGTCAGCGCCTTCAACGTCCCGTTGCGCTACCGCATCGACGGTCCGCTGGACGGCGCATTGCTCGAAAAGGCGCTCCTCAACATCGCGGACCGGCACGAGATCCTGAGAACCCACTTCGAGGAGGAGGACGGCGAACTGCTGCAGGTGGTGGAAAGCACCTCATCCTTCCAGCTCACCCACGGGGACATCAGCGGGCTTCCGGAGAATGAACGGGAAGCGGAAGCGGACCGTCTCGGCGGCGTGGAGGGCAACCGCCACTTCGCCCTCGGGAAAGGCCCGTTGTTCCGTGCGGAACTCGTCCGCCTGGCACCGGAGCGCCACCATCTCCACGTCACCTTCCATCACGCCATCTTCGACGGACTCTCCATCGGCAACTTCGTCAACGAACTGCGCCACGGCTATGAGGTGTTGGTGTCCGGCAGCGCGGATGAACTGCCCCCCCTGCCGATCCAGTACGGTGACTTCAGCGTCTGGCAAAAGGAAACGCTCCCCTCCGCAGGGATCGCCAGGCAGCTCAACTGGTGGCAGGAAAAGCTCGCCGGGATGACGGAGCCGGAACTGCCCACCGACAGGCCGCGGCCGTCGCGCAAGTCATGGAAAGGCTCCATCGTCAAAGTCCCGGTACCCGCCGGGATGACGGAGAAACTCCAGGCCATCGCCAGCCGCCGGAGCGCAACCCTTTTCCACGTCCAGTTGGCGGCGTTCAAGCTCCTGCTGCACCGCTACACCGGGGCCACGGACATCCCCGTCGGCACGCCTGTCAGCGGGCGCACGCGCGGGGAACTGGAACCGTTGATCGGCGTTTTCATCAACTCGCTGATCCTGCGGAGCGACCTTTCCGGGGATCCCACCTTCGACGAACTGCTCGGGCGCGTGCGTGACACCGCCGTCCAAGCCATCGAGCACCAGGATCTGCCTTTCGAGAACATCGTCCGCGCGCTCAAGCCGGAACGGGACCCGGGCCGCAATCCGCTGTTCCAGATCAATTTCAGCCAGGACCGTTTCTCACCGAAGCCGGTGCGCTCCGGTCCGCTGACGATCTCCCACATTTCCTCCGCCTCCCCCGGCTGCATCTTCGACCTCCACCTGTTCATGGCGGAGCGGGACGGGGCATGGCAGGCCGGGTGCGATTTCAGCACCGACCTGTTCGACCGCTCCACGATGGAGCGGTTGCTGCAACACTACCTCCACCTCCTCGAACAGATCGCGCGGACGCCGGATGAACGGATCAGCCGGCTGGATCTGCTGACGGACACAGAGTCCTCGCGGATCCTGGACGACTGGAGCACCGCGCCTGCAGCTTACCCACGGGATGAAACCGTCGGCGGCTTGTTCCGGAGCATCGCGAAAGAGCACCCGGAGAAAACGGCGCTGATCCATGGCGACAGGCAAACGACGTATGGGGAACTGGACGGGCGGGCACGGGCCATCGCCTCGAAACTCCGGGCATCCGGCATGACACCGGGAGATCTGGTCGCTGTCATTTCGCCGCCCACCGCAGACATGATCGCGGCGCTGGTGGGCATCGCGATGGCGGGTGGAGCCTATGTGCCGCTGAATCCCGCCGACCCCGCGGAGCGCAGCAAGCTCCTGCTCGACGAATGCGGCGCGAAGTTCCTGCTGTCCGATTCGGACGAGGCCTTGCTTTCCGGCGTCACCCGCATCCCGCTCGCGGAGGCAACCTCTTCCAATGCCGTGGATGAAGTGGAATCCGGCGTGCAGGCCGGGGATGCGGCCTATCTGATGTTCACGTCCGGTTCCACCGGGACGCCGAAGGGAGTGCTGGTCCCCCACCGCGCCATCGTCCGGCTGGTGAAGAACGCGAACTTCCTGCCCATCGGGAAAGACGATGTCTTCCTCCATGCCGCGCCCGCTTCCTTCGACGCGGCCACGCTGGAGATCTGGGGGCCGCTGCTCAACGGAGCCAGCCTCGTCCTGCCGGGGGAAGGCACCAGCCTGGACCAGATCGCCTCCTGTGTCCGCGACCATGGCGTGACCGTCCTCTGGCTCACCTCCGGGCTTTTCAACCTGATGGTCGAGGAACATGCGGAGGCGCTCTCCGGCCTGAAGTTCCTCCTCGCCGGTGGTGACGTGCTTTCCATGCCGCATGTGAAGAAGGCGATGGCCGCGCTGCCGCTGACCACGCTCATCAACGGCTACGGCCCCACGGAGAACACCACCTTCACCACCTGCCACACCATCACGCGCGGGGATCTCAGCCGCGTGTCCATCCCCATCGGACGGGCGGTGTCGAACACCACCGTGTTCGTGCTGGATCCCTCCGGCATGCCGGTGCCTCCCGGCATCCCCGGTGAACTCCACACGGGCGGAGACGGTCTGGCCATCGGCTACCACCGGGACGCCGCGTTGACCGCGGAAAAGTTCATCGCCCATCCACGCTTCGGGCGGCTCTACCGGACCGGCGACCGCTGCCGCTGGACGGCGGATGGCACGTTGGAATTCATCGGCCGCACCGACCACCAGGTGAAGGTCCGCGGCTTCCGCATCGAGCCGGGTGAAATCGAAGCCGTCCTCGGTTCCCACCCGGATGTCCGGCAGGCAAAGGTCGCCGTGCGGGGTAGCGACTCCGGATCGAAGCGCATCCTCGCCTGGATCCAGCCCGCGCCGGGCGCCAGCCCCACACCCGCCGTCCTCCGGGCCTACCTTGCCGGTGTGCTGCCCGCTTTCATGTGCCCGGACGCCATCGGCATCATCGACCGTTTCCCGATCACCGCCAACGGCAAGATCGACAGCCGCGCGCTCGCTGATCCACAGGCGGAGAAACAACCGGCGAAGGAACATGCGCCTCCCACGGGCGAAACGGAGCAGCGGCTCGCCCGCATCTGGAGTGACCTGCTGGGCATCCCGGACATCAGCCGCAATGATGAGTTCTTCGCGCTGGGCGGCCACTCGCTCATGGCCCTGCGGATGTTTTCCCGCCTCAACCGGGAGTTCGACCGCAGCCTGCCGCTTTCCGCCCTCATCAGCCATCCGACGGTGGGCGAACTGGCGCTCCTGCTGGAACCGGACCGCCCGGCACCACTTCCTGAAAAACAGGGCACCGGCCTGCTGGTGCCGCTTTCCCCGGAAGGGACGCAACCTCCCCTGATCTGCATCCACGGAGGTGACGGCGGCGTGTTGTTCTACCGGGAGCTGGCGGCACTGCTCCCCGCCGACCTTCCCGTCTATGCCATCGAGTCAACGGAGCTGAGCAACAGCGGCCCCATCACTCCCATGAGCATCGGGGAAACCGCCGCCGCCTACATGCAGACGTTGCTCTCCGCCCATCCGCAGGGTCCGTTCCGGCTCGCGGGCTACTCCTTCGGCGGTGTGGTGGCCCACGAGATGGCCTGCCTGCTGCTGGAGAAAGGGCACCAGGTGGACTTCCTCGGCCTGCTGGACACGCACAATCCCGCCGCGCCGCATGTGGAAAACAACATCCCCAGGCGCATCGCCACGTTCTGGAAAAACAACAGCGACACCCCGCTCGCGCCGCGGGTGGTGAAGCTGGCCGCACGCTTCGCGGATGGTGTCGCCACCAACCGGAGGGTGAGGAAAGAGGAAGAGGAGGCCGCCTCCACACCCGCCGAAGCCCACGGCGACCTCCGCCGCGTGCAGGTGCGGCAGGAGAACTGGCGGGCGATGCAGGCCTACCAGCCCCGGCCCTTTGCCGGAAAAATCAGCCTCTTCCGGGCGAAGGAACAGGGCGACAACATCGAGTGGCCGGAGGACTACGGCTGGCGGGAACATGCCTTGGGCGGCTTCGAGATCGTCCCCGTTTCCGGCAAGCACCTCACCTTGTTCGACCCCGGGAACGTCCGCCATCTGGCGGAAAAGCTCGCTCCAAGGATATCCGCCAAAAGGGGATGACGATCCACATCCACGTCCTCCATCCCGGAGAGATCCGGGCGGACATCCGCTCCCTCGATGACGGGGAAAAGGCACGCGCCGCCGCCTTCCGCTTCGAAACGGACGCGCGCCACTGGACCGCCTGCCGCAGTGGGCTGCGTGCGATTCTCGGTCAGGTCCTTTCCCTGCCACCTGCGGAGGTTCCACTGGAAACCGGCCCCGGCGGAAAGCCATGCCTGGCCGCCCCATTCGCGGACACGCATTTCAATCTCTCCCACTGCCGGGACCTCGCCTTGGTCGCCGTCGCGCCTTTTTCCGTGGGCATCGACGTGGAACCGGAGAGCCGCGCCCGCGACCTCCTGGGCTGTGAGGAAAGCTTCTGCCATCCGCAGGAGATCGCCGCGCTGCCGGAGGATGAATTCATGCGCGCCGTGGTCCTGTTGGAGATCTGGAATGCCAAGGAAGCCCTCCTGAAAGCCCACGGCACAGGCCTACTGACACCACCCCAATCCTTTGCGGTCGATCTCGCCGATCCTTCCGGCAGGGCGTATTTCCGCCCGGAACTCACCGCACAGCACATCCACCGGCTGATCCATCCGGCATTGCGGCACCACTCCGCCTTCATTTCATCGGAGCAGCCTGATCCCGGGATCATCTATCATACGGACTTCCAAGCCCCGTAAGGTGGACATTTGCCGGAGCTTCTGGCAAAAGGGCTGCACCGTCCGACCAACATGCCTGACCTGATCCAGTTCGAATGTCCCTCCTGCGCCTGCACCTTGCGCATCCCGATCGAACTGGCTGGGCTGGATGGCCCCTGCCCGACCTGCCAGCAGATCATCGTGGCACCGAATCCCTACACGGGCATCGGGGCGTATCTGGCCGTCGGAGTGATGGATCCGGCTCCCCAGATCCCAGTGGAACCGGTGCCTGAGCCTGAGCCTTACGTTCCCGCCTTTGCGGACCCACATCCACAACCCGTGCAGGCCGCTCCGCTGCCCCAGCCTCCGTATGAGGCAATGGAACCGGTGCCCCGCCTGCAGCCGGAGTTCGAACCGCCGTTCGATCCCTCGCCGCAGCCCGCACCAGCGATGGAGCCGGTACCCCGGCTGCAGCCACAGCCCGAACCACAGCCACAATTCGCGGAGGCGGAACACTATCCTTCGCCATCGTCGGAGAACCAACCTTTCCCGGACCGCCTGATCGCCCCGAACCGGGAGCCTTCGGAGGTTTCATCCAGCCCGCGGGCATCCCATTTTGACGACCTCTCACAAGTTCCCGCCGCCCGCAGCGGCAGCAGTAAGGGCCTCATCTTCGGCGCGCTGGCGATTCTATTGCTGGCTGGGGCGGGAGCTGCGTTTTTCCTGAAGGACGAACTGTTCCGTCCGGCCGAACTCGATGCACCACTGGCGACGCCTGCTCCCAAGATCCCGCCACCGCCTTCCATCCCGTCCCTCAACCCGCCCCTGCCCCATACGGACGAGGTGCCCACGACGAATCCCGCCCCTCCGGCTGATCCCTCCGGGAAAGCGGCAACCGAACCTCCGGCCCCGACAACCCCACCCACCGCCGAAGCCCCGCCCGCGAAGGAACCGACGAAAGTCATCACCGCCGCGGAGACCACCCTCCGTGCCTTCCTCGAAGCTCCGGACTGGGCCAGCCGCAGCACCTACGTACTGTCCCCTGAAACCATCCGTCCGAAGATGGAGGCCTACTCGAAGGACAACCCCGATGGCCCCACTCCCTTCGAATCCTTCGCCGTGAAGCATTCCCAGGTGGATGAGGAAACCGGCTCCACCCTGTTCGTCTTCCAGGTGGAGGCTCCCGGCACCCCCGGCGGCATTCCCGTCGCGATTCTTGAAACCTCGAAAGGCTGGCTGGTCGATTGGGAGTCCTTCGTCGAGTTCCGCGACGACCAGTTCAAGCACTTCACCGAAGGTCCGGTCGATCTGAAGGGCGACTTCCACCTCATCGTCACCGCTCCCCAGGGACCGCCCGGGACCGCCCAGGAAAACGAGAACTTCGCCGGGTTCACCCTCGCCCCGCCCCTGCCCGACCGGCAGCGCACCGCATTCGTCAGGAAGACCAGCCCCGCCTACCAGCAACTGAAGGAAGCCACCGCCGATGGCCGGATTTTCACCCCGGTGCTGGAAGTCGCCAAACGGAATGCGGGCGACAAGCAGAGCTACCTCGAGATCCTGTCCATCAAGGCCACCGACTGGCGGCCGACGGCAAAATAAGCCCGGCCATGAAACCTTGCCTGCCCGTCCTCCGCGTTCTGGCGGCCCTGTTCATCGCGCTCCCGGCGCTGGCCGCGGAGCTGAAAATCTCCGCCGCCGCCAGCCTGAGCGAGGCGATGACGGAAATCGCCACGCTCTACGAAAAGGAGCACGGTGAAAAACCACAGCTCAACTTCGGCGGGTCGAATGCCCTCGCCCGCCAGATCAAGGCGGGTGCGCCGTGCGACGTTTTCCTTTCCGCCGATGAAGCGACACTCAACCAGCTCCGGGAGGAAAATCTGCTGCATGAAAACTCCGTCACGAAGCTGCTCGGCAACTCGCTGGTGGTGATCACGCCGGCATCCAGTCCATTGAAGATCTCCGGGGCCGCCGACCTCGCCTCGCCTTCCATCCGGCATCTGGCGCTCGGTGATCCCGCCGCGGTTCCTGCCGGCGTGTATGCCCGCCAGTGGCTGGAAGGTCAGAAGCAATGGGACGCGGTCTCCGGCAAAGTGGTGGCGACGGAGAACGTGCGGGCCGCGCTCGCCGCGGTCGCTTCCGGCAATGCCGAAGCGGGCGTGGTCTATCAGACCGACGCGATGATCTCGAAGGAAGTCAGGATCGCCTACAAGGTTCCGGAAGATCAGACACTGCCCATCATCTATCCCGTGGCCGCCACGAAATCCTCGGCTGATCCCGGCAAGGCGATCCGCTTCATCTCCTTCCTGAGATCCGAACCCGCCCTCGCGGTCTTCGAAAAACATGGCTTCCGCACCCTGCAAGCCGGGGAGAAATGAACGCGGTGGACTTGCAGATCATCCTCTTCACGCTGGCCACCGCCGGGCTGGCGGTCGTCGCCGCGCTACCCGCAGCCACCTGGCTGGCATGGTTGCTGGCGCGGAAGGAGTGGTTCGGCAAATCCCTGGTGGAAACCATCGCCACCCTGCCGCTGGTCGTCCCCCCGGTGGCCACCGGTCTCATCCTGCTGAAGCTGCTCGGGAAAAAAGGCATGATCGGTTCCTGGCTCCACGGGAACTTCGGCATCGAGATCGTCTTCACCGCGAAGGCGGTGGTGATCGCCCTGGCGGTCATGGTTTTCCCGCTGCTGGTCCGCTCCATCCGCACCGCCTTCGAGGAGGTGCCGAGGATCTATGAGGAGGCGGGTTCGAATCTCGGGAGATCCCCCATCAAGGTCTTCTTCCTGGTCACGCTGCCGCTCGCCCGCCGCGGCATCATCGCCGGGATCCTGCTGTCATTTGCCAGGGCACTGGGGGAATTCGGAGCAACCGTGATGGTCGCGGGGTTCATTCCCGGGGTCACCGAAACACTGCCACTGGCGATCTATCGGAACGTCCAGATCGGCAACGACGCGCGCGCGCTGTGGCTGGCCGGAATTTCCGCGGGCATCGCCTTTGCCGCGATCTGGATTTCCGCCCGCCTCACCCCGCATCCGCACCGGCGCTGAAGGCCTGCCGCCAACGAAAAATGAACCCGGATTTTGAGGTATCAAACCACGGATGAACGCGGATGGACACAGATGAAGAATCATGGTGGATAGTCTGGAACGGCGGTTAAAATTTCTTCATGAATCCGTGTCCATCCGCGTCCATCCGTGGTTGAATTTGATCCGGTTAGAAGAAAGTCCTCCGTCAACCGGAACACATTTTCTTGAAACGCGGTGCCACACAGGATCGTCTCATGGGGATGACCCGCCTTTCCTGGATCCTGCCGATCGTTTTCGCGCTGCCACTCACCGCCCGCGAAGCCCCCACCCTGCCACCGGAACTCTCCGAATACGTGCTCGACCCGGCACCGGAGGCAAAGGAACCGCTGCTCAGGAAAGGCGACCGCCTCGCCATCATCGGTGACTCGATCACGGAGCAGAAGCGTTACTCCGTGATCATCGAAACCTACATCACCGGCTGCCTGCCGGAGCTGGAGGTCACCACCCGCCAGTACGGCTGGAGCGGGGAACGGGCCGAAGGGTTCATCAAGCGGATGGAGAATGACGTGCTGCGCTTCAAGCCGACCATCGCCACGAGCTGCTACGGGATGAATGATTTCCGCTATGTGCCGTTCGACCAGAAGATCGCGGACGAATACCGCAGGAACCAGACGACCATCGTCCAGGCGTTCAAGAAGGCCGGTTCCCGGTTTGTGGTGGGATCACCAGGCATCATCGACTCCGTCCCGCACTGGGTGAAGACCGCCAGCGGCACCAAGAAGGACCTCAACCTGAGCCTGTCGAAATTCCGCAACGTGGCCCTGGAAGTGGCCAAGGCGGAGAACGTGGGCTTCGCCGACGTCTATCAGCCGATGCTCATCGCCAACCAAGTGGCGCAGAAAAAATACGGCGGCACCTTCATGGTGGCGGGCAAGGATGGCGTCCATCCGCTGTGGGCCGGCCACACGATCATGGCCTACGCTTTCCTCAAGGGACTGGGAGTGGATGGCGATCTGGGCACCATCACCTATGACGAGGCCTCCGGCAAAGCCATCGCCGTGAACGGCCACGAGATCCTCTCCTCCGGTGAGGGCAAGGTCACCCTCCGCAGCACCAAGCTGCCATTCTCCTGCGCGCCCAAGGAACTGAACAGCGACGACTCCATCACCGCGGCGCGCGCCCTCATCCCCTTCGACGATGATTTGAACCGCCTGACCCTGAAACTGAACAAGCCGAAGGCCGCCTCCTACGATGTGACGTGGGGTGAAACCACCAAGCGCTACACCGCCGCGGAACTCACCACCGGCGTGAACCTTGCGAAAGACTTCGCCGTCCATCCGCTGTCCGCGCCGTTCCGGAAGATCTGGGAAGCGGTGACGGACAAGCAGACCTACGAAACCGAGCAGATCAAGAAGCTGGTCCACGGAGCCGAGGGCAAAGCCGACATGGAAGGCACCTTCGAAAAGACCGAAAAGGTGCGCGCGGAGAAAGTCGCCGCCATCGCCGCAGCACGGCAGCCGGTCGAGCATTCCGTCCTGATCAAGGCGGCGGAGTGAGAATATCCTGAACGGGACCGTGGCTGCGGCGTCCCGCCGCAGCCACTGTTTTTCTTTCCCGCCCATTTCCCGCTTTGCGTTCGGCCCCGGGATCATGTCCCTTTTCCGCATGTCGATCTTCGAGAAAGCGAGGGAGCACGCCGTCATCCGCTCCGCGGGGGACACGTTGGGATGGGACCAGGAAACCTACCTGCCTGCCGCAGCCGCCGGGCACCGCGCCAACCAACTGGCATGGCTGGCCTCCCGCGCCCATGAACTGGCCGTCTCCGACGAATGGAAGAAGGATCTGGAAGCCGCCGAAGAAGCAGACGCGGGCACTGACACGAAGACCACCGCCAACCTGCGGGAACTGCGCCGCCAGTTCGACCGCGCCACGAAGCTTCCCGTGGAGCTCGTCGCACGGGAGTCCGCCGCCACCTCTCTGGGCATGCACGCCTGGGCGGAAGCCAGGAAGCAATCCGACTTTTCCGCCTTCGCCCCGCATCTGGAAACGCTGCTGGGCATCGCCCGGGAAAAGGCGGACCGCTGGGGTTATGAACACGAACCATACGACGCGCTGCTGGAAGGCTACGAACGCGCGACCAGCACCGCCGCCGTGGCCGCGCTCTTCGACCGCATCGCTCCGTCGCTGAAGGAAATCGCCGCCTCCGCCGTGGAGAACTCCCGCCAGCACGCCGTCACCCTCCCCGGCGGCCCCTATCCGGTCGAGGCCCAGCAGAGGCTGAACCAGCGCATCGCGGAAGCCATCGGCTTTGATTTCACCGCAGGCCGCATCGACACCACCACGCATCCGTTCTGCACCACGCTCGGCCCGCGCGACGTCCGGCTGACGACGCGCTATGACGAAAGCGACTTCACGTCCTCCCTCTTCGGCGTGCTGCATGAAGCCGGCCACGGCCTTTATGAGCTCGGGCTGCCGGAGGACGATTTCGGCCTGCCATCCGGTTCCTCCGTATCCCTCGGCATCCATGAATCCCAGTCCCGTCTGTGGGAGAACCACGTCGGTCGCTCGGATGAATTCTGGCAGATCTGGTACCCGGAGGCCGTCGCCGCCTTCCCGCAGCTCGCCGGTTTCCCTCTGGAATCTTTCCTCCGCCACATCCGGCGCGCGGAGTTTTCCCCCATCCGGGTGGAGGCGGACGAGGCGACCTATGACATGCACATCCTCCTCCGCTTCGGTCTGGAGCGGCGGCTCGTCAGCGGATCGCTGGCGGTGAAGGACGTGCCTGAAGCGTGGAATGAGGCCTTCAAGGGCCTGTTCGGCTTCACTCCTCCGGACGACCGCCACGGTTGCCTCCAGGACATCCACTGGTCCATGGGCGGCCTCGGCTACTTCGCCACCTACTCCCTCGGGAACCTCAACTCCGCACAGTTGATGGCCGCGGCCAAGGCGGATCCCACAGTGGCCGCCGCCTTTGCGAAGGCGGACTACGCACCGCTCCTGTCCTGGCTCCGCAACGGGGTCCATTCGAAAGGCGCCACACTCGATCCCGCCGACCTCATGGAAGCCGCGACGGGAAAAGCCCCTTCACCGGAGGACTACCTGGCCCATCTCACCGCACGCTACCTCTGAGATGGCCACGGGACTTTTCATCGTCATCGAGGGCATCGACGGCACCGGCAAATCCACCCAGGCGAAGCGGCTGGCGGAGTGGTTCCGCAACCAGGGCCGGGAGGTGGTGCTCAGCCGGGAGCCTACGGATGGTCCGTGGGGGGCGAAGGTCCGCGAGTCCGCCGCGACCGGGCGGCTCGCTCCGGAGGAGGAGCTGGAGTATTTCCTCAACGACCGCCGCCAGCATGTGGAGGAACTCATCCAGCCCGCCCTCGCCGCCGGGAAAGTGGTGATCCTCGACCGGTATTATTTTTCGACCATGGCCTATCAAGGTGCCAGAGGGTTCGATCCCGCCGCCATCCGCGAAAGGAATGAGGCCTTCGCACCGCGCCCTGACCTTCTGCTCATCCTTGATCTGGATGTGGACCAGGCGCTCACCCGCATCGGCGTCCGGGGCGACACCGCGAACGAGTTCGAGAAACGCGAAAATCTCGAATACTGCCGCAACGTGTTCCTCTCCCTGGCGGATGAACCTTTCACCCGCGTGATCCCCACCAGCGGCTCGCTGGACGAGGTGACCGGCAGGATCATCGCGGAGGCCGGGAAATTCCGCTGACACCGGGAGTTCCACGATGGGCGGTCAGAGGCAGGGACCGCATTCCATGCGGTCAGGCAGGGGACGGCGGCTGATGCCTTGCGATAACCGAATCCGGCAAACTTTCCCCGTTGCAGGATTGGGGAACGATGCCCAAAAACGAGAATCTTGGGATGATGGAGATCGCCCCGGCCGGACCGCATGGAATGCGGCCCCTGCCATCCGATCCGGCTGCCACGACCGCTGTCAGTCGTTCCGGCGCTCCATGGCCCTGCGGCGGGCGCTGTAGCGGTTGCGGTAGGTGCGCGGGCTCATGCCCATGGCCGAGAAGAAATTCCGGTTGAACTGGGACAATGACTGGCCGCCGAGCTGGTCGGAGATTTCGGAAATACGCAGGTTCGTCGTGAGGAGCTGGTGGGCGGCAACGGCCACCCGCTCATCCCTCAGAAGGGAACGGAAGGTACTGCCCAGGATCTTCTCCAGCCGCTCACCGAGATACCCCGGAGAAAGTTTCAGCACACCCGCTACCTCCCCCAGACTCATCGACTGGCAGGGGTGCTGGGTGATCAGGGTCCAGGCGGACTTCACGGCATCCGGCCATTTCTGGATAGGAGCCCTGCCGCAGAGATTGTCATGCATGGCCTCCAGCATGCGGAACACCACCGGCTTCCTCCAGAACGCGGGCGGCAGGCCGGACTCCATGGCCAGCGCCTCATCCACGCGGACAAGGATGCAGACGCGCTCCCTGCGCACCGGCACCAACACGCTCGTGCGGTCCAGCGTCGAGCGGACCGCATCCAGGCTGAACTCCTTCTTGGAACAAATGATCGCCCCGGGTGCGAGGTACTCCAATGCGGCGATGTAGGAGTTGAGCGCCGAAAGAGAAGTGGGTTCTTCCAGGGAGGTGATCTTTTGCTGTTCGGAGTTCATAAACCTGTGTTTCGGGGAGAACGCGATGCGTTTATAGAGAGTGTTTTTTCATTTGTGAGGCGGAGAAATGCAAAAAAAATCCCGATTTTTACTTCCCTTGATTCTAATGTATATACATCATCCGCACATGCCATCCACGAAAAAACCTTGGTCTTTGCTCAGCCGTCATGGTCAGGTGCTGATTTTGCTGGCAGGTAACCCCTGCCTTAGAATGATTGACCTCGCACGCACGCTGGGTATCAGCGAACGGTCCGCCAGGTTGCTGGTGGGATCTCTTCATCGCAGCAATTTGCTCAACATACATAAAACCGGCCGGAATAACACTTATCAAGTGAATTCCTCGGTCCCGCTTCCCAACAGCCTCGAACGGGAGATCCCCCTCGAGTCGATCCTGAAGCTGAGTTCTCATTTCCCTGCATAGCGGAAGGTGGAGTCTCCTTGCAGGGGGCGTCCCAGCAACTTTTCGAACAATCCGACGTAGGAATCCACAGCGGAAGCAGGAGCGAAGCGCTTCAGGCTCTCCTTCATGATCCGTTCGACGGCCACGTGGCGTTGTCCGTGCGGTTGATGGAAAAACCGCATCGCCTCATCGATGGCCCACTTGAGTCCTCCGGCGTCGTGGTATTCGAAAGCGAAGCCATTTCCGGAAGCGGAGTCCGGGGATACATGCTCCACGGTATCCCGCAGGCCTCCCGTCCGGTGGACGATGGGCAGGCTTCCATATTTCAGCCCCACCATCTGCGCCAGACCGCAGGGTTCGTAGGAGGAAGGCATCATCACGAAGTCCGACGCCCCGAATGCCAGGCGGGAGAGCGACTCGTCAAACTGGCAGACGGCGATCCGGTGGCGGAGGCCGTGGAAATCCGCGATGTTCTCAAAGTGCCGTTTGTAAGGCCCATCCGCCACGAAGACCATCTGGAGGCCGCTCGCCGCATGGTCGCTCGTCACCTGATAGAGGATCTCCGCCAGCAACTGGCAGCCCTTTTGCACCGGGTCCAGACGGGACGGCCAGAAAAGCAAAGGGACGGAAGGGTTCACCTCCAGCCCGCAGGCCTGCTGGAGCGCGGCCTTGTTCGCCGCCTTTGCCCCCACATGGGTGGATGCACCATACCGCTCCACCAAGGCGGGATCCGTTTCCGGATTCCAGGTGGCATCCGGGGCGTTGATGATGCCGGAGGCAGAGCCGACGGCGTGCTTCGCCCGCAGAACATCATCGAGGCTTCCGGTACCGGCATGCCTGCTCTCCATGAGTTCGTGGAGGAATGACCGGCTGACCGTGTTCACATGATCCGCGGCATGGACGGCGGAGGGCAGGAAGGAGACCTGGTTCCACGAGCGGCTCTGGACGTAGGACTCCGGATACTGCTGGTAGTGGAGGCCATCCCAGAAACGGGCCGCGTCAATGCCACGGTCCTCGATCTCGGCGAGCGTGGCCTTTTCGTCATGGAGGTTGTGGATGGTGAAGATGCTTTTCATCCCCATCTTCCGGGCGGCCGCCGGGACCAATCCGGTCATCCAGTCATGGCAGTGGACGATGTCCGGCCTGACCTGCGGCAGGACATGGTGGATGACATCCCGCTGGAAGACGAGGGCGGCCCTGCGGTTGTCGCTGGCCCCGCCTTCATACACGGAACGGCGGTAGTAGAACTCCCGGTCCTGGCAGAGGTGCAGCCGCCGGGAAAGCATGGGTTCCTCACGGAACAGGCTGCGGAAATGGGGCATCGCCACATGGACGTCCGCTCCGCGCTCCGCCAGGGAATCCACCAGCAGGGTGCACATGTCGGCCAGTCCGCCGGCCTTCGCCCTGGGAGCTTTCCCCCCGCGCAGCCAGAGCGAGCTGCTGCTGTTCAGTTCCGGGGTGACGATAAGGATCCGCGGCCGTCTGCGTCCCTGCCTCGGTGACAAAAGGCGGCCGGCGTTTTTCGATTTCGTCGATTCTGCCATGGATTGTAAGCGCAGCTCCAAGGTGGACATGGGAAACGGTGTATTGGGACGGCATGCAGTGGGTACGGATGGCCTGACCGCTCCCGGCGTACAGTGTGAACCCCCGTTCCCTCGATAACGCGCTGGGGTTGAGCGGAAATTGTGCCATTCCACCACCTCAAAACAAACCATGCGGAAATCTCTGTAAAATCGGGTGGTTGGCCATCCCGCCACACCCCTGCCGGAGCACGGAGGAATTGCAGAAGGCGATCCATCAAATTGCACAAGGCAATGCCCCGCACGTTTTCAGGAAGTCCCTTGATGTTTCATTTTCCGGGGCGTTACTTGGCTGGATCATCCAAAACCATCATGTCCCAATCCCCATTCAACGACCGCCGTGCCCTGAACCTCCTCTCCCGCGTGGGTGACGATCTTTCGCAACTGCGCCAGGATGTGGCGTCCCTCATCTCCCACACCGCCCACCGCACCGTTCCGGACGGCGCACGGCAACTGGCGGACACCGCGCGGCACCAACTGGAAAACGGCGGCGCCTATGCCGCCGCCCGCCTGAGGGCTCTCCGTTCCTCGCCACCAAGGGAAGCCGCCGGCATCGCCGGAGGACTCCTGCTCGCGGGGCTGATCGCATTCGGCGTGTATGCCATCTGCAAAAGCCGCTGTGAACGGGAGTATCCGGAGGACGAAGGCGGCTACTGATCCTGGCTGAGGATCAGCAGGGCATAGGGCGGAAGGGTGAGCGCGCCGAGAGGATGTGGATGTCCTTCCGCACCCTCCCGTCCCTCGACCCACTCCAGCAGGGTGTTGTCAAAGTCCCCGCTGTAACCTTCCCAGTCCGCATTGAACCGGACCTTCCACCCACCTCCAGCGGGCAGGGACAGCTCATACCCCTCGTGGGTTCCCCCCGTCAGGTTCATGATGACCACGGTGCTGTCCCCCGGACCGCCGTCATACCAGCGGTGCCAGGCGATGACCTTCGCCTCCTGATTCCTGTGGAAAACGTCCACGTTCTGGCCGGTCAGCCCGCGGCAGAAACCATCAAGGTTCCTCCTGAGGCGGATCAGGTCCCTGAAGGCGCGGTGGATCCCCTCGAACGCGCGCAGCTTTTCCCAGTCCATCATCGACCGGTCATCGAACCAGCCATCCTCGAGAATTTCCTGTCCTTGGAAAATCATCGGCACGCCGGGTGAGGTGAGAATCACACCCGCCGCCTGCAAGGCCCTGCGCCTCGCCCAGATGCTCGCCGGGTTCTCCCCGTCGATTTCCGACACCAGCCGCTGGCGGCCGTTGGCCACTTCATCATGGGATTCCGTATAGATCACCCGGCGGAACGCATCCCCTTCCAACAGCGGAGTCACTGCGGCAGCGATGGCGCCGACGTCCCGGAAATCATCCTCCGGGTTCTCCAGCACCGCACGCAGCGGATGGACGAAAGCGGCGTCCCACTGGGTGTCGAAGCCCGCGCCACCTTCCTCCACCCAGGTGGTCAACGCGGCGTTGCATCCGAGATCCTCCGCGATGGAATAGACACGCGGCGACACCTGTTTCAGATCCTTGTTGATCCATTGCAGCAACTGCCAGCCTTCCGGAAGATCCACGGATTCGTGGTTCTCGATTCCTTTCGTCCGGCGGATGTAGCTGACGGCATCCAGCCGCAGGCCGTCCGCCCGGAACTCCTGCGCCCACATCACCGCATTGTCCCGCAGATACTGCCGCACCTCATGGCGGCCGTAGTCGGGCCGCGTCTCCCCCCACGGGGTCTCCGCCCGCCAGTCATTGTAGAAATAGATGCCCCCCATGCCGTCCTGGGACCAACCGTCGAACTGCCACAGGTCGAGCTGGTCCGGACCGAAGTGGTTATAGACGATGTCGAGGATCACCGCGATGCCGTGGGCATGTGCCTCCCGGATGAGTTCCTTCAGCTTGTCCGGTCCGCCGTAGTCCATCTCCACGGCGAAGGGGTGGCTCGGGTTGTACCCCCATGAAGTCTCACCGGGAAACTCCGTGGGGGGCAGCAGCTCGATCGCGTTGACCCCCAGATCCCGGAGATACGGCAGGCGGCGGATCACATCCGCAAAGGTGCCGGGCCGCCCGGTTTTTCCGGAGCCGCCGAAAGTCCCCACATGGAGTTCATACAGGACGACCTCGTTGAGCGGCGGAGCTTCAAAGGCGATATCCCCCCAGTCGAAGGCGTCTTCATAGATCACCCCGTCCCCGGTGGTGGGATCGATCATCCTCGCACGGGGATCGACGCGGAGGGCATCCCCGCCATCCCAGGAAAGGCGGAAGCGGTATTTGTCCCCCGCCTTGGCATCCGCACAGTGCCCGCTCCAGTTTCCGTTGTCTTCCTTGGCCAGCGGCACCCCTGGATCCGCCCAGCCGTTGAAATCACCGGTGACATGGACCTGTGCCGCATTCGGCGCCCACACCCTGAAATCGACCCCCTGCCCGAGAACCACTGCCCCCATCCCCGGCTGGCCGGCTGGCCGGGCTTCGTTCACGGAATTTTCCTCCATCGTCGCTGCTTGCATAGACCGCCCGGTCCAGCGCGTTCCATACCCACCCGGGCATCCCATGATTTCCAAGGATCTCCGGAAAATGACCGCGCGAATCCTCCGTGCATTCCGAATGAAAGCGGAGCGATCTGCAATGAACCATCTATCAGTTGAAACCCCTAACAACGGGATGATGGTGGATCCACTGCATGAATCTGACATCGGAACACCCCTTCTGGGCGGTCAGGAACGGAATACTATCCACCTATCCGCCACTGTTGGAGGATGAGGCCTGCGGGATTCTCGTGCTGGGAGCAGGGATCACCGGTGCGCTGGTGACGGAAGCTCTCGCCAGTGACGGCCACGATGTCATCACGCTGGACGCGCGTGATGTCGGCCGCGGCAGCACCAGCGCCAGCACCGCCCTCCTCCAGTATGAAGTCGATACGCATCTGGTGGATCTCATCAAGCGCCATGGCCGCCTGATGGGGGAACTGGCCTACACGGCCTGCCACGAAAGCATCGACATCCTGGAGCGCCGCATCCAGACGTTGTCCATCGACTGCGATTTTCTCCGGAAAGACAGCGTCTATCTCGCGTCCCGGGAGAAGGACTGGCCCGTCCTGCGCGAGGAAGCCGGTGCGCGGAGAAAAATCGGCATCCAGGTGGAGGAGTGGGATGCGACCGATGTCGCGGAAAAGTTCGGCTTCTACCGGCCGGGGGCACTGCACTCCATCCAAGGTGCGGAGGTGGATGCCTACAAGCTGACCCACGGGCTGCTGCGGGCCGCAGCCGCGAAAGGCGCACGCATTTTCGACCGCACCACCGCTACGGAAGTCGAACACCATGCCGGTGGAATCACCGTCACCACCTGCCGCGGAACCACCGTCCGCGCGAGGAAGGTCATCGTGGCCACCGGCTACGAGGCGGCTGAGCTTTTCGACACCGGACGTTTCGTGAACCTGAACAGCTCCTTCGCCATCGCCTCCGAGCCGATCCCGGACGAGGACGCGTGGTGGAGGCGCTGCCTGCTGTGGGAAAGCGCCCGCCCGTATTTCTATCTGCGCGGCGGGGCGGGCGGGCGCGCGATCTTCGGCGGTGAGGACGTCCCCTTCCGCAACGCGAAGGCCCGTGACCGCGTGCTCCCCGCAAAGGCCGACAAGCTGACCGCGCGCTTCCGCGAAATGTTCCCCGCCATCCGGCTGGAACCTGCCTTCGAATGGGCGGGCACGTTCGGAGAAACGGAGGACGGCCTCGCCTACATCGGCCCTTACGAAAAACATCCGGACTGCCTGTTCGCCCTCGGCTTCGGCGGCAACGGCATTACCTACAGCGTGATTGCGGCAGAGATCATCCGCAGCCACCTGAGGGGGAAAGAGCACCGCTACGCGGAGGTTTTCCGGTTTGATCGGTAGTCCGGTGCGTGTGAGGGGATAACGTCAAGCGGCGGGGATGCTTGCGGTTTCCCGGACAAGCGGGTAGGGTATCCATCGTGGACGATATGATTGCAGCCCAAGCGCGGATTTCGGATCTGTCGAAGGTCCGGCGGGCGCGTGCGATGGCACCAGCCGAGAAGTTCCTGGCCGGCGCGGACCTTTTTGAAGAGGCAAGCGAATGGTCGCTGGCTGGCATAGCCTCACGGCATCCCGAGATGACAAGGGAAGAAAGAGTGACCGAGTTGAGAAGGTTGCTGCGTCTTTCGGAACGGAGAGCCGGATGAAAGGGAACGATGCTCTGCTGGCTCTGGTGAGGGCGTTCACCGCGGCCGATTTCCCCTACATGGTGGTAGGTTCGTATTCGTCGAATTTTTTCGGAATCCCGAGATCAACAAAGGATGCGGATGTGGTTGTCCATCTGCCGCCTGAAAGATGGGTGGAACTACCGGGAATCCTGCCAGACGGAATCGACCTGGATGATCAGATGAGCTTTGAAATGGTGACCTCCACCCGGCGGGAGATCCTCAGGGTGGCCGGCAGCATTTTCGAGATCGAACTGTTCCGGTTGAGCGATGATCCACACGATCGCTCGAGGTTCTCACGGCGCAGGAAAGAGGAAATTTTTCCTGGGGAGTGTGTCTATCTGCCGACGCCGGAGGATGTGATCGTGCAAAAACTGCGCTGGGCAGCCTCGGCGAAGCGTCCGAAAGATTTCTCAGACACCGTCGCGGTGATGCAGGTCCAAGGGACGGGACTGGACTGGAATTATATTGAGGAGTGGTGCGGGAAGCATGGGACCTTGAACCTCATGCAGGAGGCGATGAGCGAGGCAAGGTCCACATGGCGCGCGCTGGACTGATACACGGCCGAACTCCATTACCCGCGGACAAGCGTCACGCAAATAGCACGATCCAATCGCAAAACGCAGATGAGCATCTGCGGGGAAACCGTGCAAAGCCCCGAAACTGCGTGAGGCACGCGGAATGCGAGACTCCTGGCATGAAGTACCTCCTGCTTTCCCTGCCCTTCGTCGCGGCTCTCTCTGTCTCCAGTTGCGACAAAACGAAAACCGCCGCCGCCGGCGATGTTTCTTTCGCCCGCTCCGCCTTCGTGGCACTCGCGAAGGGTGACACGGCCGCCCAGAACATGATCGACTGGCCGACTTTCACCGCCCCGGGCGAGAATGTGGCGGCCAAATACAACGCGATCCCCACCGAAGCGGAGAAAGCGCAGTTCCGCAGCGAATATGTGACCGGCTTCGCCACCTCATTCCGCCAGACGGGAGGAAGTGTGGACAACTTCACCAACTGGACCGTCAGCTTCCATGACAGCACCCGCACGGAGGTCACCGCCCAGTCGCCCAACGGTCTCCTCAAGCTGACCGTCAGCGAGCGGAACTCCGCCGAAAAACTGTCGGCGATCGACGTCGTGAAATGATCAGACCACCCAGGATGGCGGAGCGGTTTCAAAGGCCATCCGCTCCCCGGTGATGGGATGATCGAACGCGAGCTTCCATGCGTGGAGGCAAAGCGGCTCGATCTCCGGATCCAAGGTCTGGACCGTGCCGATGCGGCCACCCTTGAGGTAGGCCTGATCCCCCGTCACCGGGTGGCCCATTTCCCATAGATGGATGCGGATCTGGTTCGTCCGGCCGGTGCCGAGCTTCGCTTCGAGCAGGGTGGTACCATCCGCGGAACGGTCGAGCACCGTGAAGTCCGTGCGGGCGTGCAGGCCGTCCTCCTGATCGACCCCGCGCGTTCCCATCGCGCCGGACTCCTGGGAGATGGGGGCTTCGGAGAAGAAGGCATCCTCCGCCGGTGATCCATCGACCCGGACGAGGTAACGCTTGTCCACCGTCCCGTCGATGAACTGACGCTGGAGCAACCTACAGAAATGCCGGGTGCGGGCGAAGACCACCAAGCCGCTGGTGTTCGCGTCCAGACGGTGGACCGGACGGGGATACTTCGGTCCGTATACCTGATTGAGGAGATACTGCAGCGTGTTGCGGTGGAAGCGCCCGCTGGCGTGCATCGGCAGCGGGGCGGGTTTGTGGATGACGATGATGGCTTCATCCTCATGCACGATGCGGATGTCCGTCGAAACATCCGGCTCCACCTCCCCGGGGAAGATCTGGAGGATGCGCTCTCCCGCCCGGACGATGTGGTTGCGGCCGCGCACGGCACCGCCGTAGCTCACGAACCGGCCTTCATCGCATCTCCGTTCCCATTCCCCGCGGTCGATCTGTGGGAAGAGATCCACCAGAACATCGATCAGTTCACGGCGGTCATGGGCGGCCGGCACATTCACCGGGCGGCGGTTTTCCATGGCGATGGAGCCGGGCAGCGGTGATGAGAATTTTTTCAGCTCCGCCTCTTTCTCCCCGATGCGGCGGGCCATTTTTTCCGGCTCGCTGGTGAAGCAATGCGGGCAGCTCACGCCCGGCACATGGCGGGGATCCTCCTGCTCCGCGGCATCCAGCGGGGCCTGGCAGGCGTAGCACACGGCGGTGTCCGTTTCCTTCAGGGCAGGGTCCACCCCCACACGCTGGTCGAAGACGAAGCACTCTCCGTCGTAGTGGTCTCCTCCGACTTCCTCAAAATACTTCAGGATGCCACCGTCGAGCTGGTAGATGTCATTGTAACCCTCCATCTCCATGAAAGGGCCGGCCTTTTCACAGCGGATGCCGCCAGTGCAGAACATGACGACCGGCTGGCCCTTCAGCTCCTCCGGCAGTTTCCTCACCGCATCCGGGAATTGGCGGAACGTGTCGATGTGGGGGATGATGGCGTTGCGGAACGTCCCCAGCTTCACCTCATAGTCGTTCCGGGTGTCCAGCAGGGTCACCGGCTTTCCTTCGTCCAGCCACTGCTTCAACTCCTTCGCGGCGATCTTGCGCGAGGTGTATTCCGCAGGGCGGATGCTCTCGAAACCGAAGGAAATGATCTCCTTCTTGATGCGGACCAGCATCCGGTTGAACGGCTGCGTGTCGCTTTCGCTGACCTTCGGCTCCAGGGTCTCCAGGCCGGGTACGGTCCGCAGCAATCCCATCAGGCGCTCGATGGAATCGCCCGCCCCGGCGACGAAAAGGTTGATCCCCTCCGTGCTGAGCAGGATGGTCCCCTTCAGCCCCCACGCCTTGCAATCGGCGATGAGCCGTTCCCTCAACTCCTTGAGGCCGGACAGGGGGGCGAAGCGGTAGGCGGCGATGTTCGTGACGGCGGACACGCGGGAAAAACAGCACGAAGCGCGGGGATGCGCCAGTGCGGAGTCTGCCAAAATGGGCCGCCGTCCACCGGGGGATCAGACCTTCGCCTTCAGCAGGTCGCGGATCTCGGTGAGGAGCTTTTCCTCTTTCGAAGGCTCGGGAGGAGCCTCATCCGGCTTCGGTTTCTCGGCGAAGGATTTCGCTTTGTTGATGCCTTTCACCACCAGGAACATCGCGAATGCCACGATCAGGAAGTTCAGGCCGACGGTCAGGAAGTTGCCGTAGGCGAAGACCGCGCCCTGCTTTTTGGCCTCAACGAGGGAGGTAGCCGTCACCTTGTCGGAGAGGGCGATGAACATGTTCGAAAAATCCATGCCACCTGGCGTGACCGCCCCCAGAAGAGGCATGAACAGGTCTTCAATGAATGCGGTCGAGAACTTGGTGAACGCGGCACCCATCACGAAAGCAACCGCCATATCGACCAAGTTTCCTTTCAGAGCAAATTCCCGGAATTCCTTTAACATAATATTTAATGAGATGTCCGAGTGTTTCACCCCGCCCGTCCCAAGCCAAGCCAGAACTTGGATAAATGCGCGGTTTGGAATACCCTTCCGACACCTCAGATGGAAGCGAGCGTGAGGATCGCCAATGTGCCCCCGTCCTCAGGCGCTTCCAGCCGGATGGTCCCGCCGTGGAGTTCCGCCGCCTCCTTCACCAAGGTGAGTCCCAGCCCCGTCCCCTTCCTGCCGACGGTGTGGTGCCGGAGCGAATAAAATCGGTCGAAGATCCTCTCCCGCGCGTAGTCCGGGATGCCCGGACCGTGGTCCCGGATGGAAAGGGTGACCAATCCCTCCGCCGCCTGCAGGTCGATGCGGATCGACCCACCCTTCGGTGAGAAGTCGATGGCGTTCTCCAGCAGGTTCAGGATCGCCGCACGGAGGATGAACGCATCCCCGCGGATTCTCACCGGCTGGTCCGGCACGGTGGTTTCGAGGGAGACGCGGGCGATCTCCGCATGAGCCCTCGCCTGGTCGATGGCTGCGTGGAGGATGGTGGCGAAGTCCAGATCCTCCGGCTTTTCGAGACTGGTCCGGCTTTCGATGGCGGACAGCTCGAGCAGGCGGTTGATCAGGCGCTCGCTGCGTGCGGTTTCCTCGATGATGTTGTTGAGGAAGCGCTTCCGGGTTTCCAGCGGCATCTCCTCATCCAGCAGTTCCGCCGCACCGCGGATGGCGGCGAGGGGGCTTTTCATCTCATGGGTAAGCGTCTGGATGTAGCGCTCCGCGTATTGCCTGCCTTCCAGCGCGTCGCGCATGGAATCAAGCGCCCTGGCCAGCGTGTTGACCTCCCGGCCGATGCCGATCTTCGGCTTCATCGGCCGTTCGCCCCGTTCGACCGCTTTCGCATAGTCGGTGATTTTCCCGATGGGATGGAACAGCCAGAGGAAAACCGCACCGATGAGGAAAAGGACGCCACCTCCGATGAGTCCGCAGGCGGTGTAGATGATGCGCCGCCGCTCCTTGACGAGAGGAAGGACATCCGCCTGGGGCTTGAACACGGTGAGCACACCGTAGGGGGTTTCCGGATCCCCCACCGGTGCCGCCACGTAGAGGATGGAGGAGGTGGAGTCCCCATCCTCATCCCGGCTGCTGCGCGCGCCATAGCCGCCCGCCATGGTCAGCGCGACGTCACGCTTCCAGGAAAAGTCCTGCCCCTCGCGCTTTCCGCCATCCGAATCGAAAATGACGATGCCCTCCCGGTCCGTGAGATAAACGTTGATGCCGATGCGCGACTTCACGTGCTCGAAGATCTCCGCCCTGAACCTCCGCTTGTGGGCTTCCGAAAAGGTCTCCCGCAAGTCATCCGCCCGCAGCTCGCCGCGGGCCACATCCTTCTCCACGGATTCCGCCAGCAGGTGGGCGATGTCCACCAGGACCTCCTCCGTGGCCTGGAAAGTCTGCGGCTCCACATCCGCGAGGAAATGCCGCGTAAGCTGGTAGAACCCCAGCGTGATGATGAAGGCGATGAAAAAGAGGGTGACGCGGGTGAAACGCACGGTAGGGCGGGATCAGTCGAGGGACAGCAGATAGCCCAGCCCGCGGCGGGTCTGGATGTAGTCCTCCGCCCCCTCGCGCACGGAGCGCAGCTTGGAGCGGATGGATTTCACGTGGGCGTCGATGGTGCGGTCCGTGACGGCCCCGGGGTCCGACCATGCCTTGTCCAGCAACTGGTCCCGCGTATAGACGCGGCCGGGACGTTCCAGCAGCACGAGCATGAGCTTGTATTCATGGGCTGTCAGATCCAGCGGCTGGCCATGGCAGCGGATGCGCATGGCGTGGTGGTCATGATGGAGGGTGGCGGATTGCTCCGGGACGGCGGCGGTCTCCGCCACCGGCTGCGGCCGGGAACGCCGGAGGATGGCCCGCACCCGCGCCACGATCTCCCTCGGGGAGAACGGCTTGGTCACGTAGTCGTCCCCGCCCAGTTCCAGGCCCATCACACGATCCACTTCCGAACTGCGGGCGGTGAGGAACAGCACCGGAACCTGGCTGCCCGCGCGCAGATGCCCGCAGACATCCAGCCCGCTCATGTCCGGCAGGCCGATGTCGAGGATGGCCAGATCGAACGGCTTCTCCGCAAAGGCAGCCAGCGCATCCCCACCCGTGAGCACGTGCCTCACTTCGAAGCACTCGGTTTCCAGGGCATAGATGAGCGTGTCCGCAATCGCGGGTTCGTCCTCCACAAGCAGAATTCGAAGCATGGGGGCATTCCAGAGGATCTCCGTGAAAATCCAATGAAGATCGGATGAATTTCACCCGGACCCCGAAATGAGGTGTCTCCTGCCGGACCGATTCCGGGAGGTTGACCGGTCCGGGGGTTTCTGTTCGTTTAGCCGGAGTGACTCCCGAATCGATCAAACTCCTCTACCTCACCGCGGGTGCGGTGGTCTCCCTCATCGTCCTGGTGGCATGGCTGCGCATCCATGCCTTCCTTGCGCTCCTGTTCGCGGCCCTGGTCGTGGGTCTCGGCGCGGGGATGATCGGCGTGGACATCCAGCCCGCCGGGGTGGCGAAGGCGTTCCAGGACGGCATGGGCAAAAACCTGGGCGGCATCGCCGCGGTGCTGGGCCTGGGAACGATGCTGGGCGGATTGCTCGCGGCATCCGGCGGAGCGGAAGTGCTGGCCCAACGGCTGACGAATTTCTTCGGTGCGAAGCGCGTGAACTGGGTGCTGATGATCGTGGCGCTGGCGGTGGGCTTCACCACTTGGTTCGCGGTCGGCCTCATCATGCTGCTGCCCATCCTGCTGACGCTGACGAAGGAAACGAAGCAGCCTTTCCTGAAGCTGGCCCTGCCGATGCTGGCGGTCCTCTCCATCATGCACGGGGTCATGCCCCCGCACCCGGGCCCTTTGGTCGCCTTGGCGGAACTCGGCGCGAACCTCGGCAAGGTCATCCTCTGGGGCCTGCTCGCCGCGGTGCCCATCGCGGCGGTGTCCGGTCCCATCTTCGCCCGCTGGGCGGTGAAGCATGTCTCCGTCGTCGCACCGGAACCGCCCGCGCCGGATCCCTCCGCCCTGGTGCGTGAAAGGCCCAGTCTGGGCCGCACCATCGCGGCGCTGGCCCTGCCGGTGATCCTGATCCTCACGCACACCATCTCCGAGCTGGCCTTCCAGAAAACCGACGACATCTACAAGTTCACCGAGATCATCGGCAACCCGACGCTCGCCCTCGCCATCGCGGTGCTGTTCGCCGCGTGGGCGTTCAAGTTCACCCGGGCGGAAGCCCTGAAGATCGTGGAGAAATCCCTCGGCCCGGTGGGCATGACCCTGCTGCTGGTCGGCGGCGGCGGCGGCTTCAACAACGTGCTGCAGGCCAGCGGCGCGGCGGCGGCGATCGGCCAGATGGCCTCCACACTGCATCTCCCGACCATGCTTTTCGGCTGGGTCTGCGCGGCCCTCATCCGGATCGCCACCGGTTCCGCGACGGTGGCCATCATCGCCGCGGTGGGTCTGGTGAAGCCGCTGATGGTCCCCGGCTCCACCACGAACCCGGAACTGCTGGTCGTCGCGATCGGCTGCGGCTCGATGATCCTTTCGCACGTGAATGACGCCGGATTCTGGATCGTGAAGGAATCCCTCGGCCTGACCGTTTCACAGACGCTGCGCACCTGGACGGTGACGGAGACGCTGATCGGCATCACCGGTCTGGGCGTCGCATGGGGGCTGGATTTGTTCTTCTGATGCGTTATCCTCCGGGCATGCGAGCCGCTCCTCCCGCGGTGGATGAGCTGGATGCACTCATCCGCCTCCTCGATGATGACACTCCGGAAGTCCGGAGCCAGGTCTCGCAACGTCTGGGCGAAAGCAACGGCGACCTGAGCGAGTGGCTGGCCGCCCGCCCGCAGGAACTTTCCCGCGGCGAAAGGACATTGCTGGAGCAGATGCTCAGCCCGGGCAGGAGGAAATCCCTCACCCGGGACTGGATCGTGCCGAGCGGCGGGGCGGCGGCGCTGCGCGAGGACTGGGATTCCTTCGAGGCGCTGCTGCGCACGCTTTCCGACTTCCTCCACGACGGCATCACCCTGCGGCAGCCGCTTTCCGACGCGCTGGACCTGCTGGCGGAGGAAGCCGACGAAGCCGGGACCCTCTCCGAAAACGACCTGCGGGCATTCCTTTTCGAAAGCGGACGGCTCCAGGGCAACCGCTCTGATTACTATGATCCCCGTAACTCGGACCTGGCATGGGCCATTTCCGAAGGCCGGTCGAACCCGCTGGGCCTGTGCCTCATCTTCATGCTGGTGGCGCGGCGGCTGGACCTGGAGGTGGAGGGCGTGAATTTCCCCGGCCATTTCCTTTCCCGCATCTTCGAGGACGGCTTTCCGCTGATCATCGACTGCTTCGACCACGGCCGCGTGCATGCGCAGGCCGCGTTGATCGAAAGCGCCGCGGAACTCACCCGCCAGCAGCGTGCCAGCCTGCGGGAAGCCACGGACCCGGGCACCATCCTGATCCGCCTGCTGAACAACCTGAGCGCGGCGCTGGAGAACACCGGCCGCCGGGAGGACGCGGACCTGGTCGCCTCCTTGCTGAAAACCCTCTGACGGGATTCACCAGACGCCCTGCGCGACCAGTTGCTTCGTCGCGGCTTCCGCCCAGCCACGGTTGGCCGCGGGAGATGCGGGGGACGGGTGCAGCACCTTCCCGATGAACGCCCCACTCCCGGCCTCCGGCGCGGCCCGCCGCAGGCGTTCCTCCGCGAACGCGCCGACGCCGATCAGGAACTCCGGCCTGAGCGCGCGGATGACCTCCGCCAGATGGATCTGGCAGGCCTCCTCCACCGGGGCCATCTCGGCGGCGGAGATCTTGTCAGGGGTGAGGTTCGCGCCGGTCTGGCTCATCCAGACGAGCGGGCAGTAGTTCAGCACGAAGTGGTCCTTGAAAAACGCATCCGCCGTCCCGAAGCGATCCGCGAACAACCCCCACAGCCGCCTGCCGCTGACCTCCGACTTTTCGCAGGCGAAGCCCACCACCGGACGTTTCGGGTGCTCCACCGCCGGCTTTCCAACGGCTGTCTCGATCCCCATCCAGTCCCGCACGGCCGCGATCTCCCCGAAGGGTACCCCCGTCTGGGTCATGCCGAACGGCCCGGGGTTCATGCCGAGGAACAGCACCCGCTTCGTGCCCGCAGCGTATTTCCGCAGATAGGTTTCATGCGCCGCCCACGCATACTCCAGTGGACGATAGGTGAACTCCACCGGCGGCCTGAAATGCAGCCCCGCCAGGTTTTCCGAAAGTTTCCGCGCCGGTTCGATCAATCCGCTCACGGGCGGACTCAAGCGTTCCGCCACGCGATCAGCAACACCACAAACGCGACCGGCAGATAAAGCAGGGTGGAAAAGAACAGGCGGCGGGCGGAGGTGCGCAGGCCGTCCTTGGCGAACTTCAGCGCCAGCCCCGCCATCAGGAAGCCGAGCAACGGCCCGACGATCAGCCACAGCAGGTTCGCGAAGCCGGTCACCATCGGCAGCAGGGAAAAGGCGGCCAGGGCAACGGCGAAGAAGGCGGAAAGGATGCCGCTCCTGCGCCCGCTCACGTCCCCGTTCGACCACATCTTGTAGCCCGCCTCCTCATATTCCTCGCGGCAGAGCCAGTTGATCGCCACGAAGTGCGGGAGCTGCCAGAAGAACAGCAGGCCGAAAAGGAACCACGCCTCCAGCCCCATGGAGCCGCCCGCACCCGCCCAGCCGATCATCGGCGGGATGGCACCGGGAATGGCACCGACGAGCGTGTTGGTGGAACTGGCCCTCTTCAGCGGCGTATAAACGAAGACATAGACGGCCACCGTGGCCGCGGTGAGGTAGGCGGCCAGATGGCCCACGCTGGCCGAAAGGTGGATGATGCCCAGCGCGGAGAGCACCCAGCCGACGCCGAACGCCGTCATCGGGTTCATGCGGCGGGATGGCAGCGGACGATTCGCCGTGCGGAGCATGCGGGCGTCCAGCTCGATCTCCATCAACTGGTTGAAGGCTGCCGATCCGAATGCCGCAGCAGCGGTGCCGAGCAGGGTGTTCAGCAGCTTCATCCAGTCCATCGATCCGCCCTTGGAGGCCAGCAGGAATCCGAAGAAGGTGGTGATCAGGACGAAGAAGTTGAGCCGCACCTTCATCAGGACCATGAGGTCCTGGCGCAGGCCGGGGTTCTCCGGAAGTGCCTGACCTTCCTGTCTGATTTCCTGTGTTTTCTCCGGTTGCTCCATCGCGGGGCGGCCACCATGCCCCGCCGCCCCCCGCATTCCAAGCCGGAGTTTCCACCCGCCCGCATTCGCTGGACTCCCATGGAAAAGAACGATAATGGTCTCTTTCTACCCAATGCGCCCCCTTCTCATCTCCCTGCTCGCCATTGCTTCCGCCATCGCGGCGGAACCACGCACCTGGACGGATTCCCTCAACCGGAAGATCGAGGCTACCCTGGTCCGCGTGGACGGGGACAATGTGCTCCTGAAGCTCAAGGATGGCAGGGAAGTCCCCTACCCTCTGGCCAAGCTTTCCCAGGCGGACCGGGATTTCGTCGCCTCCGTGCCGGTGGAAAAACCGGAGAACATGCCGGAGGGCGGCGCGTCCGATGACCTGGAAGTGGCGGGCAAGGTGCTCAATTTCTCCGCCCCATGGCCGGACCGGATCACCTTCACGGAAGATCCGGAGATCACCACGGTGGAGGAAAGCCCCACGGAAAAGCGCTTCATCTATGAAAGCGCGAACTACCGCTACGTCTGTGACGTGCGCCTCTCCAAGATGGTGGTGAAGGGCTTCGCCGTCATGTTCGAGGCGACCAACCTTTATTGCGCGACGGTTCCGCTCGCCCTCAACGGCGGCAAGTCCGCGAAGGGCAAGCACGAGATCCTGCTGTTCGAGAACAAGGAAGACTACGTGAAAGCCGGCGGCCCTCCATCCAGCGCCGGTGTCTTCATCGGCGGGAAAAACATCGTCATGGTGCCGCTGGAAAGCCTGGGCGTCCGTCCCGTTGGCAGCGGCTACATGCTGGACCGGGACAAGAGCAGCAAGACCCTGCCGCACGAGCTGGTCCACCAGCTCACCCCGCGCCCCTACTACAGCATGGGCGCGCGCGGCTGGTTCACCGAGGGCATCGCGGAATACATCTCCGTCACCCCCTACCGTGCCGGTTCCTACAATGTCCGGAACAATTTCCGCGACCTCGTCCAGTATGCCACCGGCTACGGTGAGGACGGCCGCGGAGGGCGCGCGCTCGGCACCGAGATCACGCTCCCGTCCCTGAAAAAATGGATGCTGATGCCCTACGAAGACTTCGTCGGGAACCCATCGACCACCCAGATCAACTACGGCTGCGCCATGCTCATCACCACCTACTTCATCCACATGGATGGCAAGGGGGACGGAGCACGGCTGAAGGCATTCCTCAAAGCCCTCCGCGAAGGCAAGGAGGAGGAGGAAGCGCTCGCCGTCCTGCTGGACGGCCGCACGTTCGAGCAGCTCGAGCAGGAGATCAAGAAAGCCTGGGGTTCCAAGCGGGTGGATTTCACCTTCAAGGCTCCCTGATGATTCGGAGGCCGACCCCGCTCTCCGGTTCCGGCGGGAGATTGGGTTCCGGAACTGCCGCCACCGATCAAGCTTTGGCGCGTTTCATCCTGAAATAAGCCACCAAGGCGGCGATGAGCGCGCCCCCGGCGGCGAGCCATGGCCAGAGGGGCTTTTCGTTGGCGGACCCCTTGACCTCCCCATCCGAAGCGGAGGAGGCCTTGGATGATCCGTTGGTTCCTCCGCTAGAAGTGGCTTGTTTCCCTGTAGCGTCCTTCCTGATGCGTTTGATGGAGCGATCGATGTCATCGGCGATGTCCCCCCTGCCCACATCCCGCAGCTTTTGCGCGAATTTCCCGGCCGCCTCAACATGGCTTTCATCTCCGTAACTACGGAGAGCGTCGGCAACCTCCCGGGGGGTGGCCCTTTCAAAGATAAGACCATTCCGTTCATCGGCGGAGGAATTGAAATAATCCAACACCGAAAACAAATGCTCGGGCGCACCATATCTTAGAATCCAGGGAATTGTTGAGCCAAGACCGCTCGTAATCAATGGGTATTTAGGTTTACCCTGTGCGGCATAGTGTTCATAGCGTTCATCCGCTTCGCGGATGCGGGCTTCCCAATAGAGGGATCTTGCCGCAACAATTCTCGGATCCTTTGATGTTCCGCGGAAGGGCGTGACATTCGATGCAATCAGGGATGTTTCGAATCCATACTTCGCGGGATCTCCGATGATCCGGGCGAGGACGCTTTCCCAATCGCGTTTGTCATCCTTGATCGGCGTGGGCTGTTGGGGGCCCTCCGTGTTGATGAACGGTCGTCCTAACTTCAAGCTCTGGAGGAAAAACTCCTCCGCCTGCCGGGAAAATTCCTGGGGGTCGTCCGAAGTCGGATACTCAGGCTGTCCGGACACCATGCCGGGGATCAGCCAGATGATCGACAGAAATACGAGCAGGGGTTTCTTCATGGTGTGCCTCCCAGTTCTTTCAGGATCATTTTTTCCTGATCCCGCAACAACCTCTTGTTGCCTTTGATGCTCCTGTCCGGGCCGGTACTCTTTTTCATGAGATTTCGGGAAACCGATGGATCCGCCTTATCTGGTCCGTATTCTCCCCGGGAGGGTACAGAGTCAGGGTCGCTACGATCATGAGAGGTACCATAATGTCCATGATTGGTCAGAAGGTGGCCCAGTTCATGGCCGAGGGTGAACCAGGAAGTCTGAGCATCAGAAGGCCCTAAAATATGCTCGGCCGAAAGCACCACCGTCCGCGTGTAGGCTTGATCGGCCGTAGCGGTGAGCCGCTTGGTGACCGCTTTTCCCCGTTCGATTTCAAGGGGATTCGGCTGGAGAAGACCACGAACGACAAAGATCGTGAAATCCCGTCTGCCGACAGCGGGATCAGCGACCGCCGCATCGACAAGCGCTTTCATATCGGCATGTACGAGATTGCCGAGTCCCTGGGAACCGCCACCGCCAAAACCATCATGGTGCTGAACCTGGAGATCATTCGCTATGGCCGGAGGCACCGGCATGCTCTTGTAATCCACCTCCAATTCCACCCCAACCTGGGCAAACCGTTCCTTGGCGATCTTCACGAACCCCACGAACTCCGTCTGATAGAAATCCGCTTCCCCGACGAAAACAACCCGCACCTCAGCGTTTCTCTTCACCTTCACCGGCACTTTCATGCTGAACGGATAGCTGACTGCGCCGATCTTGACCTCGCTGATCTCCACACCCCCTCCCAACTGCACCCGGTGCGTCCGGTCGCCCGCCTGCTCGTCATTGCCGCCGGCTTCATCATCCGCCTGATCCGATACCAGCAACTGCGATTGCGATTCCTGCTGGAACGGATTCGCCGTCAGCGGGATCTCTGTCGCCGGATCGTTATAGGCTCCATCCGGATTCCCCGACGTCCCGAGTTTGGCCACTACCGGCTTCCCTCCCAATCTCGACGGGATCCGGACATGGAACCGATGCGGATCGGCGTCGATGTCCAGGACCCCATTCTCGTCTAGCGAATCTTCCATCTTCGCCACCTTCAATTCCTCCGCACCGAACAGGCGGTCGAAGATCTCCTCCTCATTGTGGTTCAAGGCGGGAGTCACCACCTCCACCGGAACTAGCAGCGCGTTGGACGTCGCCCCTTCATCACCGATCCAGATCAGCCCGGACGCGGTGATCTTCTTCGGTTCCATAGCCGCCAGAGACGTTTTCCCCGTGGCCGCCTCCAGCGTGTGCCACCGTGCGTTGCGCCAGATCGCACGGCCCTGCGCCCCGTCGCCAATGCCGTTGCCCTGGCGGTCGAACGCGAGGACCCCGGTGAGGCTGGCGATGGGATCGAATCCCTGTCCCTTTTGGAAGCGGAACGGTCCGCCCATCTGTCCGATGCCCCAGGTTGCCGTGGTGCCGGGAAGATCCGGAAGATCGCTGATGCTCTCCAGATCATACGGCAGCACCTGGGTAGGAGCATTGCCGCAGAGGATGTGGTTGAGTTCCGACGCGCTGACACGGTTCTTGATCATGATCCGTCCGCTGCGGGTGATGACCGGCTCCGGCGGCAACGTAAAGTCATGGAACAGATGGCCGTTCATGGAACCCGCCGTCAGATCCGTGGTGGTCCGGGTTTCCACGGCCAGATTGGACCGGGGGTAGGATGGCCCGGGTGATATCACCTGATGCGTGAAAACCGCCTTGGTCACCTGCGGATCAATGCTGGTGTGGAAGCCGACCGCATGATCCTCCGTGAACGAAGGATTCTCCACCGTACCCCCGAAGCCGCGGTTTTCCCCCAACATCCTGCAGGTGGCATACTGTCCCTGCCGCCAGAGGAAGGCCAGCTTCGCATGGCCGGAGCGCGTGGGTTGCTCCGAGTTCACGCCATGTTCCGACAACGTGTAGTCCACATCCGCGATCACACTCCCGTCCTCCGCGATGGCCTTCATCACCACCGTCATGATCACCGTGCGGTTGGAGGGGGTGCCGGGTCCCGGCAGCGGCGCGGTGCCGGCGGTGTGGGTGCTGGAGGCCCCGGGATTCCATGTCGTGACCTTGAAGTTCAACTGGAAGTTCTCCGGCGCGAACATCACGGGGATGAGCCGCCCCACGCTCTCCGCGGAAGGGTCCCACACCAGCCCCACCGGATCGGTCGTGTAGTCGGCCACCGGCGTGGTGCGGGCGAGGAGGATCCTGCCGGAGTCGGAGACATCCACCGCCTTGAAGCCGCCGGTGGCGCCATCCACCGGGATGTGCAGGTATTTCGCCTCCGGTGTGCGATACCAGTTCACCTCATCGTCGAAAGGCGAGGCATCATAGGGATCGGCGGGGCCGGAGCCATCGCTGTTGGGGATCACGGGAGGCTCCTCCGGATCGGTGGGATTCCCGGCTCCCGGAGGATTCACCAACTCCATGATGGCGGCGTGGATGAGCGGGTTGTCCGCCATGACGGCCAGTTCCCATGGGGAGAAGAGGCCGCCCGGGTTCGGCTGGTCCGCCACATCACACCGGAAGAAACTCCGTTCGGCCAAAGTGTTGGTCTGCGCGTCGCGCGGAGAGACATCGACCATCAGATGCGCCCCGTTGCCCGCCATGGGATCGAACGGAGTCCAACTGCCGGAGGAAAGGTCCGGACTGGTGGACAGGGTGTAGGTTTTCCCCGGCAGGGACCACGGCACGGTCAGCCGGAAGGTGTCCGGCGGCCATGGCGCTCCGGCGATCTCCATTCCGTGCACACCCAGCGGCGGCAGACCCGAGAAAGGATCGGTCCCGGCGATGCTTTCCATGAGATTGCTCCGGCCGTCACCGTCTGCGTCCTCCAAGGGGCCGAACGGTGAGGCATCAGGGAAGAGTGCCAGTTGGTTGTGGAGCAGTTCCCATACATCGCTCATGCCGTTGCCGTTGGTGTCGAGGGCGTGGCCCGGTGCGGCGGCGAGGACGCAGAGGATAACGGCCAGGGGAAGCGGGCGGCTTCTCACCGCGCGCCCCCTTCCCGGGCGGCACGGATGGCCGCCTCATCCGCCCGCCAGTAGCGCATGACGACGGGTTTCCTTTCCGGGGGATTGGTGGCCCGTTCCGCCGCAGCGGCAGCGGCCAGTACGAGATGCGCCTCATACCGTGCGCGCAGCAACGGCGTTTCCCGGTGGTAGAAGTCCAGCAGCACCTGGAGAGCTGCGGTTTCCTCCGCGGTGGGTTCCCCTGCCGCGACCACGAACCCACCGGGCGGCAGGGAGAAAAAGGACGGGACGCCATCGGGGCCACCGATGCTTTCCGAGACCATCATCAGCAGGCTGCAGCGGGCGGTTTCCGTGGCGATCTCCCCGTGGCCGCTGAGCCACAGGAAATTCGCGGGAACCCACAGCGAGACGCTGCGGCCATGGTTCTGGATCTGGAGGTGGGTCACCGCCTGATCCGGATGCGCCTTGTCGGGGATGTACACGCCGGCCCCCAGCACGAGCGTGTGGACGGGCCGGGGATAGGGTGTTTCCTCCCCGCCTTCCGTCTCCGCAACCGGCGGAGCAGACCGGGAGAGGGCGGCGGGCGGGAGTGCCAGCCGTTGGTCCTCCATCGCGGCGGGGTCGAGCTTCTGCAACGTCACGTCCCTCAGGCCGTCATGGACGGTGCGGGCGGAGAGGATGTCCTGCGGCAGCACCTCCAGCGCGGGGAGTTCCGATTGGGAAGCTTCCTGCGCGTGGGCAAACCACGGGGGCGCGAGGAAGAGAAAAAGAAGGGGGAGGGTTTTCATGAGGAAAACAAGCAATGAGAAGCAACATCTTCGACTAGTTGGTCTTCCAGAAAATGGCAAATAATTTCGGCACAAAAGTGCACACACTTGTGAGCATTTTTCGAATTGGGTGCGGCTAGTCTACCAAGTTGATGCGGAATGACCGGCCCCAGAACATCATCGGAGCGAACGTCCGGACCGTTCGTTCCGCCTTGGGCTGGACGCAGGCTGATCTTGCCCGGAAGTGTCAATTGAAAGGATTCGACATCACCCGTACCGGCATTTCACAGGTCGAAAGCTTGTTCAGGCGTGTCACGGATCACGAAATGGTCTTGATCGCCCGCGCCCTCCGGGTGCCAGTAACGGACCTGATCCCCAAACGGCTTCCTCCATGGATCGGAAGGCCCCGGAAGGACTCCGATCCCTGAATTTCCCCAGCCGCTTCCTGGAGATTTTTTCCGGACAAAGCCTTTGGCGGGAGACACTCTCCACAGCAACACCCCCAGCGCTTTCCCGCCGGAACTTTTTCGTTTGGAGGATGGGCCGGCAGTTCCCATACTCCGCGCCCCATGACCGTCCGCACCCGCTTCGCTCCTTCTCCAACCGGCTATCTGCACGTCGGAGGAGCACGCACCGCTTTGTTCAACTGGTTGTTCGCCCGCAAACACGGAGGGACCTTCGTCCTGCGGGTGGAGGACACCGACGAGGTGCGCAACACGGATGAAGCGAAGCAGGCGATCTTCGACGGGATGGACTGGCTGGGGCTGGACTGGGATGAAGGCCCCGGCAAGGGCGGCCCGCACGGTCCGTATTTCCAGAGCGAGCGGAAAGCCATCTACGACACCTGGTTCCAGAAACTGGTGGAGGCGGGCCGCGTCTATGAGGACGGCGGTGCGTGGCGTTTCCGCTTCGAGCGGAAGCCGGTCACGATGACGGACCTGGTCTGCGGGGAAGTCACCATCGACTACCGCGACGAGTCGAACACCCCGGACATGGTGGTGAAGCGGTCGGACGGTTCCTACGTCTTCCACTTCGTCAATGTGGTGGATGACCTGGAAATGGAGATCACCCACGTGATCCGCGGCGAGGACCACCTGATGAACACGCCGAAGCATCTCCAGCTCATCGAGGCGTTCGGCGGGAAAGCCCCCCAATACGCCCACATTCCGCTGATCCTGAACCAGGACGGCTCGAAGATGTCGAAACGCGACGCGGGTGCCGCCGTGGGCGACTACCCGCGCCAGGGATTCCTGCCGGATGCGGTGGTCAACTTCCTGGCCCTGGTCGGCTGGAATTCGAAAACCGACGAGGAGATTTTCACCCCGCAGGAACTGGTCCAGCGTTTCTCGCTGGAAGGCGTGAACCGTGCTCCGGCCCGGTTCGACATCGAGAAATGCGCCTGGGTCAACCTCCAGCACATCGCGAAGATGGACACCGCCTCGTTCGCGGCGGCGGCGAGGCCGTTCGTGGAAAAAGCGGGCCTGCCGGTCCCGGAGAATTTCGAAGCCATCGCCGGTTCCGTGAAGGAAAAGGTGCGCCTGCTGCAGGAGGTGCCCGCCGCGGTCGATTTCCTGATCCAGGACGAGTTTTCCTATGACGAGGAGGCCGTCGCGAAGGTCCGGGCGAACGCCCAGCTACCCACCATCCTCATCATGCTGGGGGCCACCTTCAGCGTGCTGTCCGAATGGTCCGCCGATGCGGCGAAGCAGGCGCTGGGGGATGTCGCGAAAGAGGCCGGAGCGAAAGCGGGCCAGTTGATGTTTCCACTGCGTGTGGCACTTTCCGGGCGTCCCCACGGTCCCGACCTGGGGGACATCCTCAATCTCCTGGGCCGCGAGCGCAGCGTCGCACGCCTGAACCGTTTCACCAACCTACTCACAAGCTGACGAAATGCCCGATGTCTTCACCCTCAATGATCTGATTTCCCGTGAACGCCTGGACGCAGGCGAAAGCAAACCGGCGAAACTCGCGGTCATCGGCCATCCCGTCGCCCATTCCGCCTCCCCCCGGCTCCAACAACCGGCGCTCGACGCCGCGGGGATCGACGCGCGCTACATCCGCATCGAGATCGAACCCGGACACCTGCGGGACGCGTTCGACCGGATGCGCGCGCTCGGCTTCATCGGCTGCAACGTCACGGTGCCCCACAAGTTCGAGGCTCTGGAGGCCTGCAGCGAGGTCCACCCGGAGGCACGGTCCCTGGGGGCGGTGAACACGGTTCGCTTCGATGCGGACCACACGCGGGGATTCAACACGGACGGGCCTGGCTTTGTCCGCGCCATCGACGACGAGTTCGGCCAGCCGCTTTCGACACTGAAAGTCCTCATCGCCGGTGCGGGCGGGGGTGCCGGGCAGGCGATCGCCACCCAGTGCGCCCTCCAGGGCATCGAAAAGCTGGTGATCGTGAACCGGACGGTGGACAAGCTGGAGCCGCTGCTCAACCGGCTGGTGGCGCTGGGACCGACCACGGAAATCATCGCCCTTTCGTTCGATGATCCGCTCCTCGCGATGGAGGCCCATAGCGTTGACCTGATCGTGAACACCTCTTCGCTCGGACTGAAGAAAGGCGATGCCTCCATCCTGCCCGCACCATGCCTGAAGGCCAGCCACCTGATCTATGACACCATCTACCAACCGGCGGTGACTCCATTGATCTCCGCGGGGCAGTCAATGAACTGCCGGACGGCGAACGGGCTTTCCCTGCTGATCCACCAAGGGGTGCTGGCGTTCCAGCATTGGTTCCCACAGACCGACCCACTGTCGATCATGCGGCAGGCGATGGCGGATTGAGGCGCGCCAAGCCATCGGCTCAGCGGGACAGACCGGAGTCGTCGATGGAGAGCCAGTGGCAGGCTTTCACCTCTTCGATGGTGAAGGTGCGGCCCAGGTTGCCATCGGCACGGCGGACTTTCACCCGCACCCGGATCATTCCTTCCGGATCCTGGTTCGGGAGGGTGGAACCATAGACGCGCCCGCCTTCCTTCCGGGTCTCAAACGCCTGCAGCAGCAGCCGCCCGGACTCCGAATGCTGATCCACCGAGAACTCGGTGGAGGCCTCGCCCGCCTCACCCGGATAGCCGAAGCGCGGGGCATGCAGGGCGATCCGGAGGTCCCCCACCTCACTCCGCTGGCCGGCGAGCCGCTCACGGGCGAAGAGCCTGAACTCGCCCTCCCCGTCTCCGGACCCGGACAGGAACAGCAGCCACGGGTGCTCGCTGAAACGGACGAACTCCTCCCAGTCCAGACGCCAGCCGTCATGTTCATCAAAGAACACCGCGTCGAAGGAGCGGCCATCCGCAACCGCCCAACGCGTTTCCACCAGTTTGCGGCCATCCTTCAGATGGATCACGCCGGAACCGGTGCCCCTGATGGAGGTCACGTCGAAGTTTCCGAACGGATTCGTCTGGTAGAATCTGGCCATCCTGCGCGCCGTATCCAGAGGAGTGCGGACGAATTGGTTCCTGACCTCCGGAGTACCCGCGGCGAGGAACCCGCTCAGGTTCTCCACGCATTTTCCATAAGCCCGGCTGAGGAATGCGTGATTCTCGTCCGCCAGCGTCCCTTTGGCTGCCTTCTCCACCATTTCAGAGCGCTCCTCCCGCGGGCTGTCCCGCCACAGGAAATGCCCGCCCACCGCGAGCGCCACCATCAGAATCGTCCATACCAACACGAGCTTGAGGGCGAAATAGCGGCCCTTTTGGCGTGTCACCCCGCGCTTGTGGAACCTCGGCTTCTCCACCTCCGCCATCTTCAGGCGCAGCATGGGATCCCTGCCGGCGCCCGCTTTCCGCGGGCCGGCGGCGACGTCAGGATCAAGGCTGATCGACGGGTCCTCGCCGCAAAGCGTGCAGCGCCGGGCGCCATGAGCGGCCGCCCGGAACAGTGATGCGCAACGCCCGCAATGGAACCATGCCGTCAATTCGTCACTCATGGGCGGAAATCAGGGAGTGAGCCATTCCATATGGACCATCTCCGTGATGATCCATTGGTTGGGCAGGGAGTCCGCGGGACCTTTCGCCAGCTTCAGGGTCATCGGATACTCCGAGCGAACCTCCCTGGGAATGACACCGGGGAGGAATGGCTCGGTCATCTTCTCCGCCACGGGATCCGTCCGTTTCGCATAGCCCCAGACGAAAGTCTCCCCGTCCGCGGAAATGATGCGGAAGCACTGGTAGTCCGCCTCCGGCAGGGAGAACGTGTAGAGATCTCCGGCGGAAACATAACCACGCACGATCCCACCTTCACCCTGCCGCTTGGAGAGATCCCCGAAGGTCGTCTCGGAAAAACCACTGGAAGCCTCCCAGTCCAGGAGCGCCTTATCCCCCTCCTGGACGATGTAGAAGCGGAAGGGGGTGATGTCCGGCAGCAGGCCGGTGAGGAATCCATATTCACGGTCCCCGGTCCGCAGGATCTCCCACTTGGACTCGTCCGGGACATGCCAGTTCCTGGGCACATCCATGGGGGTCCAGCGTTCGCGGACCATTTTCTCCACGCGCTCCCGGTCCCTCAACAAGGGGATCACTTCCTCCACGCCGGCCGCCTTCGCATAGGCTTCGACCAGCACCTTCGCCTTGGCCTCGATTCCCTCACCGAGTTCCGACCTGTCCTCCGCAGCCGGCTCCAGCATCGGTGTCTCCATCACCTCCAGATTGGAAAAGTCCGTCCGCACGCCGCGTTCGTTCTTCCATCCGAGGTTGGGGAGGATGAGAACCCCGCCGATGATCACCACCGCCAGAGCCAGACCGGAGATCACGATCCAGCGCATTTGCACCGACTTCTGCCTGCCCCACGTTTCGATCTCCGGATTCCGGCCATGCCAGGTCTCCTCTGCTTGTTGATCCGCCGGGATCTCCAGCTTTTCAATGACTTGCTTGGGAACGATGCGCGGCAACGTCCCTCCCTCCGGAGAGGATGGCTTCGGCGTATGTTCCAGGATTTCCAGGCGCTGGACAGGGCCACGCACTTCCTGATCCTGCACCCGCCCGACCTCTTTAACGCCGATCTCGATGCCCTGGTCGTCCTGATCATCCGCTTTCGCGGCGTAACCGGCCGGCCTCTCATCCGCCGCCCGTCTTCTGGGAATGAAGGATGAATCCTGGTCTCCCCAGTCGTCCACCGCCGTCAATTTCGGCACATGGTTGTTGGGATCCTCGAAAGCGGGGGATTCCTCCACGTGGTCTTCCGCCACGGGCTTCTTCTCTTCCGCATCCGCATCTGAAATGGGAGCCAGTTCCCGCACTTCGAACGCGGCTTCCCCGGCCTTGGCCTTGCCAGTGGATTTCTTCGCCGGGATGCGCTTGGCGGGTTGCTCCACCTTTTCATCCTCCCCCCAGCCGTCATCCGGAGTCACCTCCGGCACATGGTTGTTGGGATCCTCGAAATCAGAATTCATCGGCAGGGTTGCGGAAACTAGAAGCCGTTCAGGTTTCATGCAAGCAGAACGGTTCAGCCGATCCCGAGGCGCTTCTCCAATGCTTCCTCCATCGCCTTCTCCACCAATCTGGCGGCTAGGGCCTCCGTCGCCGCGTCCAAGCGTTTCACCGCGGCCTTGAGGGGATTGGCGGCGCCCTTCGCCATCGCCCCCTCGACATCCGCGACGGCGGCATCGATCTCAAGCTTTTCCTCATCCGTGGCGAGTCCCTGGCCGAGCACCATCCGTACCGCGGGCAGGAGTTCCTCCGCTTTCATCTTCGCCTCGGTGAAGATCCGCTCCGCCATGTCTTCGAAGGCATGTTCGACGGACTCACCGACCATCGTTCCCACCGCCTCATCATCCACATCCACCGCCGCGCTGCCAATGGTCACCACCGTGTCCCTGCCCGTGGAAACATCCCGCGCCAGCACCTCCAGGATTCCGTTCTCATCGATGCGGAACTGTACCCCGACCCGGGCCTGCCCTTTCGCGGCGGCGTCGAAGCTGACTTCGAAAACACCCAGCTCCCAGTTGTCGCGCGCCATCTCACGTTCACCCTGGAGCACCCTGACCTTCATCGATCGCTGGCCATCCGCGGCGTTCGTGAACATTTCCCCCGCCTTGCAGGGAATGGTCGTGTTCCGGGGGATGAGGACGTTCATCAGGCCGCCGAAGGTCTCGATGCCGAGGCTCAGCGGTGTGACGTCCAGCAGCACCACACGCCGGAGGCTGCCGTCCAGCACACCGGCCTGCACCGTGGCCCCCAGGGCAATGGCTTCGTCCGGATGTTGGGAAACGTCCGGCTCCTTTCCGAAAAGCTCCGCCACCGCCTTTCTCACGGCGGGCATCCGGGTCGATCCACCCACCAGGACCACCGCATCCAGATCCTGCGGCGTCACACCGGCATCCGCCATGGCCTGGCGGCAGTGCCTCAGGGTTCTGCTGATCCATGGTGCGGCCAGCTTCTCCAGATCCCCACGGGTCATCGGGAGTTCCAGGCTGCGCCCGCCATCGAGGAAGGGCACGCGGAACACGGACTCCTCCTCTCCGGCCAACGCGATTTTGACACGCTCCGACTCGACCTTCAGGCGGACGATGGCTTCCGGAGAAAGCTGGTCCACGTCCAGCGACTCCCGCTCCGCCACCCATGCGAGGATGATGGCATCGAGATCATCCCCACCGAGCCGGGTGTCCCCGTGGGTGGCCAGCACTTGAAACACTCCGTCCTGCATTTCCAGGATGGAAAGATCGAACGTGCCGCCCCCGAGGTCATAGACGGCCACGCGGGATTTCTCCTGCAGTTTGTCCAGCCCGTAGGCAAGCGCCGCCGCGGTCGGCTCATTGAGGATGCGCACCACCTCCAGCCCCGCCAGCTCCCCGGCCCGCTTCGTCGCCGCCCGCTGGCCGTCGTTGAAATAGGCGGGCACGGTGATGACCGCTTTCGTGATGGAGGTTCCCATCCGCCATTCGGCGATGCGTTTCAGTTCCTTGAGAATCTCCGCGCTGACCTCTTCCGGACTCTTCTCCAGAATCCGTGGCGAACCATCCGCCGCACGGGTCACACCTGGCTCCGTGGAAACCTCCTCCCAGCGCCGGCCCATCAGCCGCTTCACGCTGGTCAGCACCCTTTCCGGGTCCACCGCCCTGCGGCGGAGCGCCTTTCTTCCCACCTCGACCGAACCATCCGGCCCCAGCCAGACCGCGCTCGGTGTGATCCTCCGCCCATCCTCATCCGCCAGCAGGATGGGGAAGCCGGAATCCACCACGCCCACCGCTGAATTCGTCGTGCCGAGGTCAATGCCCAGAATCATGCGCGGACCATCCCAGCCGGGGCCGTGGGCGTCAATGTCCGCCCGCCGTAAGTGCCCTGCTCACCTCTTTCCTTCCGCCAACCAGTCACTCGGGCTCTTGCCGGTTTCCTCACGGAAGGCTTTGGCGAAGTGGCTGAGGCTCTGGTAGCCGACTTCCAGCGCGGCTTCCGTGACATTCATCCGGCGGGAGTCCAGGGCCTCGCAGGCGCGCTCGACGCGCAGACGGCGGAGGTGCCTTTGCAAGGTCCGCCCGGTTTCCGCGCTCACGCGGCGGGAAAGATGATGGGGGGCCACACCCACTTCCTTCGCCAAGGGAACAAGGTCCAGAGGCTGGTCCAGCCGGGAACGCAGCAGATCCAAGGCGCGGCGCACGGGATCCCGCCCGCGGATGCCCCCGGACAAGCGCTCCTCCCCATGTCCCCTGAAGAACCTGACCGCCGCCCATTCCAGGACGCGGGCCTCCGCCAGCAGGCGGGTGGAGCCTTTTTCCTCCGCCGCTTTTTGCAGGGCATCACAGAGATCCTTTTCCCACACCCCCATGAGTCCGCAGAAGGCCACGGATCCCCCCTCTTCCAGCCACTTCCCCAGTTCCGGGTGCAGCCACTCGCCGCCGCGCTTCAGCCGCTCGGTCAACCAAGCCTTCGAAAGCACCACCACCTCCACCAGATGCGAACCCGGATAGCGCATGCAGGACCACTCACCAGGGCCACCGCCGCCGGTCATGGCGTACATTCCCGGTTTCAGCATGAAACGATCCTGGTCCCCCCACAGCAGTCCGCTGCCCTCACGGTTCAGCCACAGCCACACCGATCCCTCGGAGGCCACCTTCCACCTCCATCCACCGGAAATCGTCCGGCCTTTCACGCGACCACACCGCAGGCCACCGGCCTCACCCCACCAGCTCTCTCCTACCCGCGGACTTTCAAAGCCGCTCATGTAATCGGATTCGCCTCGCATGCCTGGACTTTTATTGCGAACGATTCTCAATAGCAACTAAAATCTCCCGAACCGTTCCAGGATTCCATCTTGGACACGATTTCCCTGATGGCTCATCCTCCCTCCGGTGCCTGCCATCATCACACGCCTGACCCGCCTGACGGACACCAGCCTGATCGTCCATTGGTTCACGGCGGACCATGGTCTGATCAAGACGGTGGCGAAGGGAGTCTACCGTCCCAAAAGCGCGTTCGCGGGGAAACTGGACCTGTTTTTCAGTGGGGAGATTGATTTCGTGATGGCACGGCGCGGGGAGCTCCACAGCCTGCGTGAGGTTTCCATCAGCCACTGGCGGGAGGGACTCCGCAGGAGCTACCTTTCCACGCTGCTCGCCGCCTATTGCTGCCAGCTCATGGAAGCGGCGGTCGAACCCGCCCACCCGGACCCACCTCTCCATGATCTGCTGACGCGTGCGCTCGATCACATCGATGCGGTGGGAGCGAGCCGCCGGGCGCTGCTTCACTTTGAGGCGGAACTCGCCCGGTTGCTGGGAATCGCGCATCACCAGCATTCGGCTGAATTTTCGCTCAAAGAGTCGCTGGGGACACTTCCCCCGGCACGGATGGAACTGTTGGACCGCCTGTCACCAGCATGAGAATACACCGTCCATACATTTTTCTGTCGATTGTTCCATCTTTCCGCTAGTCATTTCCAAAATCCGGTTGATAGATTCATAGATATTACCAATGGACTCCCCGACCGCCACCCTCATCAGCATCCTCCGCGAACGGATCGAAACGCTCCGCGCCGCCGGCAATCTGGATGAAGCCCTGCACGCGGCTGGTGCTGCCATTGAGAAAACCCAGCAGTCGCTCGGGACCGACCTGGACAGCATCGACGCGTTCGCCTCCGCACTGGAACTGCGTGCGGAGATTCTCCGTGAACTGGGCCGCCATGACGCCGCGCGGGATGATTACCGCCAGGCGATCGACCAGCTCGACAACCGCCCTGACCGCCACGACCAGATCGGCCGCCTCTACGCCGGTCTGGGTGCCGCTCTCGATGCACTCGAACAACCGGAGCGGGCTGCGGTCTATTGGGAAAACGCGATCCAGCATTTCGAGAAACACACCCCGCCGCTCCAACTGGATGTGGCGGGCTTGGAAAACAATCTCGGCTTCCTGAAGAAAGCCGCCGGCGACATCGACGCCGCGGAGTCCCATTTCCTGAAAGCACTGGAAATCCTCCACTCGCAGCTCGGCCAGAACCATGAGGAAACGGCCTCCGTGTCGAACAATCTGGGTGCGCTGTATCACACCGCCGGGTTCCACGAACAGGCACGTGAAATGCATATGATGGCACTGGAAACCCGCCGCTCCCTGCTGGGCGAGGAGGATCCGGACACCGCACAGTCCCACAACAACCTGGCGCTGGCGCTGCTGGCGACCGGCGACCGCGCCTGGGCGCGCCGCCATTTCGAGAAAGCGCTGGCCGGTTACGAAGCGCTCGGGCCTGCCTACGCGGACGACCTGGAAGCGGTGGCGGACAACTATTGTTCGTTCCTGGCTTCGGAAGGTGATGTCGCCCTCGCTGAAATCATCGCCGGACGGGTGCGCGAGCTGCTCGGGATTCCGGCACCGGTTCCGGTCGAGGAGCCGGTCGAGCAGGAAGAAGTGAAGGACGTGGTGCTTTGAGAGGAAAACGGCCGTGGTTGATGATCACGGCCGGTTTTTTGGAGGAGTCTGCCGGGAATGCCTTTGCTGTGGGTTCTCATTGCAGCCGGTGGACAGGAATGGAAGCGCAGCGGACATAGCGGCACCGCCGCAATGTCCACCCTCCTTACTTTTCTTACTCAAGCTGGGCCACCGCCATCGCCGCGATCCCTTCACGGCGGCCGATGAAGCCCATCAGCTCGTTGGTGGTGGCTTTCACCCCGACCCTTTCCGGCGGGATGCCGAGGGCTTCGCCGATGTTTTTCCGCATGGCTTCGCGGTGGGGCAGGACCTTGGGAGCCTCCGCGACCAGGCTGGAATCGACGTTGATGATGCGCAGCCCTTCCTCCGCCGCCAGATCGCGGCACTTTTCGAGGATCTTGAGGGAGGAAATCCCGGCGCAGGAGGGATCTCCGGGCGGAAAGTAGTAGCCGATGTCCGGCTTTCCCATCGCCCCCAGCACGGCATCCGCGATGGCATGGCTGAGGACGTCTGCATCCGAATGCCCGTCAAGCCCGTGGGTGTGCGGGATGGTGACACCGCCGAGAACAAGCGGGCGTCCTTCCGCGAACCGATGGACGTCGTATCCGATGCCGGTCATGATCAGAGAATCTCCTGGATGGGGATACGTCCGTTGGTGGCGACGATGGCCCAGGTGTCACTCTCGCCGTTGGAGACGAGATCGACCTTTCCGCCGGCGGTTTCCACCAGCAGCTTGCCTGCGGCGATGTCCCAGAGGGAAATCCGCGACTCGACATAGGCGTCGAGGCGTCCGCTGGCGATGTAGGCCATGCCCAGCGCGGCGGAGCCCATCATCCGCATCTTCCGTGCCTTGAGCGATGCCTTGCGGAACCGCTCGATGCCCGTTTTCAGGGCTTCCTCGTCCTTGCCGCAACCGACGAACAGGATGGACTCCTCCAGACGCTCCCGCTTGCTCGCCTCGATGGGCTTGCCATTGAGCATGGCCGGACCACCGCGCTCGACGGTCCACGTTTCGCCGACCATCGGATCATGGATGACGCCAACGGTGATCTCACCGGCGACACGGAGGGCGATGGAGACGCAGAAGTGCGGGATGGCGTAGTAGTAGTTCACCGTGCCGTCGATGGGATCGACGATCCACTGGCGCTCCGAGTCCAGGTTGCCCGCGAGGCCTTCCTCGCCGTAGAGGGCATCCCCCGGGCGCTGTTCGAGGAGGATCTTGGTGATCAGTGTCTGGGATTCCTTGTCCAGGGCCAGCTTGATGTCGTGGTGGGTCGCCTCATCGACGGCGGCTTCCACACCGAAATGTTCACGGAGCAGTTTGCCAGCCTCAAGGGCGGCATGGGTGGCGAGTTCGAGATCAGTCATGTTTCGAAAATTTCAGGATGATTCCTTCGTGCGGTGGATCTCCAGGATCGCGTCCACCAGATCGTGCGCGATCTCGGTTTTCGGGGCGGACGAGATGAATTCGGTCCGGTCCGGATAGACCAGCACGACCTCGTTGCGGTCGGAGTCGAAGCCGTGGCCGGGCGAGGAAACGTCATTCCCGATGACCAGGTCACAGCCTTTCCCCACCAGCTTCTTCCGGGCGTTTTCCTCCAAATTTTCCGTTTCCGCGGCGAACCCGACGAGGGTTCCGCCAAAGTTGAAGCCTTCCCTGGCGGAGCCGAGGATGTCGGGAGTCTTGACCAGTTCGATGGTCATCCGCTCGCCGTCCTTCTTGATCTTGTGGGATTCCGTGAGCACGGGCGTGTAGTCGGCGACAGCGGCGACGAAAACGGCGATGTCCATGCGCCCGATGTGCTGGGCGACCACCTCGTTCATCTCCGCCGCGGTGGTCACCGGGATGAAGTCCACGTAGTCCGGGACATCCAGCTCGGTGGGGCCTGAGACGAGCAGGACATGGTTGCCGGCATGGATGAAGGCATGCGCGAGCGCATAGCCCATCTTTCCGGACGAGCGGTTCGTCAGGAAACGGACAGGATCGATCGGCTCGCGGGTAGGGCCGGCGGTGATGAGCACGTTCACATGGACAGTCTGGCCCCCATGGCGCGGCTGGCAAGCGGACAAACCGCCATCCTCGACAAATCCCCACCATTTGATGTAACCTGCGCGGCATCCCCATGCCAGCCACCGCCAGCCGCCTGTCCGTCTTCACCGAGTCCGTGATCCGGGGGACGACCCGACTGGCGAACCTCCACGGGGCGATCAACCTGTCACAGGGATTCCCCGACTTCGATCCGCCGGAAGAACTGCTCAAAGCACTGGAGACGGCGACCCGCGGCCCGCACCACCAATACGCCGTGACCTGGGGTGCACCCCGGTTCCGCGAGGCGCTGGCACAGAAGATCCACCGCTTCACGGGCATGACGGTGGAGCCGGACCGCCACCTGGTCGTCACCTGCGGTAGCACCGAGGCGATGATGGTGGCGATGATGACGGCCTGCAACCCGGGCGACAAAGTCATCGTCTTCTCCCCTTTCTACGAAAACTACGCCGCGGACGCGATCCTGTCCGGTGCGGAGCCGATCTACGTCCCGCTCCATCCACCCTACTTCAACTACGACTCGAAGGAGCTGGCCGCCGCCTTCGCCCAGAACCCGAAGGCGATCATCGTCTGCAACCCGTCCAACCCCACCGGCAAGGTCTTCACCCACTCCGAGCTGATGGAGATCCTCCATTTCGCGGAGCGGCACGATGCGTTCGTCATCACGGACGAGCCATACGAACACATCGTCTATGAACCGGAAGTGCACACCTACTTCGCGGCGCTGCCCGGTGCGGCGGAGCGGACGATCACCTGCAACTCGCTGTCGAAAACCTACTCCATCACCGGCTGGCGGCTGGGCTATGTGCATGCCGCTCCAGAGGTCATCACCCAAGCGAAGAAGGTCCATGATTTCCTGACGGTGGGTGCCGCAGCCCCGCTGCAGGAGGCGGCCGTGGCCGGACTGGAGCTGCCCGACAGCTACTATACCGGCCTGCGGGATCTCTACACGGCGAAACGGGACATCTTCCTGGACTACCTCCGCCGCACCGGCCTGGCATTCACCGAGCCGCAGGGAGCCTACTATGTGCTGGTGGACATTTCCCCCCTCGGGTTCAAGAACGACACGGAGGCGTCCGAGTGGTTCATCAAGGAGATCGGCGTGGCCGGAGTGGCGGGGTCGAGCTTTTTCCGGGAGCCGGTGAACCACCTGCTCCGGTTCCACTTTGCAAAGAACGAGTCAACGCTGCATGCCGCAGGGGAGAAGCTGCTGCAGGTCCGATCACGGCGTTGACCGATTTTCCCGCCGTCCCCCTTCGGCCATGAAATACCTCCTTCCCCTGCTCCTGCTCCAGGCGGCCACCGCCGCGGAGACACTGGAGGAACTGTGGAAGCTCCCGCTGCTTTACAAGAACACGTCCCATGACGGGTTCCGGGAATTTACCCTGGCGGGAAATTTCCAGTGGAACTGGGCGGAGGGCGACAGCGACCGCGGATCCTTCGGCTCCCGCGACCGCACGGACGAAAGCACTTGGGACGGCATCGAGGTGCGGCGGATGGACGTCGGCTTCCGTGCCCAGTATTCGGACGAGTGGCGGCTGCAGGTGAAATTCAACGTCAACCCGGAAGGACGGCTGGACCCCAGCTATGACGATTCCTTCGGCCACGGCTGGTACCGGGACATCCAGCAGTTCTCGCTGGTCTATACTTATTCCCCGGCATTCCACATGGGCATCGGCAAGATCACGCCGAAGTTCTTCAGCGCGGAGTATTACCAATCGTCCACGGATCTCATCGTCTTCGAGCGCAGCCTGCTGGTGGACGCGCTGGTGCCGCGGGAGATCACGGGCATCTGGGCGAGCGGCTCCCGCGACAACCGCCTCTACGCGCTGGCGGTGTATGCCGGCGACCACCAGGCGGAGTTCACGGAATTCGATGCCGGGGTGATCGTCCAGTTCAGCTTCGCCTATGACTTCGGTCGCTATCTGGACGTGGACCGTGCGATCGTGAAGTTCGATCACCAGTTCAGCGACAGCACGAAAAACTCGGCGGGAGCGGGCCGGTTCAAGCATGCGGACTCCATCAATATCCTGATCCAGAAAGACAGGTGGAGCCTTTACACGGATCTGCTCGCGGGGATGGGGCATGAAGGCCAGGGAGACGTCATCGGCTTCACACTGACGCCTTCCTACCGTCTCACCGACAAGCTGGAGATGGTGTTCCGCTACCAGCACGCGAACGGCGAGGACGACGCGCTGCAACTGCTCTCCCGCTATGAGCGGCTGGCTCCGGATCTGACGGATGGCGGCAGGGGTTCCTCATTCGACGCGGCGTATCTCGGCCTCAACTACTATGTGCACGGCCACAAGCTGAAGGTGATGGCCGGGACGGAATACCAGTCGATGGATGGCGGCGGGGATGGCGGGGACTATGAGGGATTCACGACGTTGGTCGGGCTGCGGCTTTCTTTCTAGGTCCTTTGTGAGACAGGCGGGTTGAAAATCTTCTCTCATCGAAGGTGCGCAAATTGAACCAAGTAGGTTCCGAGCACTCCACGCGGATCATTTCCGTTTCATGTCCTGGCGGAGCAATCCGAGAAACCTGGCCAGCGCGGGATTCGTGTCTCCCGCATGCCATACGGCACCGACTTTCCATGCGGCGTCCTTTTCCTTCAAGCGGTGGAGCCGCACGCCTTCCAGACGGCTGTTCCAGAATGACTCCGGGATGACGGCGACACCCAGACCGGCACGAACGAGGGCCATGGCGGTGGGCAGCTCCGGGACCTGCTGCACCACCTTCGGGTGGAAACCGTGTTTCCCGCACATGGCCAGCACGTGGTGATGGAATCCCGGGGCGCGCTTCTCCGAAAGCGCCACGAACGGCTCGTCCCTGCAATCCGCCAAGCCGGCATCCGCAGGCAAGTGGGAGAGGGAGGAAGAAACCAGCGCCAGCCGGTCCACGACCACCGGCAGGCTGTGGAAATGTTTCGGCACGGGGAGGCGCATGAAACCGATGTCCACCACCCGCGCATTCAGCCCGTCCATCTGTTCCGCCGTGGACATGTCACGCAGGCTGACCTCGATGCCGGGGGCGACCTGCCGGAGTTTCACGATCAGCCGTGGCACCAGCTCGAAGGTGGGAAAGCCGAAGCCGATGCTGAGGCGCCCCGTCTCCCCGATGGCCGCGCGTTTCCCGCGGTCCATCAGCTCATCGAACGAGCGGACGGTCACCCGCGCCTCCTGCAGGAACCGCTCCCCGAAGCTGCTGAGCTTCGTCCCCTGCTTGTTCCGCTCGAACAATGGGGAACCCAGCTCCTCCTCCATCCGCCGGATCTGCTTGGTGAGGGCGGGCTGGCTCAGGTTCATGAGCCGCGCGGCGCGGCTGAAATGGAGTTGCTCACCCAGCAGCACGAAGGATCTCAGTTCACGGATGTCCATAACCTGCGGTTATCACACTAATGAATTCATACCATTGGAAGAATTTTCACGGAAATGGAATCCTACGGGCATGCCACCACCCGTTGCGGAAGCCACCGATCTCCGGTTCGACGAAATCAGCACCGTCGTCGGCAAGCCGCGGAATCCCCGGCTGGCGGCGTCCCTCTACTTTCTCACCGATGGCATGGTGTTCGGGACGTGGGCGGCGCTGATCCCCTCCTTCAAGGCGAAGTTCGGGCTGTCCGAAGCGGAGCTGAGCGTGGTGCTGCTGGCCATCGCCGCCGGGGCCATTTTCTCGATGCCCGCGACAGGACGCACGGTCGCCCGCCATGGCAGCCGGGCGAACCTCCGGATTTACGCGCCCGCGTTCTGCGTGTCACTGGCGCTGCTGGTGCTCAGCCCGCACTTCACGCTGTTCATCGCCGCCGCCTTTCTCTTCGGCGCGGTGAAGGGTGCCTTCAACGTGTCGGTGAATTCCCAAGCCATCGCGATCGAGAATGCGGCGAAGAAGCCGATCATTTCATCCTTCCACGCGCTGTGGAGCCTGGGTGGCATGTCCGCCGCGCTGGTGGTGGGTGCGGCCCTGAAAGCCGGGCTGTCCCCTGCCTCGATCGCCATCGGCATCGCGGTGGTGTTGCTGGCGGTGGTGACCGCGTTCCATCCGCAACTGCTGGGCGGGGATGCGACGCCGAAAGCCGCCGCGAAAGGAAAGTTCCGCTTTCCCGATGGGAAGCTGCTGCGCATCGGCATCGTCACCTTCATGGTATTGTTCGCGGAAGGGGTGATGATGGACTGGAGCGTGGTCTATGCGCGCACCATCTCCGGAGCGGAGGCCTGGCTGGCTCCGGTGGCCTATGGCGTTTTCTCCGGTTGCATGGCGCTCGGACGACTGTTCGGCGGCGCGCTGATCTCCAGGCTGGGACCTTCCGGCATGCTGACGGTGGGCGGCATCTTCACGACCGCCGGTCTGGCCGTCGTCACCGGCATCCATCATTGGCCGGCCACCTTCGTCGGCCTGGCGCTCGCCGGCTTCGGCCTCGCGAATCTGGTGCCGATCCTGTTCGGTGCGGGTGGACGCGCGCATGAAGGCGGCGCGGGAAATGGCATCGCCACCATCTCCATCATGGGATACTTTGGATTCCTCATCGGACCACCCCTCATCGGCAGCATCAGCCACCAGGCGGGGCTGCCGGCGGCCTTCGCGCTGGTGATGGCCTTCGCGTTCTTCATCGCCGCATTCGGAAACCGCTTCCTCGGCGAAACCATCACCCGCAAAGCATCATGACCACTCCCCGCGACGCCCTCCGGAATGCCCGTGGCATCCTCTTCGACATGGATGGGGTTCTGATCGACTCCGAGCCGACCCATGAGAAGGCGATCATCGCTCTGTCCCGGGAGCTGGGCGACGAACTGACCGACCACGCGACCATCCAGTCCTTCAAAGGCGCGCCGGAGAAGTTCATGGCGAAGCGGCTGATGGAGATCTACCCGGAACAGACGCGGACTTCGCCGGAACTCATCGCCCGCAAGGTGGAACTCTACGCCGCCCTTTTCACGGAACACGTGACGCTCATCCCGCAGGCCATCGATTTCCTGAAGGCATCCCGGGCGGCGGGACGGCTGCATGGCCTGACCACCTCCGCATCCCGCGCGACGCAGAGGTTGTCTTTCGAGACCTTCGGCTTCGGCCAATACTTCGACACCATCATCACCGGTGAGGACATCACGAAAGGGAAACCGGATCCGGAACCGTTTCTCCTGACCGCGGAGAAGCTGGGGCTTGATCCCGCGGAGTGCATCGTCATCGAGGACTCCATCAACGGCGTGCGCTCCGGCCACGCGGCGGGCTGCACGGTCATCGCGCTGACCACGACTTTCCCGCGCGAAGCCCTGTTCGAAGCGGGTGCCGATCATGTGATCGACTCCTACTCCGAGCTGCTGGAGGCCTGATGCCTGATCAGATTCAGTCCAATGCCTGCGGGCGCGTGCCCGCGGAAGAGCTATCCGAGGCAGGGACCGCATTCCATGCGGTCCGGCGGGGAAAGCAGCCGCCCATCCCCTGATCCCATCCTGCCACAGGATGCGACCAGACATCTACGAAGATGGCCGTAGCAACCCGGCACCGGGGGACTTTTCCGCCGTCCCCAACCGGACCGCATGGAATGCGGTCCCTGCCCCCAAAGGCATGATGCTTCAGACCGGGAACGGGTTCCGCTCCGCGAATCCCTGCTGGTGGAAATAAGGATAGGCGAAGGGGCGCTTGCTGGCTTCATCCAGCTTCGCGACCTGTTCCTTCGTGAGGTTCCAGCCGACCGCGCCGAGGTTCTGCTTCAGTTGTTCCTCATTCCGCGCGCCGATGATCACGCTGGAAACCGTGGGCCGCTGGAGCAGCCAGTTCAGCGCCACCTGGGGCACGGATTTCCCGGTTTCCTCCGCCACCTCATCCAGCGCGTCCACCACCTGATAGAGAAATTCATCCTCCACCTGCGGCCCCGCATCCACGACGGTCTGCGAGTTCAGACGGCTGCCCTCCGGCAGTGGCGCACCGCGGCGGATCTTTCCGGTGAGGCGTCCCCAACCAAGCGGACTCCACACCATCGCGCCGACCTTCTGGTCCAGGCCCAGCGGCATCAGTTCCCACTCATAGTCACGGCCGATGAGCGAGTAGTACGCCTGGTGCGCGACATAGCGGGTCCAGCCGTAGCGGTCCGCCACCGCCAGCGACTTCATGAGGTGCCAACCGGAGAAATTCGAGACACCCAGGTAGCGGATCTTTCCGGCTTTCACGAAGCCATCCAGGGTGGAAAGCGCTTCCTCAACGGGGGTCTTCGCGTCGAACCCGTGGAGCTGGAAAAGGTCGATGTAGTCCGTCTGCAGACGCTTCAATGAAGCGTCGATGGTGCGGGTGAGATGGTGACGGGAGGAGCCGACGTTGTTCGCCCCGTTATCGAAACGGAAGGTGGCCTTGGTCGAAATGAGCACCTGGTCACGGCGGCCCTTGAGAGCTTCGCCTAGGATGGATTCGGAATCCCCCTTGGAATAAACGTCCGCGGTATCGAACATGTTGAGGCCCGCCTCCAGGCAGATGTCCACCAACCGGGTGGCCTCCTTCACATCGGACGAACCCCATGCTTTGAAGAACTCCGTGGTTCCTCCGAACGTCCCCGCACCGAAGGTCAGGGCAGGCACCATCAATCCTGATCCACCAAGTTGTCTGTATTCCATAGTTCGATGATTATGGAACAAGGTGGCACCCTGTCAAAAGATGATTCCGGGCCGTGGGCGGCGGAGGACCATTTCCAAAGCGGGGTTTGACCTGCACTGCCGTTGCCTCATACTCTGACGTCCGCCCATGATCCGTGAAATCGTCCAATACGGCCACCCCGTCCTCCGCCAGCGCTGCCAACCTGTCACCGTGGTTGACGATTCATTGGTGGAACTGGTGAACGACATGCTCGAAACCATGGTGGATGCCAACGGCGTCGGCCTGGCCGCCCCGCAGGTGGGCATCGACCTGCGGCTGGCGGTGGTCGATATCTCCCACGATCCGGAAAGCATTTCCTATTTCCGCGTGAACGGGGAAGACGCCAACCTGGAGGACTACATGCCGCTGGTGTTCATCAATCCGGAACTGGAATTCGGCCAGGAAAAGGAATGGGGACAGGAAGGCTGCCTGAGCATCCAGGGCATCCGCGCGGAAGTCCGCCGCCCGATGGATGTGAAGGCCACCCTGCCGCAGTTGGACGGCTCCGTCCTGGTCATCGAGTCGGACGGGCTGCTTTCCCGTGCGATCCAGCATGAGACGGACCACTTGAACGGCATCCTGTTCACCGAGCGGCTGTCCGCGGCGAGCAAGGTCGCGCTCAAAAACCGCCTCAAGAAGCTGCTGGCGGAAAATACGGAAATGTAGATTTTCAACGGATTGCGGCTCGACTTTTTAAAAAATCCGATCTTTCATGCCTGCGGCGCCAAAGCAGGTGCTCCTTCATCATGAGCAACAATCGAGGCATTTTCGAGAATCTCCCGGGAAAACCATCAGCAAGTCCTTTCTCCGTCGTCCAGGACCCCGCGGCTCCTGCTCCAGCGGCAGGCAACAGCCCGTTCGCCGCAGCGCCCCGCCAAGGCTCCCCATTCAGCGTGGCGGATGATGGCTCCGCCGCCAAAGGCGTGAAGATCCCGGAGCGGCGCAGGAACGACTCCCCTTTCCAAGTTTCCGACGACAACGAAGGCTTCGGTTTCGAGCCTGCTCCCTCCCCTTTCGCCGCGGCACCATTTGAGGCCGCACCGCAGGCGTCCCCATTCGCCGCCGCTCCATCCGAGCCAGCCCCGTCCCCATTCAGCGCGGCTCCGGAGCCAGCAGCCTCCCCGTTCGCGATCGCTCCCGCGGAGCCGGTGGCGCGTCCCGCAGCGGCACCTTCGCCTTTCTCCGCCGAGCCTTCCCCGGCCCCCGCTTCCTGGCAACAGGCACCGGCCGCTGCCAGCGCCTTCGGATCGTTTTCCCCGGCTCCTGCCCCTGCGGCCGTCGCCGCTCCGCCAGCCCCGGCACCCGCACCCATCCCGGTGCAAGCCCCGGCTCCGGCCCCTGCTGCCGCCGCGCCAGCACCCGCACCCGTCTCCAGCGAGTCAGATTCCTTTGCCATCCGGCAACTGGAACTCCGCGCGATCTTCGGCGTGGACCGCGAGATGAGCACGGATGAGATCCTCCAGCGTGCGCGTTCCCTGCCAGGCATCCGCCACATCGCCCGCGTGAGCGCGGGTGACGTCGCCGCCGTGGACGCGCTCAAGCAAGTGGTGTCCAACCTGGGATTCGGCTCCGGCGGACTGAAGCTCTACGCGGGTTCCGTGCCGATCGAGTTCATCCGTGAGTCCGGCGTGCTGCTGGCCGTCCAGACGGATGGTGGCTTCGCCCCGGGCGTGCGTGAGACGCTCATGATCGTGGCCCGCGAACTGAGCCGCTCCTGAATTTTCCCTGTATCGCATCTTGTTGATGGAAAGCCGGCGTGATCCGCCGGCTTTTCTTTTTGTCGCGCAAGGGACACACTCCCCGCGTGGCAGGAACATGGAAAGTCCGGGTGGATACCGGCGGCACATTCACCGACGCATGGGCACTCACCCCCTCGGGGGAGGAACGCCGGTGCAAGGTGCTCTCCGATGGTTCCCTGATCTTCGAACTTTCCCCGCCTGATGCGGAGGGCTGGCATGATCTGGGCCGCGCACCCGCCTGCGGGGACGGCGTGCTCACGGGATTTTCCGCAGGCGATGGCCTGACCGTCACCGCCGACCGGGAACATGGGCGGTTCATCCGGCTTTCCCGATCCTTTCCCGGCGGGCGGCTGGTCCTGCGCAGCGGTGACGAGGCCCCGGTGCTGGCGGCACGCCTGCTGACCGGCACCCCGCCCGGAACGAAGCTGCCGCCGATGGATTTCCGTGTGGCCACCACCCGGGGGACGAATGCCCTGCTGGAACGGAAGGGTGCGCGCACCGCCCTGTTTGTCACGGAAGGATTCGGCGACCTGCCGAAGATCCGCGACCAGCGCCGGGCACTGCTGTTCTCGCTCACGCAACCGGATGCGGAGATCCTCTGCGAGGAGGTGGTGGAGATTTCCGCCCGCCTTTCATCTACTGGAGAAATCGTAGATGAACCCGACGAAGCAACGGTCAAGGAGGAGGCCCGGCGATGCGTCACCGCGGGCATCCGTGCCGCGGCCGTCGCGATCATCCACTCGTGGAAGGACCCATCCATGGAGAGAAAGGTCGCCGCGTGGCTGCTGGAGGAAGGATTCAGCCATGTCACCACCTCCTCCGGGGTGTCACCGGTGATCCGCTTTCTGCCGCGACTGGAGACGGCGCTCGCGGACGCGTGGCTGGCCCCGATCATGCGCGGCTTCACGGCAAAGGTGGCCGCGGCGATGGAAACGGGCGAGCCATGGATGATGACCAGCGCGGGAGGACTGTCCGCCGCGTCCGCCTACCAGCCGAAGGACTCGCTCCTTTCCGGGCCTGCGGGTGGCTTGGTCGGCTCCGCGGCCATCGCCCGGGCGGCGGGATTTCCGAAGGTGCTCACTTTCGACATGGGCGGCACCAGCACGGATGTGGCCCGGATCGACGGGCCGTTTTCATTCCGCTATGAACAGGAAGTGGGACCGGCGCGGGTGCTGGCTCCCGCGATGAAGATCGAGACGGTGGCCGCTGGCGGTGGATCGATCTGCCGCTGGCATCTCGGCAGGCTGGAGGTGGGGCCGGAAAGCGCGGGTTCTGATCCCGGGCCGGCATGCTATGGCCGTGGCGGGCCGCTGACCGTCACGGATGTGAACCTCCTCCTGGGGCACATGCGCCCGGAGGGTGCGGGCATCCCCATCGATGGAGAACCCGCCCGCCATGAACTCCGCAAGCTGATGGACGCGATGGAGGCGGACGGCGTGACGCCGCCTCCGGTCCGGGAGCTGTTGGAAGGACTGCGGAACATCGCCGTGGGAAAAATGGCGGAGGCGATCCGTGCCATCTCGTTTTCCGAAGGACATCATCCGGAGAACTTCGCCTTGTTCGCCTTCGGCGGGGCGGGGCCGCAACATGCCTGTGCCGTGGCGGACAACCTGGGCATCCGGACGGTGCTGGTGCCGGGTGACGCGGGCCTGTTGAGCGCATGGGGCCTCCATCAGGCACGGCGGCAGGAGCAAGCGGTGCGGCAGGTGCTCAAGCCGTTGGCGGAGACTGATACCGCGGCGATCTGGGGCGGGCTTGCGGTCGAATCATCCGCGGCTCTGGCCATCGCCGCGCCATCGTTCCGCTGGCTGGCCGAGCTGCGGTTAACCGGACAAGACACCCCCATCGAGGTCGAGGCTCCGTCCGCCGATGCGGGCGGGGATTTCCTGACCGATCGCTTCCGGGAGGCCTACCGCAAGCTCTATGGCTATGATCCATCCGCCGCGCGCACCATCGAATGCGTGACCCTGCGGGTGATCGCCGAAGAGGCGGAGGTCGCGCTGGATGCGGAGACATTCGGCGGGGCGGAACTGACCGGCCCGCATCTTCTCCAGGATCGCTTCAGCACCTGTGTGATTCCCGCGGGATGGCAGATGAGGCGCGGCTCACGGCGGTCCCTGTTGTTGGAAAAGATTTCGGCTGACGCAGCAGGCTCGCTGGAAGACGGCAATCCGGAGATCCGCGCGGCTCTCTTCCGCAACCGCTTCGAAGGTCTGGTGACGGAGATGGGCGCGTTGCTGCGCCGAACGGCCATCTCCCCGAACATCCGTGAGCGGCTGGACTATTCCTGCGCACTGCTGGATGCCGGGGCGCGGCTGGTGGTGAACGCTCCGCACGTGCCGGTCCATCTGGGTGCGCTGGGGGTCTGTGTGCGGGAGGTCGCATCAAGGATCGACCTCGGCCCCGGCGATGTGGTGGTGACCAACCATCCCGCGGCCGGTGGCTCGCATCTGCCGGACATCACGGTGATCGCCGCCGCATTTGACGGAAGCGGCAAGCGGATTGGTTACGTGGCGAACCGCGCGCACCATGCCGAGATCGGCGGCATCGCTCCGGGATCCATGCCTGCCGCCGCACGCCATCTCGCGGAGGAAGGCGTGGTGATCCCGCCGATGAAATGGATCACGGCGGGGACGCCTGATCCTTCCTCATTGGAAGACCTCCTCCGCCATTCCCCGCATCCATCGCGGCGGCCGGAGGAAAACCTCGCGGACCTGGAAGCGCAGGCCGCCTCCGTCGCGCATGGCATCCGCACGCTGGAGGCGTTGGCCGGAACCCATGGCGGCGACCTCGTGCGGGCGGAAATGGAAGGCATCCTTTCACGCTCCGCCGCCCTCATGGAAGGCCTGCTCCAGCGCCATGACGGCCGGAGATTCCACCGCTCCGGGGCGCTGGATGATGGCACAGCCATCGAGACCTCCATCACCGTGGAAGGTGGCGGCATGACCGTGGATTTCACCGGCACGGGTCCTGTCCATCCGCAGAACCTCAACGCCACCCCGGCCATCGTCCGCAGCGTGTTGCTCTATGTGCTGCGCCTGTGGCTGGACGAGGACATCCCGCTCAACGAAGGACTGCTGGCATCCACCGAAGTGATCCTGCCGCGATGTTTCCTGAACCCGGAGTTTCCCGATGATCCGGAGAAATGCCCTGCCGTGGTTGGCGGGAATGTCGAGACGAGCCAGCGCCTCACCGACCTGCTGCTGGCCGCGCTCGGCCTCTGCGCCAATGGCCAGGGCACGATGAACAACTTCCTCTTCGGCAACGGCACCTTCGGCTACTACGAAACCATCGCCGGAGGGTCCGGTGCCGGAGCCGGCTTCCACGGCAACAGCGGACGCCATGTCCACATGACGAACACCGCGATCACGGATCCGGAGATTCTCGAACACCGCTTCCCCGTGCGCCTGCACCGGTTCGCGATCCGCAGGGAATCCGGAGGCAAGGGCGAGCACCACGGCGGTGACGGCGTGACGCGGGAAGTCGAGTTCCTCGAACCCATGACCGTCTCGCTGCTGACGGAACGCCGCACCACCCGCCCGGAAGGAATGACCGGAGGTGAAGGCGGGGAATGCGGAGAACAGATCCGCATCCTGGTGGATGGTACGGAACAACCGCTGCCCGGTGCCGTGACCTATGAAGCCACCGCCCGTGAACGCATCCTGATCCACACGCCGGGTGGCGGTGGATGGGGCGACTCTCACTGAGCCTCCTTACCATGCCATCCCGCGGCCGACATCAAAGCTCCTCCAAGGAATGCCACCGCATCATGCGGCGGATCGAAGCGCTCGATGGCGTGATCGGCGTCATCATCGGCCGCTCGTATGGCGGAAAATCCCTGGGCGCGGGCAGCAGCACCGGCTCGCTCAAGATCCAGCGGAAGGTGCCCGGCGGCATCAAGGCGGTGACCCAGTCCACCAAGGGTCTGCAGGAACTTTTCATCCGGACGGAACCCGGAACGGAAGAAGCCATCGCCGAGGCGATTCTCAGGCTTTGATCATCCGGCGGCTCAAGCCGGGCGTGTCCATTCCAACAGCCTCCGGACCCGGCCTCTCTCAAGACATCAATCCATTTCCCGCTTAACATCCGAAGCCTTTTGTGGCCACGCTGTCCAATGGACTTCCGGACTCCCATCTCCCGCACCTTCATCGCCCTTTCCTCCATCCTGCTCTTTTCAGGAGGAACCGTTTCGGCCAGATCATGGACGGATGTGCAGGGCCGGACGATCGAGGCCGAGTTTGTTTCATTTGATGCCGCAGGCGCAAAGGTGAAGGTCCGCCTCGCGAACGGAAATGAACCTCTCATCGATCTGGCGAAACTCAGCGAGGCCGACCGGACATGGATCACGGATCATCTGCGCCAGCAGGAGGAGAGGCTTTCCGAACTGCGGAAAAACGCCGGAAAGACGGTGAGCATGAAATCCGAAGGACCGCAGGCGGTCGGCTATCATGTCTATTATCCGACCTCCTTCGACCCTTCGAAGCCGCCTGCGATGATCATCATGTTCAGCCCCGGCGGAGATGGGAAAGGCATGCTCGGTTCCGTCCGCGCGGCATGCGAGGAGTTGGGCTGGATCGGAGTCGGTTGCGATGAGTTCAAGAATGGAGTCGATAGCTCCCTGCTGGACCCCAAGTGGGCGGAAGTCCTGCCCGCCATCGAGAAAACCGTCCTCCATGATCCGGATCTGCTGTATATGGGCGGACTGTCGGGAGGAGCGTTGCGATCCTATGACTATTCGGAACTGACCGTCCGGCCATGGAAAGGCGTGCTCGCCTTCGGTGGATGGCTAGGCCGCAAGCAGGCCCTTGGCAGTCCGGCGAAGATGGCGGTCGCCCGGGTCAATGGGGACAAGGATACCAGCGCCAATGCGTGGATCGAAGCCGAAGACGGAATCTTCAGGAAGGCGAGGGCAAACGTGAAGGACTTCCCCTTCCCGGGCGGGCATGTGGTCGCCCCTCCGGAGGTGATCCTGGAAGCCATGCGCTGGCTGAAGGAAGCCACCGTGCCCGGCAACCGGCTGCCGGACGGAAAGCGGAACGAAATGCAGTTCGACAAGGACAAGTGATCCGCTCTGGAGCGGCATCTTCGGCCAGGCACCTGATCCATGTTCATTGCCGGAACGGAGCGCGGACTTCAGTCCGCTTGGCTTCGCAAAGACCGGATACTCCCGGGCGGACTGAAGTCCGCGCTCCATTCAGAGCCTGCGGCAGGCAATCCAAACAAAACACCCCGTCCTGCTTTCGCGGGACGGGGTGTTTTTTGAGGTGGCTGTTACCGGTGCTTACGCGGAAGCGGCGTCCTCGTCGTCGTCGAAGCTTTCGGCTTCCTCGACGATCGGCTCAGGCTCTTCCACGGTGAACTCGAACTCCGAATCGCGGTGCGTGTCGAAGCCGGTGCCGGCGGGGATGAGGTGACCCATGATGACGTTTTCCTTGAAGCCGGTGAGGTAGTCCACGCGGCCGAGGGTCGCGGCTTCCGTAAGGACACGGGTGGTGTCCTGGAAGGAAGCGGCGGAGATGAACGAGTCGGTCTCGAGAGAGGCCTTGGTGATGCCGAGGAGAACCGGCTCGCCTTCGGCAGGCTTGCCACCTTGTGCGAGGATGCGTGCATTCTCGCGCTTGAAGGCGGTGCGGTCCACCTGGTCACCCCACAGCCAGCCGGAGCCGTCCATGTCTTCCGCGTCGCCCGGGTCGGTGATCTTCACCTTGCGGAGCATCTGGCGGATGATGACCTCGATGTGCTTGTCGTTGATCTCCACGCCCTGGACACGATAGACGGACTGGACTTCGTTGACGAGGTGCTCCTGGAGTTCCTGCGCGCCGCAAGCCTCGAGGAGGTCTTCCGGGGAAACAGGGCCTTCAGTGATCTGGTCGCCGCGCTTCACCACGTCGCCGTCGGTGACGACGATGTGCTTGCCCATCGGGACGAGGTGGTCGATCTGCTCGCCGGTCTGGGAGTCGGTGACGATGACCTTCTTCTTGCCGCGGACGTTGCCGCCGAAGGAGACTTCACCCTCGATCTTGGCGATGACGCAGGCGTCCTTCGGCTTGCGGGCCTCGAAGAGTTCCGCCACCCGTGGAAGACCACCGGTGATGTCCTTCGTGCGGGCCACTTTCCGCGGGGTCTTGGCGAGCTGGGTACCTCCGGTGACGACATCACCTTCCTTGACGGAAAGGTGGGCGCCGACCGGGATGGAGTAGCTGGCGCGGATCTCCTTGGTCTTCTCGTCGAAGATGACGACCTGCGGGTGGAGGTCTTCCTTGTGCTCGGTGACGACCATACCCTTTTTGCCGGTTTCCTTGTCAGTCTCGCTGGCAACGGTGATGCCGGAGATCATGTCGCGGAATTCGACACGGCCGCCCTTCTCGGTGAGAATCGGCACGTTGTAGGGGTCCCAGGTGACGACGGTGTCGCCCTTCTTGACCTCTTCACCGTCCTTGGTGGAGATGATCGAACCGATGACGATGTTGTGGCTTTCCAGTTCAAGACCGCCCTTGTCGCGGATGGAGATGGAGCCGTTCTTGTTGAGGACGACCCAGGTGCCATCGGCGGACTGGACGGTGCGGAGGTCCTTGTAGACCAGGCGTCCGCCGTTCTTCGCCTTGATGATCGGCTGCTTGAAGGTCGCCGCCGCGACACCACCGACGTGGAACGTCCGCATGGTGAGCTGCGTGCCGGGCTCGCCGATCGACTGGGCGGCGATGATGCCGACCGCCTCACCGATCTTGACCGGAAGGCCGGTCGCGAGGTTGAGGCCGTAGCAGTTCGCGCAGCAACCACGGTCGCTTTCGCAGGTGAGGACGGAACGGATCTTCAGCTTGAGGACACCGATGCGCTCCATGGCGTTCGCCTGGTTCTCATTGATGACATCATCCACGCTGACGATGACGTCGCCGGTGATCGGGTCCTTGATCTGCTCACAGGACACACGGCCATAGACGCGGGTGGCGAGGGATGCGGCCTCCTCGTCGCCGTCATAGATGGCGGCCACGGAGATACCGTTGACGGTACCGCAATCCTGCTGGGTGATGATGACGTCCTGGGCCACATCGACGAGCTTCCGGGTCATGTATCCGGAGTCCGCGGTCTTGAGCGCGGTGTCGGACAGACCCTTCCGCGCACCGTGGGTCGAGATGAAGTACTCGAGCACGGACAGACCTTCGCGGAAGTTCGAAATGATCGGGCGTTCGATGATCTCGCCGGATGGCTTGGCCATCAGACCGCGCATGCCACCGAGCTGCTTGATCTGGGATTTGTTACCCCGTGCGCCGGAGTCCACCATCATGAAGAGCGGGGACGCGGTGTTCTTGCCTTCGTTGAACTCGATCTTGCGGTAGAGCGCGTTGGCGATGGTGTCGGTCGCCTGGGTCCAGACGTCGACGACCTTCTGGTAGCGCTCGCCGTCGGTGATGACACCGTTGCGGTACTGCTTGGTGACCTTCTCGACTTCCTCGTAGGCCTTGGCGATGACTTCCGGCTTCTCCTCGGGGATGAGCATGTCAACGATACCGATGGAGATACCGGAGCGCATGGCTTCCATGAATCCAAGTGCCTTGAGCTTGTCGAGGACCTCGACGGTCTTCTTCTTGCCGGACACCTGGGTGCAGCGCCAGATGATGTCACCGATCTGCTTCTTGCCGACGGTCTTGTTGTAGAAGCCCAGCTCGGACGGCCAGATTTCGTTGAAACGGACGCGGCCCGGAGTGGTTTCGAGGATGCGCAGCTCGCTGTCGCCGTAGGTGGTCTTCTTGCCGAAGTCCTGATTCCGGATGCGGATCCAGGAGTGGTAGGAGATCTTGCGGGAAGCGATGGCGAACTCGACCTCGGAGGAGTTTTCGAACAACGGGAGGTGTTCCTGCTTCTCACGGTCCACCTGGGTGCGGACGCCTGCCCAGGTGAGGTAGTAGGTGCCGAGAATGATGTCCTGGGAAGGAACGGTGATCGGACGGCCGGACGCCGGGGAGAAGATGTTGTTCGGCGCGAGCATGAGCTGGCGCGCTTCCATCTGGGCTTCCACGGAGAGCGGGACGTGCACGGCCATCTGGTCACCATCGAAGTCCGCGTTGTAGGCGGTACAAACGAGCGGGTGGACGCGGATGGCCTCACCTTCGATGAGCTTCGGCTCGAACGCCTGGATCGACAGGCGGTGGAGGGTCGGCGCGCGGTTCAGGAGGATCGGGTGACCCTTGGTGACTTCCGCGAGGATGTCCCACACTTCGGTCGTCTTGCGGTCGATCATCTTTTTGGCCGAGCGGACGGTGTGGCAGTAGCCCAGCTCCTTCAGGCGGCGGATGATGAACGGCTCGAACAAGGTCAGCGCCATCTTCTTCGGAAGACCGCACTGGCCGAGCTTGAGGTCCGGACCGATGACGATGACGGAACGGCCGGAGTAGTCCACCCGCTTGCCGAGAAGGTTCTGGCGGAAACGGCCACCCTTGCCCTTGAGCATGTCGCTGAGGGACTTGAGCGGACGGTTGCCGGCGCCGGTGACGGCACGGCCGTGGCGGCCGTTGTCGAAGAGGGCGTCAACGGCCTCCTGGAGCATCCGCTTCTCGTTCCGGATGATGACTTCCGGGGTCTTGAGGAGCAGGAGGTTCTTGAGACGGTTGTTCCGGTTGATGACGCGGCGGTAGAGGTCGTTCAGGTCGGAGGTGGCGAAACGGCCGCCTTCCAGAGGAACCAGCGGACGGAGGTCCGGCGGGATCACGGGGAGAACGGTCTGGATCATCCACTCCGGGCGCGACTTGGACTTGGCGAAGCCCTGGGTGATCTTGAGGCGCTTGCTGAGCTTCTTCTTGTTCTGCTTGGAGCGGGTGGTGGCCAGCTCGCCTTCCAGCACGACGGCCAGTTCGGCGAGGTCCAGTTGCTTGAGCAGGTCCTGGACGGCTTCGGCACCCATGCCGGCGCGGAAAGATCCGTCACCGTAGGTGTCCTCCGCTTCGCGCAGCTCGGTCTCGGTGAGGAGCTGGCCGACTTCGAGGGCGGTGTTGCCGGCCTCGGTCACGACGTAGTCCTCATAGTAGATCACGCGCTCCAGCTGGCGGGCGCTCATGTCGAGCATGAGGCCGATGCGGGATGGCATGCACTTGTAGAACCAGATGTGGGAAACCGGCACGGCAAGCTCGATGTGGCCCATGCGCTCGCGGCGCACGCGGCTGAGGGTCACCTCGACGCCGCAGCGGTCACAGACGACGCCCTTGTGCTTGATGCGCTTGTATTTTCCGCAGGCGCACTCCCAGTCGCGGGTGGGTCCGAAGATCCGCTCGCAGAAGAGACCGCCTTTCTCCGGCTTGAAGGTCCGGTAGTTGATGGTTTCGGGGTTCTTCACCTCGCCTTTGGACCACGAACGGATGACGTCCGGGGAGGCGACGGTGATGGAGACTTGATCGAATGCCTCGGGGCGTTCGTCCACGCCGAAAAGTTCGCGAAGGTTGTTATCGACACTCATATAGGGTAGTAAATTAGGTCAGCAGTTAGGTTCGCGGTTACTTGATCAGAGGGTGAGGTCATCGAGGGAGAAGTCGTCCAGACCGCCGGTCATGCCGGAGCCATGGCCCGATCCCCTGCGACCCGGACGGACATCAAGTCCGAGGGATTGCATTTCCTTGATGAGGACGTTGAAGGACTCCGGCGTGCCGGCTTCCAGGTTGTTGTCGCCTTTGACGATCGCCTCATAGATGCGGGTCCGGCCTTGGACGTCGTCCGACTTGACGGTGAGGAGCTCCTGCAGGGTGTAGGCGGCGCCGTAGGCTTCGAGCGCCCACACCTCCATTTCCCCGAAACGCTGGCCACCGTACTGGGCCTTGCCCCCGAGCGGCTGCTGGGTGACGAGGGAGTATGGACCAACGGCACGGGCGTGGATCTTGTCCGCAACCAAGTGACCGAGCTTCAGGATGTAGATCATGCCCACAACCACGGGGTTGTGGAATGCTTCACCCGTGCGACCGTCATAGAGGGTCGATTTGCCACCGGTGGTGCCGTCTTTGCCGTCACCGATCCAGGTATAGCCGCGGCCTTCTTTCTCGTCCTTTTTCCGCTCACGGAGATCGCCGTTGTCGCCGACGAATTTCACACCATCGACTTTCTTGGCCTTCGACATGAAGTCCCAGATGACCTCTTCCTTGATGCCGTCGAAAATCGGGGTGGCAACCTTGAAACCGAGCGCCTTGGCGGCGACACCGAGGTGGGTTTCGAGAACCTGTCCGACGTTCATCCGCGACGGCACGCCGAGCGGGTTGAGGCAGATATCGACAGGCGTTCCGTCATGCAGGAACGGCATGTCTTCTTCAGGGACGATGGTCGCGACGACACCCTTGTTACCGTGACGGCCCGCCATCTTGTCACCCACGGAGAGTTTCCGTTTGGCGGCGATGAAGACCTTCACTTCCTTGATGACGCCGGGATCGACCTCGTCACCGGACTCCAGGGAGTCGAGCTTGCGCTCCCGCTCCGTGTCGAGTTCCTGGAAGCGGCCCTCGAAGGAACCGATGATTTCCAGGATCTTGTTACGGATCGGGGATGGGTCGATCTCGATGTGATCGTGCACCGAAGCGAGCTTGCGCAGCAGGGTCTTGGTGATCTTGCGGTTCGCGGGGATGATGATCTCACCGGTCTGCGCGTTCACCACGTCGAGCGGGATCTTCTCACCGAGCAGGATGTCCGAGAGACGCTCGGTGAGGTCGTCGGTCAGCTTGTCAGCCTTTTTCTTGTGCTCGTCGTTGATCTTCTTGAGCTGCTTCTTGAGCTCGACCGGATCCACCTTCTCCGCGCGCTTCTTGGCGAAGCCGTGCGAGGAAACGCGGACGTCCTGGACGATGCCGATGCAACCGGATGGCACGCGCAGCGAAGTATCCTTCACGTCAGCCGCCTTCTCACCGAAGATGGCGCGCAGAAGGCGCTCTTCGGGGGCAAGCTCCGTCTCGGATTTCGGAGTGATCTTGCCGACGAGAATGTCGCCCGGCTTCACTTCCGCACCGATGCGGATGATACCGTCGTGGTCGAGGTTGCGGAGCGCTTCCTCACCGACGTTCGGGATGTCACGGGTGATTTCTTCCGGTCCCAGCTTGGTGTCGCGGGCGGCGACATCGAACTCGGAAATGTGGATCGAGGTGTAGACATCGTCCTTCACCACGCGCTCCGAGATGACGATGGCGTCCTCGAAGTTGTAGCCGTTCCAAGGCATGAACGCGACCAGCACGTTGCGGCCGATGGCGAGTTCGCCATCCTCCGTGTTCGGACCGTCGGCGAGCACCTGGCCCTTCTTGATCTTCTGGCCTTTCTTGATGATCGGCTTCTGGTTGATGCAGGTGCCGGCGTTCGAGCGCATGAACTTGCGCAGCGGGTAGGCCAGGATGCCCTTGTCGATGTTGGTCTTCACCGACTCCGCGTCGGAGAGGAACTTCTCCTCTGAGACAGGCAGCTTGCCGTCCGGGGTGGTGATGATGATTTCCGCGGTGGCGGCGGCGACGATGCCGTCAGCCTCCGCGACGACCACGGCGCGGGAGTCGCGGGCTGCCTTGCCTTCCAGACCGGTGCCGACGAGCGGCGCCTCGGAAACAAGGAGAGGCACACCCTGGCGCTGCATGTTCGAACCCATGAGCGCGCGGTTGGCGTCGTCGTGCTCGAGGAACGGGATCAAGCCCGCGGCCACGGACACGAGCTGCTTCGGAGAAACGTCCATGTAGTGGACCTCGACCGGGAGGGACTCGATGAACTCGCCGCCTTTTTCACGGGCGGTGATGCGCTCGGTGGTGAAGGAGCCGTCCTTGGTGATCGGGTTGTTCGCCTGGGCGATGAGGAAGTTTTCTTCCTGGTCAGCGGTGAGGTACTCGATCTCGTTGGTGACCTTGCCCTTCACGACGCGGCGGTAAGGGGTCTCGATGAAGCCGAACTCGTTGATCCGGGCGTAGGTACACATCGAGTTGATGAGACCGATGTTCGGACCTTCCGGGGTTTCGATCGGGCAGATGCGGCCGTAGTGGGACGGATGGACGTCGCGGACTTCGAAGCCGGCGCGGTCGCGGTTCAGACCACCCGGTCCAAGGGCCGAAAGACGGCGCTTGTGGGTGAGTTCCGCGAGCGGGTTGGTTTGGTCCATGAACTGGGAAAGCTGGGACCGGCCGAAGAAGTCGCGCACGACGGCGGAGAGCGCCTTCGGGTTGATCAGCTTCTGCGGGGTCATGCCCTCGATGTTCACGTCGAACAGGGTCATGCGCTCCTTGACCAGACGCTCGGTGCGGGCGAGGCCCACGCGGCACTGGTTGGCGAGGAGTTCACCCACCGCACGGACGCGGCGGGAACCAAGGTGGTCGATGTCGTCGATGACACCGTCACCCTTCTTCAGTTTCAGGATGTAGCGGACGGCGGCGAGGAAGTCCTCGGGGACCATGATCCGCTGGTCGGAATCGACGTTGATGCCGAGCTTCTGGTTGATCTTGTAACGGCCGACGCGGGTGAGGTCGTATTTCTTCGCGTCGAAGAAAAGGCGCTTCAGGAGCGCACGGGCGTTGGCGGCGGTCGGCGGGTCGCCGGGGCGCAGCTTGCGGTAGATGTCCTTGAGGGCGGACTCCTCGTCCTTCGCCGGATCCTTGCGGAGCGACTTGAGCAGGATTTCGTCCTCGCGGCCGTCGATGACCTCGATCGACTTGTGGCCCAGGGCGAGGAGCTGGCGGACGATGCCGATGGTCAGCGGCTCGTAGGCCTTGGCGACGACCAGTTCACCGTCGAGGACGTCCTCGAACGGCACCTTGTGGCCGAGTTCGCCTTCGTCCATGCTCTCGCTGAGGGCGAGGGCTTCCGGGGAGTAGAAGTGACCGACGATGTCGCGGTCCGTCGGGTAGCCCAGAACACGGAGGAACGTGGTCGCGAGGAACTTCCGGCGGCGGCGGCGGCGGTCCAGATAGACGTAGAGCAGATCGTTGGTGTCGAACTGGACTTCCAGCCAGGAACCACGGTCCGGGATGATGCGGAAGGAGTGCAGCAGCTTGCCGTTGAGGTGCTGGGAGGTCTCGAAGCAGATACCGGGGGAGCGGTGGAGCTGGGAAACGATGACACGCTCCGCACCGTTGATGATGAAGGTGCCGCGGCGGGTCATCATCGGCAGTTCGCCCATGTAGACGCGCTCTTTCTTGTTACCCGTCTCGTCCTTCAGTTTGAAGGTCACGTAGAGGGCGGCGCTGAAGCTCTCGCTGTTGCGGAGAGAGTCCAGAGAGGTGATCTTGGGGTCCTCGATGTCGTAGGCGACAAAGTCGAGCTCGATCGCTTCATCGTAGCTCTTGATCGGGAACACTTCACGGAACACGGCCTGGAGACCGGTATCGGTGCGCTCGCTGGGCGTGACGTCCTTCTGGAGGAACTCGTCATAGGAGCGGCTTTGGACCTCGATGAGGTTCGGGGGTTCAATGACTTCCTCAAATTTACCGAAATAGAGACGTTCAGCCATGGTGTTTTCGTGTTCTGCTAATGACAAGTGAAGCCCGAGCCGCGAACGGTCTCAGGCGAGTGGAGTTTCAGGAATGTGAAATGGAGGTCGGAATCGGCGGGAAAGCCCGGAGTTTTCGTGGAATCTCCCGCCGGTTCCGGCGGTGTTTCTGGAGCTTCCCGGAGCGAGCGTAAGCACGCTCCGGGAAGAAATCCAAAAATAAGTTACTTGAGCTCGATTTTGGCGCCAGCCTCTTCGAGTTTCTTCTTGGCTGCTTCGGCAGCGTCCTTGGCGACACCTTCCACGATCTTCGCGGGGGCGCTTTCGACGAGCTTCTTCGCGTCAGCGAGACCAAGGCCCGGAGCAACTTCACGGACTGCCTTGATGACAGCGATCTTGTTGCCACCTGCATCGGTGAGGACGACGTCGAATTCAGTCTTCTCTTCGACTGCTTCGGCAGGACCAGCGGCAGGACCAGCGGCTGCGACAGCGGCAGCGGCGGACACGCCCCAGGTTTCTTCAAGTTTCTTAACGAGGTCGACAGCTTCCAGAACGGTGAGCTTGCCGAGTTCTTCTACGAGTGTTTCGATGTTGGCCATTTTGTTTTCTCCTGTTCGGTATCGTCGCTCCCGGAGCCTCCGGGAATTTCAGTGCGGCAGCCGCCGCCCCGACGAGGAACCATTATGTGTTCAAGCACCCGCGCGGAGACGCGGATGCCTTCTGTTCAGATTTGTCTGGTTTATTCGGCTGCCGCCTCTTCGTCGGCTTTCGCCTCGTTGGCATCCGGGTTGAACTTCGCGTTGAGGACGCGGGCAATGCGGGTCGCCGGCTCGTTGATGAGGCCGAGGAGTTGCGCAAGAACCGCTTCGCGGGAAGGAATGTCGGCGATGGACTGGAGTTTCTCAGCGGAGAGAACGGCACCATCGAGGATACCGATCTTGAATTCCGGCTTCTTGAACTCCTTCTCGAAGTTCTTCACCACCTTGGCGGCGGCGAAAACCTCGCTGTCACCGGTGATGAAGGCGGTCTGGCCGACCAGGCTCTCGGCGATGTCCGGAAGACCGGCTTCGGCGAGCGCTTTCTTGACGTAGCTGTTCTTGGCAACAAGGGCCTTGGCACCAGCGGCACCGAGGCGGTTGCGCAGCTCCGTGAACTGGGTCACGGTCAGGCCGGTGTAGTCCACGACGATGAGATAAGGGGACGCATTCACGCGCTCCAGCACACCGTCGATGATGATTTTCTTATCGGGATTGCTCATTTTACAGGGCGTGAGGATTAAGCGGTGACTTTGGTGTAGGTGGCTGCTTCCAGCGGCAGACCTGGCAGCATGGTGCCGGCCAGGGTCACGGACTGGATGTAGTTACCCTTTGCGGAAGCGGGCTTCGCACGGACCACGCCATCAACGAAGGCGCGGGCGTTCTCAGCCAGTTCAGCGGGGCTGAAGCTGGACTTGCCGATGGAACCGGCGACGTTGCCGTTCTTGTCGAGCTTGAAGTCGATCCGGCCGGCCTTCACTTCCTTGACAGCCTTGGCGACGTCGTCGGTGACGGTGCCGGTCTTCGGGTTCGGCATGAGGCCGCGGGGTCCGAGAACCCGGGCGATCTTCCGGACTTCGGTCATCGCGTCAGGAGTGGCGATCGCGGAGTCGAAGTCCGTGAAACCTTCCTGGACCTTCTTGATGAGGTCTTCGAAGCCGACGTGCTCCGCACCAGCGGCGATGGCCGCTTCAGCAGCCGCACCGGAGGCGAAGACCGCGACACGGACGTTCTTGCCGGTGCCGTGGGGAAGGGAGACGGAACCACGGACCATCTGGTCGCTCTTCCGTGGGTCCACGCCGAGGTGGAACGAAAGGGTGACGGTCGGGGTGAATTTCGGAGCCGGGAATTCCTTCAGGGTGCTGATCGCATCGGTGAGGGAATAGCTCTTGCCTGCGGAGACAAGGGCGGCTGCCTTTTTGTAGCGTTTGCTGCGGTGTTTGGCCATTTGTTGTTTTGGTTTGCAGTTCGGGCGGAAGCGGCTGGCTCCCTCCTGCGGGCTCCGGGATCAGGGATCCCTCGGCCGAAATTTTCAGTAGCCTTCGACTTCGAGACCCATCTGGCGGGCGGTGCCTGCGAGGATGCGGGCGGCTGCTTCCGGGTCCTTGGTGTTGAGGTCGGGCATCTTGATCGCGACAACCTCCATGAGCTTCTCCTTGGAGATCTTGCCAACCTTGATCTTGTGCGGCTCCTTGGAACCGGAAGCAAGACCGGCGGCTTTCTTCAGCAGGTTGCCGGCCGGGGGTTTCTTGGTGACGAACGAGAAGGACTTGTCCTTGTAGACGGAAATCACGACCGGAAGCACATCGCCCGCCTGGGCCTGGGTGGCGGCGTTGAATTCCTTACAGAAACCCATGATGTTCACACCGGCTTGACCAAGAGCGGGACCGACGGGTGGTGAAGGGTTGGCGGCTCCTGCCTTGATCTGGAGCTTGATGATTTTTACGACTTCCTTGGCCATAGTGATGCGGTGTTGAGACTAGTTGAGAGGGATTGGAGGTGGGTGGATCAGGCGCGCTCGACCTGCCAGTATTCGAGTTCGACCGGCGTGCTGCGGCCGAAGATGGTGACCGAAACACGCAGCTTGCCGCGCTCCGGGTCGATTTCTTCGACAATGCCGTTCTGGCTTTGGAAGGGACCATCCGCCACCTTGACGGTGTCACCGACTTCGAAGCTGATGGCGGGGCGGACATTCTGTTCGCGCTCCTGGATCTGGGAAAGCATCGCCTCCACCTCGCGCGGACGCATCGGGATCGGGCGGTCCTTGGTGCCGGCGAAGCCGATCACCCCTTCCATTTCCTTGATGAAGAACCAGGTCTTCTCGACGAGCTGGTTGTCCTCGGAAATGAGGTGCATGTTGACGATGATGTAACCCGGGAAGAACTTGCGCTTCGTCTCGGTCTTTTTGCCGCGGCGGATTTCGGAAACCATTTCCGTCGGAACCAGCACCTCGCGGATGTAGTCCGTCATCTCCTCTTCCTTCGCCTGGCGCTGGATCCGGTCACGGACCCGCTGCTCCTGGCCGGAGAGAACCTGGACGACATACCACTGGTCTTTGAATGGCGCTGTATCGGGCATGGATCAGGAAAATGGGAAAAGGAAAAGCGGCCTCAGCGGCCAAAGTTGGTGAGGAAGGTGATCACCGCGACGTGGATGTAGTCCCAGAACTGGACGAAACCGGCGAGCAGGATCATGGCGATCAGCACCACGACGGTGGAATCGACCAGTTCCTTGTATTTGCGGAAGCCCTTGATCTTCGGGTCGGACTCCCAAGGCCAGCTCGCCTTCTTGAGCTCGCCCTTCACCTCGCTGACAAAGGTGCTTACCCTGGCGAAATTTTTGGCGAAAAGGACGATGGCCGCGATCAGAATCGCGTACACAATTCCGGTTGCGACCCAGCTGTCGGCAATCTTGATGTATTCCAGGAACTGCATCGATGGTTTCGTTTGGACGGGAATCTGTGGAAAGTGGCACGGCAGGAGGGACTCGAACCCCCAACACTCGGTTTTGGAGACCGATGCTCTACCAATTGAACTACTGCCGTTTTAGAGGCGACCAAGGGGCATCTCGCTTTTTGAAGAGCGGGATGCCCCGGGGTCCAGCATTCCGGCGGGCGGACCCGCCGGATGCCTCACTGCTTTGAATTACTTGATGATCTCACCGACGCGGCCTGCGCCAACGGTGCGGCCACCTTCACGGATCGCGAAGCGCATGGTCTGCTCCATGGCGATCGGGGTGATGAGTTCGACTTCCAGGTTGATGTTGTCACCTGGCATCACCATTTCGACACCTTCCGGAAGCTTGATGCTGCCGGTCACGTCGGTGGTGCGGAAGTAGAACTGAGGGCGATAGTTCGAGAAGAACGGGGTGTGGCGGCCGCCTTCTTCCTTCGAGAGAACGTAGATCTCCGACTTGAAGACGGTGTGGCCCTTCACGGTGCCCGGCTTGGCGATGACCTGGCCGCGCTCGACCTGGTCCTTCTTCAGACCGCGGATGAGGAGGCCGACGTTGTCACCCGCACGACCTTCGTCGAGCAGCTTGCGGAACATTTCGATGTCGGTGACGGTGGTCTTCTGGGTGTCGCGGATGCCGACGATCTCGACTTCTTCCATCTTCTTGATGATACCACGCTCGACACGGCCGGTGCAGACGGTTCCGCGACCTTCGATGGAGAACACGTCTTCGATCGGCATGAGGAAGGTCTTGTCGATCGGGCGCTCCGGCTCAGGGATGTAGGAATCCACAGCGTCCATGAGCTTGAAGATGTTCTCCTTCTGGGCGGCGTCGCCTTCGAGGGCGGCCTTGGCGGAACCCTTGACGATCGGGATGTCGTCGCCTGGGAACTCGTAGGAGGAAAGAAGGTCGCGGACTTCCATCTCAACCAGCTCGAGGAGTTCTTCGTCGTCAACAAGGTCAACCTTGTTCATGAAGACAACCAGAGCAGGCACGCCGACCTGGCGGGCGAGGAGGATGTGCTCACGGGTCTGCGGCATCGGGCCGTCAGCGGCGGAAACCACGAGGATCGCGCCGTCCATCTGGGCAGCACCGGTGATCATGTTCTTCACGTAGTCGGCGTGGCCGGGGCAGTCAACGTGGGCGTAGTGGCGCTTGTCGGTTTCGTATTCGACGTGGGCGGTGTTGATGGTGATACCACGCTCGCGCTCTTCCGGAGCAGCGTCGATGTCCGCATAGCTTTTCTTTTCAGCAAAACCTTTGTCCGCCAGCGTGTTGGTGATCGCTGCGGTGAGGGTGGTCTTGCCGTGGTCAACGTGACCGATGGTTCCGATGTTAACGTGCGGCTTGTTGCGCTTGAATGCTTCTTTGGCCATGGTGGTTGTGGTTTCGCGTGAGTTCTGAGAGTATCTGACCGCCAATGGAGCTCGTGGGGGGAATTGAACCCCCGACCTCATCCTTACCAAGGATGCGCTCTACCCCTGAGCTACACGAGCAATCTGACGATGTCCGCCCTTCCTTCTTCCGACAAAAGAACCGCGACCTGTCCGCTCCGGACTGACCGCGGCACCCCTGACTTCATGTGGGGAAGAGCGGGCGGACAGTAACAAAGCCCGCCCCTCTGTCAAAAAAAATATCGTCTATTTCCATGTTCTTGGAAAATCGTTGGAAATAAAGGCATTACGCCTTCGAAGAAGTGGATTCCTCCATCTCTTCCTTCAGCAGCAGCGACAATTTTTCAATGTGCAGGCAGGTTCCGCTCTCCACATCCACGTCAACGATCACGCCACAAATCCTCACAACTCCTTTTGCCACAGGGAATCGTGTAGGCATGTTCGATTTGAAGCGCCACACGACCGACTCGATGCTGCGCCCGAGGATGGACTCCTCCGGCCCGCACATCCCTGCATCCGTCAGGTAGCCGGTGCCTCCGGGAAAGATCACATCGTCCGCGGTCTGCACATGCGTATGAGTACCAACGACCAGGGAAACCTTTCCGTCCAGCATGCGGCCCATCGCGATCTTCTCGCTGGTGGTTTCCGCGTGGATCTCGGCGACGATGACCTTCACCCCCAGCCCGTGCAAGCGCCCGACTTCCGCCTCCATGGCCAGAAACGGGTTCTCCAGCGGTGGCTGCATGAAGGAGCGGCCCTGGACCTGAACCACGGCCACCTTCCCCTTCGCCGTCTCAAGGATGACACTCCCCTGCCCCGGAGTTCCTTCCGGATAGTTGATGGGGCGAAGGAGACGCGGCTCGGTCGGGAAATACTCGACGATCTCCTGCTGATCCCAGACGTGGTCTCCGGTCGTCACGACCGCAGCTCCTGCCCGCAGCAGGTCGATGGTGATGCGGGGGGTGATCCCCCTGCCCCCGGCGGCGTTCTCGCCGTTCACGATGATAAAATCGAGGCCCTTCTCTTGTTTCAAGACAGGGAGCTGTCCGATGACCGCTTTCCTGCCGGGCTCACCCACCACATCCCCCAGAAATAAAATACGAATCGATGACATTGGCTTAATCCGGTACCCGTTGGCCCGCGACCGATCCTTTACTCCCGGCCCTCCCGCCTCAATCCTATTTACCGAATGCCGTCCTTTCTGCTCCGCTATTTCCCCATTTTCGTGCTCACCGGGGCGTTCGTTGCCGTTGTCATGCTTTATCTGAAGCTGAAACGGGAGGCTGTCGTCCCGCCACCGGAGATTCCGGAAATCGTTGAAACCGAGATCATCCCGGAAAAACCCGCGCTGTCCCCGCTGGCGCAGCCGCCGGACTGGCAGTCCCTTGCCCCTTTCCAAAGGACCATCACCCGTTCCGACTTCGAGCGGCTGCTGACCACTGTCTTCACGGTCGGGGACAACTGGAAGAACTACATCCTTCTCACCGAAACCAACGCGGTCATCAAGACGACGGACGGCGGGATCTTCATCCTCCAGTTCGCGGAGGAAGCCGTGCCTGCCCCGAAAAGCTGGAAAGCGACCTCCGAACTGCCAGCCGCCCCGGCGGACCAGCCGCTCCAGGATCTCCACATCGCGATCGACCCCGGCCACATCGGCGGAGAGTGGGCGAAGATGGAGGAACGGTGGTTCATCCACGAAGGCGGCACGCCTGTCACCGAGGGCGACATGACCCTGGCGGTGGCCAAGCTCCTGAAGCCCAAACTGGAGGCTCTCGGCGCGCGCGTCTCCCTCGTCCGGGACAAGCCGGAACCCGTGACCACCATCCGGCCGGAGGCCCTTATCCAGGATGCGGAGGCCACCTCCGCCACGCAGGAACCGGAATCCATTTCCAGGCTGGCCCAGCGGCTTTTCTACCGGACCGCGGAGATCCACTCCCGTGCGGAGATCGTCAACGGCCAGCTCAAGCCGGACCTGGTGCTGTGCCTGCATTTCAACGCGGAGGCGTGGGGCGATCCGAATACCCCCACCCTCATCCCACGGACCCATCTCCACCTGATCCTGAACGGAGCCTACAACAACGAAGAGGTCGCTTTGGCGGACCAGCGTTTCACCATGATCAAAAAGCTGCTCTCCCATACCCACGAGGAGGAAGCCTTCGTCGGCAGCACCATCGCGGACACCTACGCGGAGATCAGCCAGCTCCCCCCCTACGTCTATCCGCCGGGCGGCAGCGTGCTTTCCGTGGGCGGCCACCCTTTCCTCTGGGCGCGGAACCTTCTCGCCAACCGGCTCTACGACTGCCCGGTCATCTACATGGAGCCTTACGTGATGAACTCCACCCTCGACTACGCCCGCATCCAGGCCGGGGACTATGACGGGGTGAAGGAAATCGAAGGCCAGCTCCGTCCGTCGATTTTCCGGGAGTATGCGGACGCCCTCGCCGAGGGCCTGCGCCGGCACTACTCGGCTCATCGGGCGAAGGCCGACTGAGATCCCCCTCCTATCGGGGAGCGGACACATTTTATGCGGATCCGGCCATCCCGCCTGGATATTTCGCACTCCGCCCTGCTGGCGGACGCTGGATGCTTGCGTGCTCCGCAGGAACTCCATAAACCCGGTCTCATGTCCTATTCCCGAGGCATTCCGGCGAAATCCATGCGGCCGATCTTCTGCTGCCTCCCTCTCCTTTTTGCCGGCCATCTCCATGCACAGGACGAAGGCCAGCTCTACACCACCTACTGTTCCGCCTGCCACGGCTCTGACGGGAAAGGCGTCCCGGCGGCGAATTCCCCTCCCCTTTCGGAAAGCCCGTGGGTCGCAGGCCCGCCGGACCGCGCGGTGAAGGTGGTGCTGCACGGGCTGGAAGGCCCCATCGAGGTGCTCGGCAAATCCTACAATCTCACGATGCCTCCCCAAGGCGCGGTGCTGCCGGACGACGTCGTCGCTGCGATCCTCACCTATGTCCGCTCCTCCTTTGGCAATGGGGAATCCGCGGTATCCGCCGACCTTGTGAAATCCATCCGCGCGGCGACAGCCACCCGGGAGAAAGCCTGGACCGCTCCGGAGATCCTCAAGCTCCACCCGCTGCCAAAGGAGCCGTCCGCCCTCAAGAACCTCATCTCCCGCACCTACTTCGGAAACTGGAAAGACCTGCCCGACTTCTCCAAACTCACCTCCGCCAACGTCGAGGAGGAACATGACGGCATCATCAGCCTCGACCAGGCCACCAAGCGCGGCGAGCACTTCGGCATGGTATGGGAGGCGGATTTCGAAGCGGAAAAGGACGGCGACTACGAATTCTATTTCGATGCGGATGACGGCGGACGGGTTCTCATCAATGGCAAGAGGATCGCCGAGATCAAGGGCCTCGGCCCGATGAACGGCAGCCGCTCCAAGACCGGAAAGATCAAGCTGGCGAAGGGACTGCATCCCATCCGGATCGAATACTACGAAGTGACCCAGAACGACGGCATCCAGCTCGGCTGGAAAGGGCCGGAAATGAAGGACTTCAAATGGGTTTCCAAGGACACGGCCTCCAATACGAAAAAGTGGAAGGAGATCCTGCTGACACCGAAGGACCGCCCCATCATCTACCGGAACTTCATCGCGGGCAGCACCGCCCGCGCGATCGGTGTCGGTTTCCCCGGGGGCGTGAATCTCGTCTGGTCCGCGGATAATCTGGAACCAACTCTGGTCTGGAAGGGGGACTTCATTGATGCCGGACGTCACTGGACGGACCGAGGCCAGGGCAACCAGGAACCTGCCGGCAAAACGGTCGTGAAACTATCGGACAAACGCCTGTTGCCCGACGATGCGGTCTTCAAAGGCTTCGTTCTCGATTCCGCCGGAAATCCGGCGTTCCGGATCCAGATCGGTGACCAGATTCTCACGGATGCCTGGGAGCGGGGGGAAAAGGATACGCTGATCCGCACCCTCACTCTGAGCGATGGTCCGGCAAAGCTTCCTTTCGCCCTCAACAGCCTCCCGCCGGGAGACCGGCTGCGGATCAGCGGCACCCAGGACGGAATCCGGGAAACCGCAGGCCGCCATGAAGTGGAACTGGTTCCGGGACAACCACGCAGGGTCTTCTACTCGTTCGCTCCCTGAGAATCCTTACCCGCCAAACACCATGTTCTCTTCGCGCACGTTCATCCCGCTTGGTTCAGGACTCGTCATCATGGCTTCCGCCTTCGCAGCCCAGGCCGACTATTACCTCCGTGAGCCCATCCCTCTCCCCGATGGAGGGATCATGGAACTCGGTTCCATCGCCCTCATGCCAGAGAAAAAGATCGCCGTGACCACCCGCCGCGGTGACGTCTGGATCTGCTCCGGAGCGTATGAGAAGGACCTGTCCAAGGTCACTTGGAAGAAATTCGCGGAAGGACTCCACGAACCGCTCGGTGCCTTCTGGAAGGACGGCTCCCTCTATCTCACCCAACGTCCGGAGGTCACCCGTCTGCAGGACACCGACGGGGATGGGACGGCGGATGTCTTCGAAACCATCAACTCCGGCTGGGGCATCAACGGCGACTACCATGAATACGCCTTCGGCAGCCCGGCGGACAAGGAGGGCAACATCTGGGTGGTCCTCTGCCTGACCGGCTCGGGCGGGGCCGCATCCGACTGGCGGGGTTGGTGTGTCCGCGTCACCCCGGATGGAAAGATGATCCCCACCTGCTCCGGCATCCGCTCCCCCGGCGGCATCGGCTTCAACCACGCCGGGGATGTGTTCTACACGGACAACCAAGGGCCGTGGAACGGATCCTCCTCCCTCAAATGGCTGAAGCCCGGCTCGTTCCAGGGAAATCCCACGGGAAACAAGTATCACACCCTGGCCAACCTGCCGGAACCGCCTAAGCCAGCCGATGGTTCACGCATCATCACCGAGCGGGAGAAGCTACCGGAATTCGTCCCGCCCGCCGTGATCTTTCCGCATGCGAAAGTCGGCCAATCGCCCACCGGCATCGCCGCGGATGTCTCCGGCGGGAAATTCGGGCCATGGGAAAACCAGCTTTACGTGGGTGAGCAGACCCACTCGGAAGTCCAGCGTGTCGCCCTGGAACAGGTGAACGGCCTCTACCAGGGTGCGGTATTCAAGTTCCTCGACGGCTTCGGCTCCGGCATCATCCCGCTGCGTCTCGACGCGGAGACCGGCCACCTGTTCGCCGGTGGTTCCAGCCGCGGCTGGGCTTCCCGCGGCGGCAAGCCATTCACCTTCGAGCGCGTCACCTGGACCGGCGTGACGCCGTTCGAGATCCACACGATGAAGGCGGAGAAAGACGGCTTCACCCTGGACTTCACCGAACCCGCGGGGGACTCCGCCGGTGATCCGGCGAGCTACTCCATGGACGCCTGGACCTACATCTACCAGTCGAAGTATGGCAGCCCGGAAGTCGATCAGACAGTTCCGAAGATCACCGCCGCCACGCTTTCCCCGGACAAGAAGTCCGTCCGGCTCAAGATCGACGGCCTCACCAAAGGCCACGTCCACCACCTGGACGCGAAAGGGGTGAAGTCCGCCTCCGGCAGCCCACTATGGCACGCGGAGGCATGGTACACCCTGAACGAGATCCCGAAGTAAGGGAAAGGAAGGCAATTCTCCGAATTGCCCGATAAGGATTGGCCATGTGAGGCGACGTCTTTACTTCTTTCCGGAGAAAGACCCGGGACGCCCCGGCAACGGCCTGGGCCAGGATGGCCCAGCCACATTCCACGTCATGAAACCGACCGTCACCCTCGCCACCACCCGCACCCCGGACGGGGCGACCATGACCCTGCACGAGCATGACGGACAACACTTCCTCAAGGTGGCCGGCCTGCAACTGATGAGCACCACCGCCTCCTCCTCCGAGGAGCAGATGGCGGAACTTTCCTGCGCCACGCTTCCGCCCCGGCCCCGCATTCTCATCGGCGGCCTTGGCTTCGGCTTCACGCTGAAGCGCGTCCTGGAGCTCACCGGCCCGGATGCCGCCGTCCACGTGTCCGAACTCATGCCGGAGATCGTCGCCTGGAACCGCGAGCACCTTTCCGAAGTCAACGGCAGGCTGCTCGACGACCCGCGAGTCACCACCCTCGTCCGCGACGTCTATGACATCATCGGCAAGGCATCCGGCCCCGACCGCTACCACGCCATCCTGCTGGACGTTGACAACGGTCCCGATCCCTTTGTCCAGAAAGGCAACGAGCGCCTCTACCAAGGCTCCGGCCTCGTCCGGATCAAGGCAGCCCTCCAGCCTGGGGGCCGCGTCATCTTCTGGTCCGCCCACCAGGACAAGTCCTTCGTCAAAACCCTCTCCAGGACGTTCAAGAACGTCGAGGCGATCAGCGCCAAGGCCTACCCGAAGGCGAAACGCTTCACCCATACGCTGTTCATCGCGGACCGCGATTGAGCGGGACTCCTCCGGTGACGATTCCGCCACATCGGCGGACTATCCTATGGCATGGTCGGGGAAAGAATCGCCCCGTCCATGGATCTGTTCCTCATCGACGCCATCGGCCCGTTTTTCCGGGGCTATGAAAAGCGCCGCATCAACTGGTCGAAGATCCCGTTCACGCATCTGTGCACCGGGGAGGACAGGGCGGCCCAATGGGAAACGATCCGGGAGGATCTCGCCCGGTTCGCGACGGAAGTCGTCCGGCTTGGTTACAATGCGGTCACTTTGGATGACCTTGCCCATCTGGCCCCGCATCCGCTCCATGAACCGAAGATCCGCGACCGCATCACCGTGTTCCGTGAGGAGTTCGCCAGGCTGTTCGATCTCCTGAAGAATGAATGCGGACTGAAGATTTTCCTGACCTCGGATGTGATCCCGTCCACCCCCGCGCTGGATGCGGCGTTCGGGGGGAATGCCGTTACGTGGGAGGACTACTACCGGGATCTGGTCCGCGGCATCCTCGATGATTTCCCGCAGCTCGACGGCCTCATCCTCCGCATCGGCGAGAGCGATGGCAACGACGTGCGCGACCCCATCCGGACCCGCTTGCACCTCCGCGGGGCGGCGGAGACGAACCGGTTCCTGAAAAACCTGCTGCCCGAGTTCGAAGCCCGCGGCCGCACCCTCATCCTCCGCACGTGGACCGTCGGCGCACACAAGATCGGGGATCTCATCTGGCACCGCCGGACGCTGGCGGAAACCTTTGAGGGCATCGACTCGCCCCATTTCATCGTCTCGATGAAACACGGCGAGAGCGACTTCTTCCGCTACCTGCCGCTCAACCGGGCTTTCTTCCGCCTGCCGCAGCGCAAGCTGCTGGAACTCCAGGCCCGGCGGGAATACGAGGGCGCCGGAGAGTATCCCTCCTACATCGGCCGGGACTGCGAACGCTTCGCCAGGGAGCTCGCCACGGCGGAAAACATGGCGGGCATTTCCGTATGGTGCCAGACAGGAGGCTGGCACCGGTTCCGCCGGTTGCCATTTCTGGAGAACGCCGGGGATGACACTTGGATCCGCCTGAACGCCACCGCCGCCATCGACATCTTCCGCCATGGCAAGTCGGTGGAGGAATCCGTGGGGAATCCCGCCGTCATGGAGTTCCTCACGCTGGCGGACACGGTGATCCACGAGCTGCTCTACATCGAGGACTTCGCCCGCCAGAAGCTGTTCTTCCGGCGGGTCCGCATCCCGCCGTTGCTGCATGCCTACTGGGATTCTCTTTTCATCAACCACGCGGTCCGCAAGGTGCTGCGGCATTTCGTGAAGGATCCGGAACGGGCCTTGAGATCCGCGGAAGGCGCATTCTCGCTTTTTCCGAAAATGATCAGCCTGGCACGCGAGGCGGATCTGCCGGTGGAGGATGTGGAGCACATGCGGGATCTTTTCGGCATCCTGCTCCTCGCGCGGCGTTACTACCTGCTGCCGTATGACGGGGAACTGTGCACCGAACTGCGCGCCGCGAAGAAGGCCTACAAGCAGCGCTGGCCGAAGGGCTCCCGCGAACGCTACCGGCTGAAGATTTCATTCGAACCGGTGAAGGTCACCGGCCGGACGCTGGGCCTGGCCGCCTCCCTGCTCCTGCGGAGAAAGCGCGGCTACCGCCTGATCGACCACATCTTCACCCTCAATCTGCTCGGCTTCGCCTTCCGGGTGTTCAAGCCACGGGACAAACGGAAGATGCCGAAATTCCTCCGCAAGTCAGCAATGGGAGTGGACGCCCTCTTCAAGTGAAAGGGAAGGGATTCCCTCAGATCCTTCTCCGGACCGCAGCCGCACCGAGCAGACCCAGGCCCGCGAGCAGGGCCGACGAAGGCTCCGGCACGATGCTGATGGTGAAACTCTCGTAGCGGCCCGTGCCCTGGGCCCTCACTCCGGCAGATCCTGAAGCAATGGAGGAGTCAGTCACAACGATCGAGGCGGCCAGCGTATTGGATTCGTCATACGCGTAGGCGGAAATGGTGGTGCCGTTGAAATCCATCACGAGCCGCCACGCCGCGTCCGCGACGTAGGTGGGATCCAGCGTTACGTTCGATCCAAGCTGCACCGCAGGCGAACCGCCCACAAACTTGTACAACTGGAGTCGCGGGATGCTGCTCACGTTGATGATCCGTGCATGATAATAGGTGTTGGACGTTGAAATCCGCCCCGCAAGCCCGACCACGGACCCGCTCGACCTCCTCACGGTGGCCTCAATCGTGAAATCCGTCAGCTCGTTGTAAGCGATTCCACCCTCAAGAGGCCCTGTGTAGTGGGAGAGGGCATTTATCCCGGTATCCGGATTCTGGTATCGATAGGCACCGTTGTCATCAATGCGCCAGCCTACTCCGGTGCCGGTCACTGTCCCGCCATCGATCACCGTCCAATCGCCAGGCTGGGTGGCCGTCCCCGGGAAGTCCGTCGTATAGAGAACCGTCGTAGCCTGGGAAAATCCGGTTCCGACAAGCTGGAAGCCGATAACAGTGGCAGCGAGAAGACTTTTCATGGGGTTTCTGGGATTTCGGGCAATGAAATGGAGATGAACAAGGCCCTTCGCGGCCCGCCGGACTACAGCCATACGTCCGCCAGCCTGATTTCTTTTCGCGTGCCGCGACGTCCCGGGTTTGATTGAGTGGACACAAGTCATGACCCCACGCGTCAAAACCGTCGCCTCCATCACCGTCGGAAAGTTCTTCGAGAACCATGCCGAAGCCCTCGGCCTCACCCTCCACGGTGAAAGTGTCGGCTTTGACCGGCCGATCAGCGAACCGGCGATCAACCGTCCCGGCCTGGCACTCGCCGGCTTCTTCTCCTACTTCGCGCCGAAGCGGGTCCAGGTGCTGGGAAACTCCGAACTTTCCTACCTGAAGAAGCTGCCGGAGGCCATGCGCGCCGACCGTTTCCGCCGGATGTGCGACCGTGACATCCCCTGCATCGTCATCGCGCGCGGAGCCACCATCGGGGAGGACCTGATGGCGGTGGCGAAGGAGCATTCCATCCCGGTCTTCGGCACCTCCCAGGTGACGATGAAGTTCCTCAACGCGGCGACGATCCGCCTGGAGCACGAGTTCGCACCCAGTGTCACGATGCACGGCTGTATGGTGGACATGCGCGGCGTGGGCGTGCTGATCATCGGCAAGAGCGGCTCCGGAAAATCCGAAACCGCGATCGGCCTGCTGGAACGCGGGGCGTCCCTGGTGGCGGATGACATGGTGCGCATCAAGCTGGTGGGCGGCGAACTGACCGCCACCGCGCCCGACCTTTCCCGCGGCTACATGGAGATCCGCGGCATCGGCGTGATCAACGTGGCCAACCTCTACGGACTGGCCTCCATCCGCCCGGAGAAGCGCGTCGATCTGGTCGTGACGCTCAAGCCGCAGGCGGACCTCAATGAAGTGGACCGCCTGGGCCTCCAGCAGAAAACCCACGAGATTCTCGGCCAGCACATCACCCACGTGGAGATCCCCGTCGGTCCCGGACGGGACACCGCCCGGATGGTTTCCATCGCCGCGCTGGACCAACAGCTCCGCCGCTTGGGCTACAACATGGCGGACGAGTTCAACCAGAAGCTCCTCAGCCACATGGCGGGCATGAATGCCGGGCCGATGAGGTGATTCTGGAGATCCTCGCTGTCCCGGCCTGTCCCCAGGGCCACCTCATTTCGAGCGCTGCTTGGAGGAAAGTCGTTGGATGACCACTGATTGCACTGATTTACTGATTTGAAGAGAGAGAATCGATTGCCGCTCATTCACATTGCGGCCCTATTATCCAATTCTGAATCAGTAAATCAGTGCAATCAGTTGTAATTTTGACCAAATTCCGGGTGCAGCTTTCCAAAATGAAGTGACCCTGGGCCTGTCCCGGCAGCAGATTGACACCCGGAGGCCTTCCGAGATAGGGATATCGTTCCATGAGGAATGGAACCATCGCCGCCGGTCTGCTCGTGACCTTGACCGTAGGATTCATGGCGGGGCGGATCACGTCCTCATCGGAAACAGCCCATGACAGCGCGGGCGGCACGCATGGCCGGACAGCTACCGCCAAAACACGCGTGGCGGAACGGCCGCCGGTGGAACGCCCCTCCTCTCCCGGAGCCCGGCTGAAGCAGGAAATCCGGGCGCAACCGGCTGACCGGATCCCCCAACTGGTTTTCCGCGCCTTGGAAACGGGGGATCCCATCCTGCGCAGGCAACTGATGTCCGAACTCTATTCCCGGAGGGATCACACGAACTACCGGGAAATGATGAACCAGATCCTGGAGATATCCAATGCCACGGCACGGGAGTATCCGGAAGAGTATCTGCTGATGAGCATGCGGGCCGGTCAGATTGCCGGTCAGACGGTGATGGAGGACTGGAAGAAAAACGGCATCACCACCGAAGCGGCGTCCAAGTCGTTCACGGGCTGGGCGCAAGTGGATCCGGAAGCCGCACGACGCTGGCTGGAAGCGAATCCCGATCTCGATGGAAGCACCAGGAGCAAACTCTTCAACGCCCTCCTCACCGGGGCCATGATCAATGATCCGGCGTCCGCCACACGGCTCTACGGCTCTCTCCAGGGGGAAGACCGTGAGCGGGCCCTGGCCACCTTCACCAACCAGATCGTCCAGGTGGCGGGGAAAGAGAGTGGGGTGTAGTGGCTCCACGAACTCAAAGCGAGCGGTGGCGATGATCCGTATGTGCGGCGGGCGGCGACCTCCCTTTTCGACCGCATCCTCTGGTCAGGCGCGAACCGGCGGAACGCCGCCTCCCTCGCAAGAGACCTGGAGAGCCTGATCACAACGTTCCCGGATGATGCCGACTGGACGACACGTGGCATGGGGCAGATCCGGGACAGGAAAGTCACGGGAGGAATCGAACTTCTCGACGAACTCGCCCGGGGCCCGGTTTTCAAAGGCAAAGAGTTCAGCCAACGCCAGTGGAACAGTGCCGTCGATTTCGCCCTCCAGCGGGACCACGCGGCGGTGGACCGCTGGCTGAAAGAAAACCCGGACTCCCCCATCCATGCGCAGGTGCTGGAAATGGCGGAGAGGAAGAAGGCCGCACAGGCGGCGAAGGCTCCTCCCGCACCGAATTGAACGACCGGCCTCATGCCATCAGGAAAGCCAATCGAGAATGGCCGCGGCGGATTTCTCCGAGATTCCGGGGATTTCCGCGATCTGTTTGGCGGTGGCTTTCTTCACCCGCTCCACGCTGCCGAATTTCTCCAGCAGGAGCTTCTTCTTCCGTGGTGACATGCCGGGGATGTCATCCAGCAGGCTTTCCTTCATCCGCCTGCGGTAGAGCAACGCGTTGTAGCCGTTGGCGAAACGGTGGGCTTCATCCCGGATGCGCTGGAGGAGTTTCAGGGCGCCGCGGTCGTGTGGGATGAGGATCGGCTCGCTGTGGCCGGGGATGAAGACCTCCTCCCGCTGTTTCGCCAAGCCGATCACCGGCAAATCATGCAGCCCGAGATTTCCCAGCTCCCGCACGGCCATGCCAAGCTGGCCCTTGCCACCGTCCACGATCACCAGATCCGGCAGCACGATCTTCGCCCGGCCTTCCCGGGCGAGTCGCCGCTGGGCCTCGATGACGTCTTCCTGGGAAATCTCCGCATCCGGATCCGCCGAGGCGTTTTCCATGAGGATGCGGGAGTAGCGCCGCCGGATGACCTCCGCCATGGAGGCGAAATCATCCTGCCCCTCCACCGTGCGAATGCGGTAGCGGCGGTAGTTCTGGTTGTCCGGCTTGCCATCCGTGAACCTCACCATCGAGGCGACGATGTGATTGGAGGAGACGTTGGAAATGTCGAAGCACTCCATGACACGGGGTGGCCCGGACAAGTGGAGCGCCTCCCCGAGGTCCGCCAGATCCTCCACCGGCTTCACGGTGGTGGGCACCCCGCGGCCGCGGGTGAACTGGCGCGTGGGGCTGAGGGTCTTCTCCAGATTGAGCATGACATCGCGGAGGTTCGCCGCTTTTTCGAAATCCAGGTTCGCGGCGGCGCGCTCCATGTCCGCACGGAGGTTGTCGAACATCTCCTTCCGTCCCTTCCCCTCCAGCATCCGGCAGGCCTCCTCCACCTTCAGGAGATAGGCGGCCCGGTCGATCCGCCCGATGCAGGGTGCGGCGCAGTTGCGGATGATGTCCGCGTTGCAGTGCTTGTAGTCGGTCTCCCCCGGGACCACGGGGCGGCAGACCCGCAGCCCGCAGGCACGGTTGATCCAGGAAATGGTTTCCCGGAGCGCCCCTGAATGCGGGAACGGCCCGAAGTAGCGGGCGCCATCCTCCTTTTTCAGACGGGTGGTCATGAACTTCGGCCAAGGGTCTTCCATCCGGACCTTCACCAGCAGGAAGCGCTTGTCGTCCCGGAAGGCGACGTTGTAGCGCGGGCGGTAGTCCTTGATCAGCTTGCCCTCCAGCAACAGCGACTCCTGCTCGTTGCGGACGATGTGGAACTCGAAATCCACGATGGAATCGATCAGCGCACGGGTCTTGAGGTCCGCGCGGGTCTTCCGCGAAGCCATGAAGTAATTCGACAGCCGCTTGCGGAGATCCCGCGCCTTCCCGACATAAATGATCGAACCGAGACGGTCCTTCATCAGGTAGACGCCGGGTTGATGTGGCACCTCGCCAAGCCTTGATCTCAAGTCACTCCCTGCCATCCGTGGTTGATTCTGCATCCAATCGCCGGATTTTCAAAAAACAAACCGGAATTCCGGCGACGCCTTTCCGGTGAAAGAAATCGCCGGTTTTCCCGTAATCCGCACCTGCACCCCGGGCTTGCGTTGACCCTCGCGGTCGCTAAACTCCCAGACAACTTCATGAAGTGCCGCCTCCTGACCACCGCGGGGATGTTGATCTCCGCGCTTTCCGTTTCCGCTGCTCCCGTCTCTACCGGCGCTCCCCAGGAGAAAGGACTCATCGAGCTTTTCGCCGCGGGCGGATACACGATGTACGCCCTGCTCCTGATCTCTGTGATCCTGGTGCTGTTCATCCTGGTCTTCCTCGCCACCATCCGCCGCAACGCGGTGGTGAGTGACAAGTTCATGAGCGCCGCGGACGCCATGATCCGCCGCCGGGACTATCTGGGCCTCATCGCCTACTGCCACCGGCAGAACGAATCCATCGCGCGGGTGATCCAGAAGTCATTGGAATTCCTCACGAAGAACCCGAACGCTCCGTTCATCGAGGTGCGCAGCCTCGCCGAAGCGGAAGGCTCCCGCCAGGCGGGCACCCTCACCTCCCGCATCACCTACCTCGCGGACATCGCCGCCATCGCGCCGATGGTGGGTCTGCTCGGAACGGTGCTGGGCATGATCAAGTCGTTCATCCACATCTCCGGTGGGGCGGGCCAGGGCGTGCGCCAGATGGAACTGGCGGGCGGTGTTTCCGAAGCACTGATCGCCACCGCTTCCGGTCTGATCATCGCGATTCCCGCGCTGGTGTTCTACTCCTTCTTCCGGGGCCGCGTCTTCCGCTATGTCTCCGAACTGGAAGCAGCGTCCGCACACCTGATGGCGATCCTGAACAGCCAGATCGAGCGTCAGCCGTCCGGTCCGTCCTATTCCACCCCGGCCGCACGGGGCCGCGGTGATGACTTCGCCATGCCGACGCCAAGCCCGCTGGGAGCGGAGCGCCCGGATCTGCACGGCATCTGAACTCCGAACCGGCCATGAAGTTCAATCGTCACCTACCGCCTCCGGCACCCATGAACCTGGTGCCGATGATCGACGTGTTGTTCCTGCTGCTCGCGTTCTTCATCATTTCCTGGCAATTCTCCCAGTCCGAAACGGAGCTGAACGTCTCCGTCCCCACCGCCGAGGAAGGCACGGACTCCGAGCAGCAACGGGGGGAAATCATCATCAACATCCTCGCGGATCTCTCGATCCGGGTGGAGGGACGCACCGTGACCCTCCCCGAGCTGCAGGAAAAACTGACCGCCCTGGCCAAGGACTACAAGAACCAGCCGGTGCGGCTGCGGGGGGATGCGACCGTCCCCTACCAGCGGATGGTTGACGTGATCGACACCTGCCAAAAAGCGGGGATCTGGAACATTTCGTTCGCCTCCCAAGCTCCGAAAGAGAAATAGTGCAGCCACCTCCGGGAGCTATCCCTGAACCCACCGCATCCCTTGAACCGCGCGTTATCCCTTCTTTTGCTCACTGCCGGAGCCCTGTCGGCCCAGCCGCCGCGTGCCGAGCCGGTGAACGAGGTCCTCGAACAGGATCCCGGTGAGGCGTTCTTCCAGCGTTGCAAGAACCGCTTCAACCAAGGCGTGCAGGCTGCGGACGTGGAGAACCGCATCCTGATTTTCCAGCATGCCGGGGAGTTGCTGGAGAACTACATCAGCCAGTTTCCAAACCACAAGAACACGGAAAGCGCCTACTATTTCCTGGGGGAATCCCTCTACCAGAGCGGCCAGCCGGATGCCGGCAGGCAGCGTTTCCACACCCTGCTGAACCGCTACCCTGACGGACCGTGGGCAGCCCTCGCCGCTTACAAGTTGGGCTTCGAGCACTACACCCGGCGCGAGTACGCCTTCGCAGCCCCCCTCTTCGAACGCTATGCGCTCAACGCGGCGAAGCCTTCCGAGCGCCCGAGGGGAACCTACAATGCGGGCGACTGCTACCGCCTGCTCGGCCGGGACAAGGAGGCGCTGGCCGCTTTCAGGAAGGTCATCGAAGACCCGGCAGGTGCGCCGATGGTCCCGAAGGCGAAATATTTCACGGCCAAAATCCTTCTGAAATCCGGTGATGCGAAGCAAGCCCTGCCCCTCTTCGAGGAAGTGGTCAACTCCGCCGGAAACCCGAACGAACTGCGGGGAGATGCGGCGCTGGACGCTTCCGACGCCGCGGCGAAACTCGGCCAACATGATCTGGCGGACAAGTATCTCCAGTTCATCCTCACGAATCCGGGCATGGAGGCGTTCCGGGCCGATGCCCAGACCACGCTGATGAAGCAGGCGTTCGACCGGAAGGAATACAAAAAGGTCATCGCCATCTACCAACGCAACAATGCCCCTGCCCAGGGCGAACGCGAAGCCGCCCGCCTGACGCTGGCCGCCCGCGCCTACATGGAAAACAAGCAGCCGCAGGAGGCGATGCCGCTTTTCCGCGAGGTGGAGAAGCTGGTGCCGGAAAGCAACCTCGCCTTCCTGGCGGCCTATTACCGGCTCCACTGTTTCTTCCAGATCGAAGGCCGGCACGTGCCTGACCAGGTCGATGGCTTCCTGCAGATCTACCGCAAGACCCGCCCGCCGGATGACCCCAAGATCCAGACCGTCCTGCTGCTGAAGGCGGAAACCCTTTTCGCCGGCGGCAACAACGCGGAGGCCGCGAAAGCATTCGCCGAGATCGATGCCACCGCGATCAGCGAGCAGAATCTCCCAGGCCTGCTCTACAACCGTGGCTGGTGTCTGGCGGAAGCGGGTGACCTCCAGGGCGCCATCCGCTCCCTGGGTGAGTTCATCACGAAATTCCCCAAGGACGGGCGCACCCCATCCGCACTGATGAAGCGCGCGCAATCCTACGCGGAGAGCGGGGACAACGCGAAGGCCATCGCCGATTTCGACCAGCTCACCGCGGAAGGCATGCCGGAAGATCTCTCCACCGCGGCCTGGATCGAGTCAGCCCGCCTCCGGAGGGCGGAGGAGAACGTCCCGGACATGATCGCCCGCTACAAAGGATTGCTCTCCAAAAAGAACATCACCGAAAGCCAGTCCGGGGAAGCGAACTTCCGGATCGGCTGGGGGCTGGTGAAGCAGAACACCCACGCCGAAGCCATCCCCTATCTGGAGAAGGCCCGCGCCCTGGACTCGAAAACCTACGGCAAGCACTCCGGCCTCCTGCTGTGCATGGCCTATGGAGCCATGCTGGATGCCCAGAAACTCTCCGCGGAGATCAACCTCGCCATCGAAGGTGGGTATTCCGAAGAACTTGCCGATCAAACGATCCAGTGGGCCGGCATGCAGGCCTATAACGGCGGCGACTACAAGTCGGCCGCACGCTTCCTCGAACTCATCGCGGACCCGGACGAACCCCGTGCGACCGCCAAGGAAGTCTGGCGCTATCTGGGCAAGGCCCGCTTTGAGACCGGGAACTACGAAGGCGCCCTGGCAGCCGCCAACAACGTGCTGGCCGTGGAGGACAATCCGGGCTGGAAAGCGGACGGACTGGTGGACAAGGGACGCGCCCTGCTCGCCCTTGATCGTGTCGCGGAAGCACGGGTGGCCGCGAATGAGGCCGAGGACCTCCATCCGGCCGGCCGCACCAGCGTGCTGCTCGGCATTCTCAACGGGGATCTTTTCGACAAGGAAGGGGCGGCCGACCGCGCCGCCGCCGCCTACAACAAGATCGTCCAGTTCGCGGCGGATGCGGAACTCAAACCTCTGGCTCTCCACAAGCTGATCCAGCTCCGCGAGCGCAACGGAAACAACGACGAAGCGGACAAACTCCGCCAGCAGCTCCAGAAGGAATTCCCCAACTGGAAGCCTCCCGGCAACGCACCTTGATCTGACAGAGGGATTTTCCAGAATCCTCCTCCGGGTCACTTCCCACCTATGGACCTCGCCTCGCCCGAAATCCAACTGCTCGGTTTCTGCGTGCTGCTGCTGGCATTGGGAGGTGCCATCTGCGCCTCTGTGGTCTTTCTCCGGGAAAAGGGAGCCGGCCCCCGCATCATGCTGGTTGGCTCCATCCTGTCATTGACCGGGATGATTCCACAGGCGCTGACGCAGTTCATCGACTACCGCGCCAACAAGGGCTACGAGCCCCTGGAATTGCCACAGGTCGTGTATTTCACGTTCTGGAACTGGCTTCCCACCGCCTCCGCCCTGGTGTTCGCCGGGGGCCTGCTGATGACCGCCTTCCAGCGCCGGGGCCTCTCGAAAAGAATCGCCGAACTGGAAAGCATTCTTTCGGTCAATGGTCAGCGGTCATCAGACAATGGCCATCAGGATGGGGAAGTTCGCAACCGGCTGACCGCTGACCGCTGACCGCTGACCGCTGACCGCTGACCGCTGACCGCTGACCGCTGACCGCTGACCGCTGACCGCTGACCGCTGACCGCTGACCGCTGACCGCATCCGCCACATCTTCGTCATTGATCCCCCGCCCAGCGGTGCTAACGATTCGCTCCTTCCCATGACGCCTCCTGCCACCGCCACCGGTAAATCCCCGAAACGTCCCGCTGAAAAGGCGTGGTCACCGGACAAGTCCGCCGACCTCTATGGGGTCGATTCGTGGGGACACGGGTTTTTCGGCGTCAACAAGGCCGGCCATGTCACCGTCAAGCTGACGGACGAAGACACCACCGCGGAGGTTTCCCTGCATGAAGTCGTGGAAGGCCTGCGCGACCGTGGCACCCACCTGCCCGTGCTGCTCCGCTTCCGCGACCTGCTCCACTCCCGGATCACCGAACTGAACGAATCCTTCCGCAAGGCCATCAAGGATGTGAAGTACCGTGGCGAGTATCGCGGCGTCTATCCCATCAAGGTGAACCAGCAACGGCAGGTCATCGAGGAAATCTCCGAGTTCGGGAAAAAATACCACTACGGCCTGGAGGCAGGCTCGAAGCCGGAGCTGATCGCCGCACTGGCGCACATGCACGATCCGGAGGCCTACATCATCTGCAACGGCTACAAGGATGAGGAATTCATCGACCTGGCGCTGACCACCCAGAAGATGGGACTCAAGATCATGCTGGTGCTGGAGATGCCGTCCGAGCTGAGCCTGATCCTCGAGCGCTCCCGCAAGATCGGCGTGCTGCCGAACCTCGGCGTGCGCATCCGTCTTTCCACGAAAGGCTCCGGCCACTGGCAGGAGTCCGCGGGCGACAAGTCCGTGTTCGGCCTCAGCGCCAACCAGATCATCGACGTGGTGGATCAACTGAAGGACGCTGGATACCTGGGCTGCCTGAAGATGCTCCACTATCACCAGGGTTCCCAGATCCCGAACATCGCGGCGATCCGCGAGGGCTGCACGGAGGCGGTCCGCGTCTATTGCGACCTGGTGAAGGAAGGCGCGCCGATGGGCGTGCTGGACATCGGCGGTGGCATGGCGGTCGACTATGACGGCTCCCACACCAACTTCGCCTCCTCCTGCAACTACTCCATCGCCGAGTACTGCACCGACATCGTGGAGACGGTTTCCCAGGTCTGTGACAAGGCCGGCATCGCCCACCCGAACCTCATTTCGGAGTCCGGCCGCGCGATCGTCGCCTACTACTCCGTGCTGGTCTTCAACATCCTGGATGTGACCAGCGCGCAGACCAGCGAAGCGGCACCGGCCATCCCGGAAAAGGCACCGCAGAACCTGATCAACATCATCGACATCAACAAAACGCTTTCCACGAAAAACCTGCAGGAAAGCTACAACGACGCGCTCTACTACCGCGACCAGCTCCGCGCGCAGTTCTTCTATGGGGCGGCCACGCTGCGTGAGCGCGGCCTGGGCGAAGCCTGGTTCTGGCACATCCTCACCCGCATCTCGAAGCTCATCGCGGATCTGGATGAGATCCCGGAAGACCTCCGCGAGCTGTCCTCCACGCTGGTTGACTACTACTACGGGAACTTCTCCCTCTTCCAATCCCTGCCGGACTCCTGGGCGATCGACCAACTTTTCCCGGTGATGCCGATCCACCGTCTGGAGGAACGCCCTCGCCACCGCGCGGTGCTGGCGGACATCACCTGCGACTGCGACGGCAAGATCGACCGCTTCATCGACAAGGAGGACGTCGCCAAGATCCTCCCTCTCCACGACCTGAAACCGGATGAGCCTTACTACGTGGCCATCTTCCTCGTCGGTGCGTACCAGGAAACCCTCGGTGACCTCCACAACCTGCTGGGCGACACCAACGTCGTGGGCGTCCACCTTGAGAACGGGAAGCCGGTCTATACCCACGAAGTCGAGGGCGACACCGTGGCCGACGTGCTCACCTACGTGGAATACGATCCGAAGGAACTGATCAGCCGCTTCCGCAACTTCGCGGAGAAGGCCGTGACCGAAGGCCGCATCTCCCCGAAGGAACGCCGCGAGATCCTCGACCGCTACCGCGAGGGACTGAACGGCTACACGTATTTCGAGAGCTGATTCCGCTCCCTGAAGGACTCAACGAAGGCCGTGGCGCTCCGCGAAGGACGCCGCGGCTTTTTTGTTTTCATCCCCGTCAGCAGGCAATGACTTCAGGATGTTCTCCAATGTTTCGCGGCGGACGGCTCCGTCAGGCAGGGTGAGCGCCCATTGCTCTGCAGCCTGCGGATCATACTTCGCCACCGTCTCCGCATAGGCGCGGACGGCACTCGTCTTCCCGGAACCCGCATGGGCGGAAACAAGCCATTGGCCAGCCGCCTGTGGATCAGCTTCCGTCCATTTTGCCATCATCGCCCTCACCGTTCCGTCGATTTTGTCCTGGGACAATGTCCGGCTCACCCAGCCGATCCACTCTCCGGTTTCCGCAGTCCGCACCTTGCCAATCAAGCCTTCGGAGAAAGCTACAAGCTCCGCTTCGGGCAGCTTCAATGTTTCCACCCAACGAATCGCGGAATCGATTCCATCCTTGGCAATTCCTGAAGCGAATTTCTGCAAACCCAGCCTTTCCAACCCGGCTCTCTCAACCGGATCAGTAAGGCCCGCCAAATGTCGTCGCATCGCAGCGAGCATGACATCCCGCTCTCCATCAGTCCGCACGGAACCAAGGATGGCCGCAAATCCGGCTTTCCCATCCTTCAAACCCAGCTGCCCCAGCAGATCGAACGACAATGCCGGATCTTTTACAGCGGCGCTCGCCAAGAGGTTCCTTGCGATGCGCTCAGAAACGTATTCCCCATTGGCCCGGCTGCGCTCCTTCAGCCAATCCGCGGCACCTTGAGGATTGGTCCGTGCCCAGTTCCCCAGCGCAGCACCTGTGACTTCCTCTCCCATCGTCTTCCGTTCGTGCGGATCAGTGAAAAAGGCCTCCATCGTGGACAAATGAGCGAGGGCGGCCTCCGGTCTGCTTTTCACTAATTTCATCATCGCCATCGCGAACAATGCCTTGAGGTTTTCAGACTTCGGCGATGCATCATCCGCCAGCTTCCGGATCAAAATCTCCGCGCGATCCCCGTCCATTGCCTCCAGCAACTTTCCGGGATCTTCGGTTGGACCGGTTCCGTTTTGGAATGCCTGAATAAGCTTCTCCACATCTCCCATCGCGACGGCTTCGTCCTCTCTTCTCAGTCTCGCTCTCGATGAATGAGAATCGACGTTGATATTTGATTCTTCCAGTGACAATCCGGAGGCACGAAGTCGCTCCGCCACCACCCGCTCACGTTGCTTCAGCTCAGAAATGGAGCGTGACTGCAGCACCCAGAGTCCACAGGCGGATGCGATGATCAGGGCCACGAGAATCAGGGACGTTTTCATTTTCCAAGCGATCCGAGGATTTGCTGACGAAGGCCTTCATCCGATATCAAACCAGCGAGCGAAGCAGCCTGGTCTTTATTCCGGAGCGAACCCTCTCCGCTGAGAAACCTTACGAGACGGATATCCGACGGAGATTTCTGATTCAGCGCAACCAACAGCTCCACCAACTCCGGATAGTTCGTCCTCCCTCCTCTCAAGCTGGAAACCTTGGCCAGCGCATTGCCCAAGATTTCATCCGCTGCGCCCGGTGCTTCCGAGCTTGCCCAGGAGCCCACTTCATCCATGTCCTCCATCGTCAGGCGACGATGGAAAAAGTAGTTCGTCAGATGCGCATTGGTCACCTGTCCGACCATGCTTTCCCTCTCGGCTGCCGATACTTCGGCCCGATCAAAATATCGGCTCACTTCAGCGAGGCTTTTCTCTTTTGATGCTTGCGCGGCAATGGCGGAGGCCCTCTCTCCGGCAGGCAACGTATCCCTTACCAACTCCAGAAATGCTCTCTGCTCCCGTTCCCCGGAGGACATTATCACAAATCTGGAGAGGATATCCCTGCGATCTCCAACCGGCAGATTGAGAAGCCGCTTCCGGATGATTCCGGGATGCGTGAGAAACGTCGAAGAACCGAGTTCCGCTTCATACTCGATGGGCCACCTGCCTTGCTCATCAAGATAGCCGGACTCAAACCGACCGGCCGCAATCTGGCGATCCAGCCACTCCACGGCTTTCGCGGGATCTTTCGCAGCCAGGTTTCTGAGAGCGATGGTCAACAGGTGTTCGGTCCCCAGGGTTTGCGTCCCCACCAAACGCTCCAGGGCCAGTTCGGGATCTTCCTCCATGAGGCCACGCACCACCTCCTGCGCCAGCGCCTCTTTGGTGTCCCACGGAATGTCCAATTCCTTCAGATCATCCAGCGCCTGAAGAAGTTCCTGGGAAGAAAGTCCAGAGAGGTAGCGGCGGACCTTTGTCATTTCCAGATCATCGCTGAATCCGCTTCTCAATGTTTCCTCCAACCCTTTCGCCACCTCACGCCAATCGATCGTGCCTTTTCCTCCTGCCTGACCCATCCGTCCTCTCGCTCCCGGTCGGTTGGTGGATATCGGCATCGCAGAGTTCCCCCTGGTTGTGAGCACAGCCTCCATCTTGAGAATCTTCCTCTCCAGCGATGCGACGGCGTTCCGCTGCTCCAACAGAAGGATCGCGGCGATGACGGCGGCCGCAGCCGGCGGAAGGATGGAGGATGCTTTCATGACGAGGATGGGAAGAACCGGATGGAGCGGAGCGGTCGAAAACGCCTTCGACACCAGAAAGGAAATCTTCGGGTTCACCGCGCTCAGGTCTCCAACCAGCCCTTGCGAAAGGACAACAGGAAATGCGATCCCGGCATGGTAGCCCTTCCGCCCAAGCACCGCGCGCAGACGGGCAGTCGCCCGTTCGAGCCGCTTCCTCGCCGCGTCGGTGGCGATTCCCAGCCGTGAGGCGATCTCCGGGACGCTCAGGGCGTGGTAGAAATGGAGCAGCACGGTTTCACGGTCCTTCTCCGGGAGCGAAGCGATCGCCTCATCAATGACGGGGCGGAGTTCCTGCCAGCCATCTCCGCCTTCCTGTGATGGGGTCGTTTTCATTTCAGCGAGGAGCTGTTGCCGCTTCTTCGACTCACGGAGGTTTTTCCTCATGAGATTCCTCGCCTGCATCACAGCGGTGATGTGGAGCCACCCGGCGAGGGACGGGCGGGAGCAAAGGAGGGCGGCTCGCCGTGCCAGCAGAATGAAGACCGCCTGCGAGACCTCCGCCGCCGCTCCGTCATCCCCCGCCACCCTCCGGGCCGCCGCATGGACCATCCCGGCATGACGCTCCACCAGCAACCGGAACGACCGCTCCCTGCGCGCCGACAGCCAGTCCGCGAGAAGCTCGCCATCGGTGGATTCGGAATTCGCCATTCACCTGTTATCTGTCCCGCCGAACGTCCGTGTGGACAAAAAATTCGGATGATCCGGAGTTTTTCCCCGGAGAAGGCCCGATTTTTCAAACTCGCCATCGAGAGATCAATAAGAGGAGCAGAAAATTTTAACAGATTAGCACGGCCATCCGTACTATTCAGGCCCACTACTAAATCAGCCGTAGTTTTCGGATTGACCCTACCATATATTGTCATACCATCCGCTTCGTTGCATCCGGTACTCCATGCGTTGCGTTCAATGCGGTTCCCTCAAAGACAAAGTCCTCGACTCCCGGTCGTCGAAGGATGGCACGTCGATCCGCCGCCGCCGCGAGTGCCTGAACTGCACCTACCGCTACACGACCTACGAGCAGATCGAACGGACGGAGCTGCGGGTCGTGAAACGCGACGGCACCCGCGAAGCCCTCAACCGCGAGAAGCTGATGGGCGGCCTGATCAAAGCCTGCGAAAAACGCCCCGTCTCCATGGACCGGCTGGACCGCGCGGTGGAGGAAATCCTCACGGACCTGCACAAGGACCACGTGAGCGAGGTGCCCTCCCACATCATCGGTTCCAAGGTGATGGACAAGCTGCACCAGATCGATCCCGTGGCCTACGTGCGCTACGTGTCGGTGTACCGCCAGTTCGAGGATGTGAACGAGTTCATCCAGGAAATCCAGTCCCTCTCCCGTCGCGCGACACGTGACACCATGCAACGCCGTCTCCCCCTCTGACACTCACCCCTGCATCCACCCAACCTCTCACCCCCTCTCCCTGACCACGACAGCTTCCTCCCCGTGATTTCATTCATTGGCAACCGCCCCGCCATCCAAATCGGACGCCACCAGGTGTTCGACTACGATACCGCGTGGCTGGATGATGCCATCATCCGGGCGGCGAGGGCCGCGGACCAGAATGATTTCCCGTTCGTCACGGAGATCCGCAGCGGGATCACCCAATACCTGGAAGAGGCCTGCAAGCTGCGGCTGCTGCACCTGCACGACCTGTTCGAGAAGGTGCGCAAGATGCTGGTGAAGATCGGCTGCCAGCACATTGCGGAGCACCTGCAACCGCTGGCACCACCGCTGACCATCTCTCTGGTCCATGCGGCGATGGAGGCGGGCACCGGCTACGAGCTGGCATTTTTCGAAAAACTCCGGACGGAACTGGAGGAACTCCGCAGCCACGGCGCGGAGGAGATCCGCTTCACGGGCCTGCGGGAATGCGTGCTGATCCTGCGGAGCGCGAAGAAGTGGGACAAGCGCTGCGAGGCGGTGCTCCAGGAGGTGGAGGCCTTCCTCAAGACGTGGGACAAGCTGGAGGCCTGACAAGAAAACGGGGCACCGCGATCCGCGATGCCCCGCCACCAGCCAACCAGGCAACGGTTCCAATCAGAAATTCACCTTCACGCCGGCCACCACACCGCGGCCGTTGAGCGGGACACTGTCCTTCAGGAAAGAGGTGTGCTCGCGCGCCTCCTCATCGGTGAGGTTCACGCCCTTGATATAAAGGTCGGTGGTCACCGGGCCGCTGGTGATCGTGTAGCTGAGGGCGGCGTTGAACATGACGTAGCTGTCCGTTGGCAGCTCGTTGTCGGCCGTTTCCGCCTGGTGGGCGGAGAACACACTTTCAAGACGCGCCCCGAAGGCACCCTTTTTGTAATCCAGCGCGGCGCTGGCATGGAAGGGGGAGATGCGAGGCAGCGGATCGCCCGTCTTCCGGTCGTTCGCCTGCACATAGTCCGCGCTCAGTTCCACGTTCAGATGATCCTCCGCAACCTCACCGGCCACCACCGGCCCCAGCAGGTGGAAAGTGGTCTCCACCTCCGCGCCGAAGAACTCCGCATCGGTGCCTTGGTAAGCGTAGATCGGCAGACCGCCGAGTGAAACACCACCCGTTGGGAACAGACCGATGTAATCATTGAAGCGGTTGTAGAACACGGTCACCGCTCCCGTCACGCTGCCGGTGACCTTGCGGAAGGAGAGATCGAAGCCGAGCGATTTTTCTGTTCCGAGACCGTCATCCCCCACCTCGAAGGCACCCGTCGCGACATGGGGGCCACCCGCATAGAGTTCCTGATAGGTCGGCGCGCGCTCCGTCCATGAGGAGGACAGCGCGACCTTGTAGTCATCATTCGGCGTGAAGACGATTCCAACGGATCCGCTCAGGGAATCAAAGTTCCGCTCCCGGTCCGGGCCGAAGGCCACATCCTCACTCGCTTTCGCGGAGGCATGGTCGTAGCGGAGGCCACCTTCCAGCCTCCAGCGAGCGGAAAGCTCCATCTCTTCGAAAATGAAAGCGGAGTGGCTCTGTGTCAGCACATGGGGAAGGAACTTCTCAGCACCCACCGCCTCGAAGTCGCTGCGCTGGATCTGATAGCCGAAGGTGCCCTGCAACGGCCCCCACTTCTCATGGGAAAGCTCGACCCGGCCATCATAGCCATCATTCGTGAACGAAGTTCCAGGCGCGGGTCCATCGAATTCGGTATGCTCGTAGTTCGAGGTGGCGAAGCGGTATTTGACCTCCTTGACCCCTTGGAACGGCTCGTGGAAGGCACCATGGAAATCCCACCGGCGCTGGCGCATGTCGATGCTGACGTCCTTCTCAACCGGTGAGCCGTAGTCCGTGTCGAAACCGGAATAAGCCAATCCGAAATAGCCGCCGTCCCAAATATAGGAGGCACCCGCAGAGAAACCTTCCGTGTTGAACCAACTGTTCTCCAGCGTCCTGCGCTCATCGTTCTCCGGGGCACCCGGATTCGCGTCACGCAGACGCTTCGAGCGCGCGTAGCCGGGAATCTCCAGCTCCTCGATGTTCCGCTTGTAGCCCTCCAGGTGCCACGCGAATCCACCGACGCCGCCTTCCAGTTCAAAGTCCGACGCGATGCCGTTGTCCGCGGAGCTGGCACGGGTGCCGACGCTGCCCCTCACCCACTCACCGATCCTTTCGGACGGGATGCGGTTGTCCGTGACATTCACCACGCCGCCGAGGGCGTTCGGCCCGAAAAGCACGGTCGCGGGACCGCGCACCACCTCGATCTTCGAGACGCTCACCGGATCAAAACTCACCGCATGGTCGAAGCTGGTGGCGGAGGCATCGATGGTGTTGAGGCCGTTCTGCAGCACGCGGATGCGGTCGCCGTCCAGGCCACGGATCACCGGGCGGCTGGACGCCGGGCCAAAGTAGGTGGAGCGCACGCCGGGCTGCTTCGAGAGCGTTTCACCCAGGGTCGCCTCCAGATTCAGCAGAAGCTCACGCCCCTCCAGCACGGTGACCGGCTGTGCCAGATCGGACGCGCTTTCCCCCAGCCTGCTGGCACTGACGGTGATCTCGCCCAGCTCCGTGGCTTCCGGTGTGGACTGCGCCGACACCACCGAAGGCATCAGAAACGCGGCAGGGACAAACATCAGGAATCGGGAAATCTTCATGGCGGATGCCGCTGACTCTCATCCACCGAAAAACCGTCCGTCAACTACCTTTGTATATTTTTTGCATTTGATCTAAAATTGCCAATACTCCCATTCCATCTCGTGCTCACGCCATCACACTTTCTCTTTTGTTGACACCGGAATGGCGAGGGAGGGATCGCCCCCCCGCAATCCTCTTGGAATCGCAGGGCGAATGCCCATACTGGCACCAGCCAAAAAGTCATGACCTTTCCCACTGCTGCCGTTGGGTTGCTGCCGATCCGGAAGCCGGCCACGCCTTGTGGACAATCGGAATCTCCACCGCCCCGCCATCCCTTTTCTTCTCTTTTCCGTCCTGTCCAGGGGGCGTTCCGATGCGTCACACTGAAATGCAAGTTCCAAACGGCGTTTTCTGTTATCTTCAAGAAGTGGATTTTCGTGGCGATCCTGGCCTGGGGGAGTGGCGCCGTTTGCCATGGCCAGGAGGCTCCTTGGAGTGGTCAGCGAGGAACCGTCACGATCAAGCAAATTTATCTGCATAATGACATCATGGCAGACAAGGAAAAGAACATCATCAAAACCAGAGCTGATGTTGAATACAATTATGCAAAGAGCGTGTATTCCCAAATAGGAATATCCCTAAGAAGAGATGGACACATCACATTCATCAGAGTCTCCGAAAATCTGGACGAGGCGAATATATTGGCGTGGAGGGATTCCCAGAATTTTGGAAGTGTCCTTCCTGTGATTTACGCAAACCAGATTTATCCTTACAATACAGGAGAGACAACGACCCAAGGCAGGGGTCTTTGCGAGTCCTATAAGGAAATGGGTCGAGAACCCGGCAAGGCAGTCGTATTAATGAACCACCCCGAATCATATTCGCATCACCATCTATTTTATTACTCTTATTATTTCGAATTCGACGTAACGAATCTCAAATATTATGATATTGAGACGACAGTTGACCAAGATACCTTGGCCCATGAAATCGGTCATATATTGTTGAACGATGCGCGGTTTTTATCATCAACCGCACCATCAACCGAACACACGAATTCATCCAAAGATTTAATGGCATATGGAAAAATTCGCAGACACCCGAAGTGGCGAGAAGAGTTTGTGGCCGGAGGAGACAAGAGCATGATCGAATTCCTCCCGATGGCTCAACCCCTTGGCAATGGGGAATATAAATACATCAACCAAGTGGAGGCGATGTATACCGCATCATCCTACGTGACCGGCAGGACTCCGGGAACCCGTCCCGTGTATCTAGCAGTGGGTATGGATTTCAAGGATCCCGTCTCCGAGAATAGCTCATGGAAAGGCTCCTATGCCTCTTACTCCGCTTTGCCAACCGGAGAAGTGCGCGTGCTGAAGGCGGGAGAGCGTCTCGATGGTTCGGTGCTGCCGGGAAGGAGCGAGATCCTGATCAACGGACAGACCCAATCGCTTCCCGCACCATTTGAAGTGTCGGCTTATATGAGGCGCTCCGGCCCATCGAAGATCCAATTGAACCACGAATTCGCATTCAGCGGGATTCCGGAAAACTTCACGCAACCAGTCGGAGACAGCATCTTTATGGGGAATTTCACCGAGTATTTCTGGGGAGTTTCAGGCATCAAAGTCGAGAAAGTGGTTGATGGGAAGCTCCAAGTTTTCCAAGAGAATACCGCGTATCAAGTCCGGGTGCTGGCGTATAACACCCATCAGCTAACCCACATGGCTCGCCCCATCTTTCAGGATGGTGCGCCGGTCCGGGTGTTGGTAGAATATGGAATCCCCACAGCCACAGCCCCAACCCGCGGGGACTTCAACTCCGACAGTGTGCTCAATCATCAGGATGTGGCCCAGCTCTATACCCGGATGGGACAAGTTTCTCCCGATCACGACCTCAACGGGGACGGGATCGTATCATTCGCCGACGTCCTTGAATTGGGCGGGATGATTCCCGGTTTCCTGCTAGGGGATCTCAATTCCGATGGACGTGTGGACGGGGCCGATCTGTCCGCGATGCAGGCGGCCTGGCAAACCTCCGCCGGCAGGGCGGGCGGGGATATCAATGGGGACGGAACGGTGGACGAATTGGATCTGGCTTTGCTGGCGGAAGACTGGGACGGCAGCCCGGAACTGGTTCACGGCGTTCTGCTGGCACGACCGGAGAACATGTCCCCGGTGGCATTTGAAACGGCCCCGGCGACGGCGTGGGAGGTTTCGTGGAGCGGCCATGCCGGGCGGACGTATCAGGTGGAGACATCCTCCGATCTGGTGGCATGGACGCCGCAAGGAGAGCCGGTGGCGGGAGAAGGCAAACCGTTGTGGGGTCTCGTGGAAGCGGCTCCGGGCCGATCAGGTTTCATCCGATTGAGAGGAACGTCAGTGGAGGGAACGGAATTTGGCGCGGAGCCGCGGTTTTCCGCCTCCCGCCTGTCATGGGACGCCGGCGGCCCGGGAGAGATCTTCGGGATCGAGGTCTGGACAGGGGAAGGAGAGCCCGGCGAGAGCGGGGGACAATGGTTCCTGGGGGGAAGCATGAAGACGGCCACCGGAGGCCGGCAAAGTATTCTGGTGGGGGATGGAGCGAACCACTATCGCATCCTGCGCATCGCCAGCGGTGGTTGAACCCGCTTCACCGGCACATGCGGGAGCCTGTTACCTGTCATCCTGCAACAAATCCGGCAGGCTGGCGCTTGTACTTTCATCCCTGGCATTGACCCCGGCGCAGGTTCATGCACCCTGCGCCCCCGATGATTTCCGTCCAATCCCTGCGCGTCGAATATGGCGCCCGCGTCCTTTTCAGCGACCTCGGCTTTTCGGTCCAGCCGCGGGAACGCATCGCCTTCGCCGGGCACAACGGTGCGGGGAAATCGACGCTGATGAAATGCATCGCCGGAATCATCAAACCATCCGGCGGCCAGATCAACGCGCCGAAGGGCACCCGCATCGGCTACCTGCCGCAGGAAGGCATCCACGTGAAGGGCATCACCCTGTGGAAGGAAACCGAGTCCGCTTTCAGCGAGGCGGTGGCGATGAAAGAGAAAATCGAGCGCCTTTCCGCGGAGCTGGAAACGCTCGACCCGCGGTCCTCCCCCTACGGTGACCTGCTGGAGGAAATCGGCGACCTGGAGATCCGGCTGGACACCATGGACCCGGACCGCATGAAGCCGCGGATCGAGTCCGTGCTGAAGGGCCTGGGTTTCCAGACGAAGGATTTCACCCGCGACTGCGCCGAGTTCTCCGGCGGCTGGCAGATGCGGATCGCGATGGCGAAGCTGTTCCTCCAGGAGCCGGAAGTGCTGCTGCTGGACGAGCCGACGAACCACCTGGACATCGACACCCAGCTCTGGGTGGAGCAGTACCTGATCAACTACCCGGGAGCGATCATGCTGATCTCCCACGACCGCGGCCTGCTCGACACGCTCTGCACCCGCACCATCGCCTTCGCCCATGGCCGCGCGGAGGAATACGCGGGCAACTTCTCCTACTTCGAGCGGGAGTCTGTTCTGCGGAAGGAAATCCAGCTCAAGCAATACACCGCGCAGCAGCGGGAGATCGCGGAAATCCAGCGCTTCATCGACCGGTTCCGCGCCTCCGCCAACAAAGCGACGCTGGTGCAGTCGCGGGTGAAGATGCTGGCGAAGATCGAGCGCATCCCCGCTCCCGAGCAGGCGGATGCCGTGATGAACTTCCGCTTCCCGCCACCGCCGAACTCCGGCCACATGGTGGCGAAGCTGGAAGGGGTCTCGAAGGCCTACGGCCCGCTGCAGATTTTCAGCGGCTATGATTTCGAGATCAACAAGGGCGAGAAGTTCGCCGTGGTGGGTCCGAACGGCGCGGGCAAGTCCACCTTCTGCCGCCTGATCACCGGGCAGGAAGCACCGGACTCCGGCGAGCATTCCTTCGGCCACAAGGTGGCGACGTCCTTCTTCTCCCAGAACCACGCGGACGAGCTGGATCCGGACCGCACCGTGCTGGAGACGGTGGAGGCCGCCGCATCCCGCGAGTCCATGCCCCACGCGCGGAACCTGCTGGGCTGCTTCCTTTTCCGCGGTGACGATGTCTTCAAGAAAGTCGGCGTCCTTTCCGGTGGCGAACGCTCCCGTGTCGCACTGGTCTGCATGCTCCTGCGCCCGGCGAACTTCCTGATCCTCGACGAGCCGACGAACCACCTGGACATGCAGTCGCAGGACGTTCTCAAGCGCGCGCTCGCCGACTATCCCGGCAGCGTGCTGATCGTTTCCCACAACCGCGACTTCCTCGATCCCGTCGTGACGAAGACGCTGGAGTTCCGCCCCGGCAAGCCGCCGAAGACCTACGTCGGCAACATCACCTACTACATCGACAAATCCGCCGAGGACAAGGCGCTGGAACTTTCCGCCGCCAAGGCCGGAGCCGCAGCCGCCAAGGCAGCGCCGACCGTCCTGCCGAAAGTCGAGGCCGCTGCCGCACCCTCGCAACAACCAGCGCCCCAGCCCGGCGTGAACCGCAAGGAACAACGCCGCCAGGAGGCGGAAGCACGCGAGCTGCGGTCGAAGGTTCTCAAGCCGCTCGAAACGGAATTCGAGGCGCTGGAGATCAAGATCGCCGAACTGGAAAGCGAACAGGCGAAGCTCACCGAAAAGCTGTCCGACCCCGCCGTCAGCGGCGACCCGACCGCGTTCCGCAACGCGACCAATGACGTAGCGAAAGTTGGCTCCGCGCTGGAAACCAGCTATTCACGCTGGGGTGCGCTGTCCGAGGAAATCGACCGCACGAAAGCCCGCCTCGGCGACGCCTGATCCGGCTCACTTCGCCGCTTCACGCAGCTCGCAGAACCGCTCCCGCATTTCCACGAGCCGTCCGGCATGGGCTGGCTCTTCCGCGAGATCATGCTCTTCGCGGGGATCGTTGGTCAGGTCGAAAAGCTGCTCTTTCCCGAAATCCGGCCAATGGAAGTACTTCCAGTCCTTCCGCACCAACGCCTGTGACGAGGGGATGAAGTCGGTGTTCCGGATCGTCGCGTGCTCGTAAAAGTATTCCGAGCGCCACATCACCGGATCTGAAGAAAGGTAGAGCGGCGAGATGTCCCTGCCCTGCATGCCTTCCGGAACCTTCGCCCCGGCGGCGGACAGGATGGTGGGGGCGAGATCGACATTGAGCGTCAGCGCCTCGTTGGCAATTCCCCGGACCGCCGCCCGCATCCGCGGATCATCGATGATGAGAGGGACACGGATGCTCTCCTGATAAGGATACCATTTGTCCGCGAGTCCATGCTCGCCGTGAAAAAATCCGTTGTCCGTGGTGAAGATCACCAGCGTCTCCCCGCGCACACCCTGCCGTTCCAACTCCTCCAGGATGCGGCCGCAGGTGGCGTCCACCTCGGAGGCCATGCGGTAGTAGTTCTTCATCATCCGCTGGTATTTCTCCGGTTTATCGAACCGCCAGTGCCAGCGGGCGCGGCCTTCATTTTTTCCGTTCGCGATGAACGGCGGCAGCCTGCGGAAAGATTCCTCCGTCATGTTCGGCGGCACCGGGATCACCTGATCCGCATACAGGGCCATGCTCTCTTTCTGCGGCAGGAACTGTTCCGGATTCGCGTCCTCCGCATGCGTGGCGAAGAAGGCGACGGTGAGGCAGAATGGCTTGTCCTTCGGCCTGTCCCGCAGGAACTCGAGCGAGTCCTTTTCGTTCTTCGCGGTCACATGGATGTCATTCCCCTGCTCGTCCTTCATCCAGTGCTTGCCGGAGTAGGCGCGTGCGAAATCAAACCGCTTCGCGGGAAATTTCCCGCAGTGCCATTTCCCCACATGGCCGAGATGATAGCCGCTCTCCCGCAGCACTCCGGGAAAGGTCTGTTCCCACGGGGCGCGGAACATCTGGAATGACTCGTTGCCGTGGCGGGACATCCACTGGCCGGTCAGCAGGGTCGCGCGGCTCACCCCGCAGATCGCGGTGGTCACGCGGTTCTCCGTGAAGCGCACGCCCTTTGCGGAGAGTGCATCGAGCACCGGTGTTTCCAGCACCGGGTTTCCCGCCACGCCTAGCGAGTCATGCCGCCAGTCGTCCGCATAGAGCAGGACGATGTTCATCGGCTTCGCCCACGCGGCGGAAACAGTGACCCAACCCAGGCAAAGGACCGCGGCAAATCTCATGCGGCTTCTTTCTAAAACTTCGCGAGCCACTCCGCACGGCCATTCTCCGGCACGTCCAGCTTGCGTTCGGCCTGCTTGAGTTCCGGCCAGCCACCCACATCCTCCTGTGTGTTGGGGATACGTCCGGTGCCTTCCTTCACCTGCCGGATGATCCGTTCATCCACCGGATCCCGGTCCTTTGGCCGGGCACCCGCGTTCGCCAGCACCGCGTCCTTCACCTCGTTCACGGGGATGATCCGCAGGCCATCGATCTTCACCGGCGCTTCCTTCACGAAGACATCATAGTCGAGGAGTTTCGCCGCCTCGACACTGCCTTCCGGCACCAGGTTTCCGCTCACGAATATCTGGCTCCCTTCATTGGTCCAGCCGTTCTTCGTGCTCCGGTCGGAGTAGAAATTCACCACCTTGCTCCTGCCCTTGGTCTCCCTCGCCCGGGTGGGGCTTTCCAGCAGCACGTTCGCCACGGCGGTCAGTTTCGTCGGCAATCCTTCACCCCCTCCGTAGCTGTGCAACGCGTTGCTGCCGATGTCATACATCACGTTGTTCGCGACGATGGAACTGGTGTTCCCTTTCACCACCGGGTTCCGGTAGCGGTTGTGGGCAAAGAGATTCCGCAGGATGGTCACGTTCTGCGTATGGTCACCGATGAGCAGGCCCATCGAGTGACCTCCCTTCGGATGCCCCGCCTTGTCCAGTGCCTCCGCGATGATGCAATCGCTGATGGTGACATCCTTGATCCCCTTGAAATAGGTGGAGATCCCCTCGTCCGTGGACCATGCCACCGAGCAATGGCGGATCACCACGTTGTACACCGTCGGCTCCGGGAACCGGCCTGCGGGAATCTTGTCCTCGCCCACGAGCTGAATGCCATCCCGGTCCTCCATCGATTCCTTGCCCGGCTTGTTGCCCACGCGCATGCGGATGTGTTCCACCACCACATCGTGCGTGCGGATGCGCAGCGTCGCATTGCGGATGGAGATGCCCGGTGAAGGCGCGGTCTGACCGGCAATGGTCACGAACGGACTATGGATGGAGATGTCCCTTTCAAGGTCGATGTATCCCGCCACCTCGAACACGACGAGACGCGGTTCCTTCACGTCCTGCAGCGCGTCGCGCAGCGAACCGGGACCGGAATCCGCCAGCGTGGTGACCTTCACCACCTTGCCCTCGAGGCCGCCCTTCGTTTCCATGCCAAAACCCCGCGGGTCCGCGGTGGCGATGGCAATACCGGGAAGGAAAACCAAGGAGGCGAGCAGGGCGCGGAGTTGCATGATCCGAGAATACCGGGACTTGCATGCAACCGTATCATCCAGCTTTGAAAAATTTTCCGGGCCGTGGACCGCAGCCTCTTCCTCCCAACGGAACCTCAGCTGCCTGCGGAGACCGGGAATGTCCGGTCATCTACGGATTGACGAGGTCCGGAAATCCATTTTTCCCTTGATCTGGGAGGCATCAAATCACTACCACGGAGGATGGTAAAAACCCCCATTGGCTTCCGCTGCGAAGCCATTTTCCGGGCCATCCTGGCCGGATACCTCATCCTCACCGCAGCCGCCGCTCCGGTGGCGATCCCCTTCATGGAAAATTTCGATTCGGGGACCAGCCTTTTCAGCGGAAGCTCCCACTGGAACCATGTGGGGGGGAAATACCGCGCCTCGATCTCCGGCGGCAACATCATCGCCCCATCCTCTGTGGAGGCTCCGCCGATGCCGGAAGGCTTCCGGATGGAGGCCGTCTTTTCCAATTTCAACAGCACCAACAACGACAACTCCTGTGGCTTCGCTTTCCTGGGGGAGAACGCAGCCTTCAGCGGCAATTCCTCCCCTTACTACCTCGTCGATGTCAAACCGGCGATCAACAAGGTCCGGTTCGTCCAGGTCGCCAACTCGAACACCTTCTTCATCGACAACGAATCGCTGGCGTTCACCCTCGATGCCCTCCAGCCCTTCCGCATCGCCGTGGAAGGCATGTATGTGGATTCCGTCCTGCAGGTAACCATCACCGTCACCCAGGGTTCCAAGCAGTCCGTCCACATCCACGACGAAGACATGCCTCTGACCGGTTCCTGGTTCGGCTTCCGCCCGCGCAGCAGCGGCGGGACGATCACCGTCGATCATGACGACTTCTCGCTCCGCAGGCTCAGCACCGTCCGGTTCACATCCGGACCGTTCGCGTTCGCGCGCACCGGGCTCCCCTATCAGTCCACCGTCTCGGCAACCACCAGCGGACCGAATCCCATCACCTTCACCCCAGTCGAAATGCCGCCGTGGCTTTCCCTCACGGATCATGGCGATGGCACCGCCACCCTCAGCGGCACACCTCCGGCCGGCACTCCGGGTTCCCCCTTGGTCAAACTGCGGGCCGACGATGCCAACGGACCTCCCACCACCTGGGAATCCACGATCAAGATGCTCGGTGTCTCCGGCGTCATCATCAGCGAGTTCGTCGCTTCGAACGATGGCACCTTCACCGATGAAGACGGCGACGACTCCGACTGGATTGAAATTTTCAACGCCGACCCCTCGCCCGCGGATCTCGGTGGATGGTTTCTCAAGGACGACAAAACCTCATGGGCCATCCCGTCCGGGACCACGATCCCGCCTTTCGGCCATCTCATCGTGTTCGCTTCGGACAAGAACCGCACAGGCCCGCAATTGCATACGAATTTCAAACTCACTTCGTCCGCCGGAGGCTACCTGTCCCTCGCCAGACCGGATCATTCGGTCGCCAGCGAATACAGCTCCTATCCCGCCCAGCGCGACGGCGCTTCCTATGGAAAATGGGGCGACTACACCTCATCCGGCATCCTGATCCCACAGACTCCGGGAAATGCGAATCCCGCGGGCGGCTTCAACTCCTTCGCCCCCGATCCCGTTTTCTCCGTCCCCCGCGGGACCTATGATGCGCCGCAAAACGTCACCCTCTCCTGTCCGCTCCCCGGCGGCACCCTTTCCTACACGCTCGACGGCTCGCTCCCCACCGCCACGACCGGCACCCTCGTTCCCGCCGCCGATGGATCGACGCCCCCTTCCATCACGTTGAATGTCGGCACCACGTCGGTCATCCGCGCCGTCGTCTTCAAGGAAGGTTACGTCCCCTCCACGGCCGTCACCCACACCTACCTCTTCCCCAGCGACATCGTCACCCAGTCCACCCCCGCCGGCTGGCCGGCCGGCAGCGTCAACGGACAGATCCTCGACTACGAGATGGATCCCCGGATCACCGGTGTCCCCGGCAACGCCGCCCTGATCAACACCGCCCTCCGCAGCCTGCCCAGCTTCTCCATCGTCACCGACCGCGCGCATCTTTTCAACGCGACCACCGGCATCTACGTGAACGCCTTCGGCCGGGAGCGGGAATGGGAACGCCCCACCTCCATGGAAATGATCAACCCGGATGGCAGCAGCGCCTTCCAGATCAACTGCGGCGTCCGCATGCGCGGCGGGGTCAGCCGGGGGGCGACGAATCCGAAACACAGCTTCCACTTCTACTTTCGCGGTGAATACGGCGCAGGGAAACTCAAATACCCGCTCTTCGGCGACCAGGGGGCGCCGGAGTTCGACCGCATCGATCTCCGCACCACCCAGGGCAGCCTTTCCTGGCACACCTCGGGTTCCACGAACTCAAGCTACATGCGCGACGAATGGTCCCGCGCCACCCAGGGAGCCATGGGCCATCCCCACGCCCGCAGCAGCTTCGTCCACCTCTACATCAACGGCCAGTACTGGGGCATCTACGCCACCCAGGAACGTGCGGACGACTTCTTCGCCGCATCCTACCACGGCGGCGAAAAGGAAGACTATGACATGGTCAAATCCTACACCGTGCCCTCCCACCATGTCGCGGTCGCGGACGGCGACGCCACCGCCTGGAACGCCCTCCACGCCGCGGCCGTCGCGGGCTTCACCGATGACGCCGCCTACTTCGCCGTCCAGGGATTGGGCCCCGACGGCAAGCCTTCGCCCATCCTCAAGCCGCTCGTCGATATCGACAACCTCATCGACTACATGATCCTCAACATGTACGCGAGCAACACGGACGGCCCGGTGAACCCGGGAGACAAAAACGTGCCGAAGAATTTTTTCTGCATCCGCCCCCGGGACGGTTCGTTCGGCTTCCGTTTCATCGCCCATGACTTCGAGGATACGTTCGGCGGCACCGACGTCACCGGGCACTTCACGACCAACGGCCAGCACCCGGTGGCCGGAGCCACGCTCGAGTATTTCAACCCGCGCTGGCTCCATCTCCAGCTCGTCCGCAATCCGAAATACCTCATGCGCTTCGGTGACCGCGTGCAGCGCAACCTCTTCGGCGACGGCGCGCTCACCGTTGCCAACGCCACCGCCAGGTGGCAGGAAATGCGCGCCGTCCTCGCCCCCGCCATGATCGCCGAGTCCGCCCGCTGGGGGGACTCGAAATCACTCTCCGCCCCCCGCACGGTCGCCAACTGGGAAAGCGCCTGCAACAGCCTCTACAATCCCAACAATTCCTCCGGCACCCTCGCCGCCAGGACGAGCTCGCTCATCACCCTCTTCCGGAACACTGCACGCGGCTATGCCCTCTTTCCCAGCGCGGGAGTCAGCGCGCCCGTATTCTCCCAATCCGGAGGTGTGGTTACGCCCGGCTCCACCCTGACCATCACCGGCCCCGCATCGACCGGAATTTTCTACACCCTCGATGGCACGGATCCCTCCGCCGCGGGAGCCGCCGTCTATTCCGGAGCCGTCCCCCTCGACAGCGCCTTCATCACCGTGAAAGCGAGGGTGAGGCACAACACCACCGGCGAATGGAGTCCCCTGACGGAGGCGACCTTCACCCATCCTCCCGTCCCCGCCGCACCGGGAAACCTCTACTTCTCCGAACTCCACTACAATCCCGACGACAAACTCGACACCCGTGACTTCATCGAAGTCCACAACCCATCCGCCTCCATCGTCGATCTCACGGGCGTCCGCATCACCACCGGCATCACCTTCGCCTTCCCGTCGGTCCTGCTCCAACCGGGTGCGCGCATCGTTGTCGTCAAAAACCTCGGCGTCTTCCGCGCCCTCTACGGCCAGATCCCGAAGGTGGCGGGCGTATGGGACGGGAACCTCGCCAACAGCGGTGAAACCATCGAGCTGCGGGCCGCGGACAACACGATCATCGAGAGCCTCACCTACGCCGACACTCCGCCATGGCCCACCTCGCCGGATGGCAAGGGCCCCTCACTCGTCCGCATCCACCACTCCCTCCCGCCGAACTCCGCCTACAGTTGGCGCGCGTCTTCCGCCTTCCACGGCACGCCGGACGCCCCGGATGCCGCCTCTTTCACCTCCTGGCTGTCGTCCCACCAGTTCGCCAGCGCGGCGTCCCCGGCTCCCGGCGGACTGAAAGCCTTGCTGCACTACGCGACCGCGACCCCGCCCGCCGACCAACCGCCCGCGCCCCTCATCACCCGTGGTTCCGGCACCGACACGATCACCCTCCGCCGGCCTTTCGCCGCGGTCGATGCCGTCAGGTTTTTCATCGAACAGTCGTCAGACCTCACCGATTGGCCGGTCTCCATCGAAATCGACACCGCCGCCGCCACCATCCTCAGCCGGAGCGTGGATGGCAGCGGGATCGAGACACTCACGGTCCGTCTCCCCGCCACAACCCCGGGCGCATTCTACCGCCTCCGCTACCTCACCCGCTGAGCGGACCGCCACCCATCAGACTTCCTTCATTTCCTTCACGGAGATCCGGTCCCGCCTCTTCAGGAAAAACAACGCCCCCAGCACCGCCCAAAACACATTGCAGGCGAAGCCCGCCAGCGATGAATCACGCGCGATGTCCTTCGAAACATCCGCCAATGCCGGCATCAGCATCATGAACAGATTCTCACGGATCCCGATCCCTCCGATCGAAACCGGGATCGAACTGAGGCCGTCGATCACGGGCATCGCCGTCATGACGGAACCCAGCGCCGCCTCTCCGCCCACCGCCCGCAGGCCGCACCAGAATGAGGTGAAATAGGCCAGGGTCATCAGCATCGAGAATCCAAGCCCCGCCAGGGTGAGTTTCCAATTCCTACGATAGGTATCGTAGATCTCCGGCACCTGCCTCATGATCGGCCAGCGGTCGAGCCGTCCGTTCGCATGGATCCGCCGGTGCAGCGGAGGACTCGCACAGAGGAAAAAAAGCCCCACCATCAGCAATCCTCCGCCGATATAAAGCCACGCCAGGCGCAGGACATTCTCCCCCTGGGCGCCCAGGACCTCCCGGCCCGTCAGCTCCTCGAATCCACCCACCGAGATCAGGAAAAACAACAGCCCGATGGTGACCATCCCCGCCATGTGGTCGATCAGCACGCTCATGGTGACCGGCAGTTTTTTCCCGGGATGATCCCGGATCAGCAGGATCACCCGCGCGGCGTCACCTCCCAGGCTCCCCACCGAGAACAGGCTGAGCAGGTTTCCGATCATCGTCAGTTCGATCGCCCTTGGAATGCCCACGCGGATGTCCAGCACCCTCATCAGGACCCACCACCGGAGCGCGGTCAGCACCACGGTGAGTCCCGCCATGAGCACCCCGCCGGCCATCCAGCCGTAATGGATCTCCCCGGGCCGGGCGAGGATCGTCCCCTTGCCATCGATTCCGGAAAACGCCCACCACAGGCAGACCACCGTCAACCCCAGCTTCAGCAGGAAGATGAGGGCAGCCTTCACGGGGCCTTTCCGATCTCCAGGGCGATCGTTTCGACGCTCTCCAGGATCCCCTTCGCTTCCGATGAATTCCCGATCTTCAGACCGAAGTGCTTTTCCAGCGCCACCACCAGTTGCAGGGCATCCACGGAATCCAGCCCAAGCCCATGGCTTCCGAAAATCGAGGTCTTGTCGCCGATTTCCTCCGGGGCGTAGTCGAGCATCAGCTCCTCCACCATCACTTCCTTGATTCTCTGCCGCAGTTCAGCGCCTTGCATGTCGTATATTTTGGATGATCTTTCAGAAAATTCCACCGTCGATCTTCAGCGAAGCTCCGGTAACATAAGATGCCTCCGCCGACGCCAGGAAAAAGACGGCTGCAGCCACCTCCTCCGGCTTTCCGAACCGGCGCATCGGAATGCCCGCCCTGGCCTGCTTCTTCGCATCACCGTCCATGCCACCGAGCGCCTCCGTCTCCACGTAGCCGGGGAGTACGGCGTTCACCGTAATGCCGGCGCGGGCGGTTTCCTTCGCAAGCGTGCGGGTCATGGCGACCACGCCCGCCTTCGCCGCGGCATAGTTCGTCTGCCCCAGGGGCGGCAGCAGCGCGCTGAGGGAGGCGATGTTGATGATCCTCCCGGAGCGCTGGCGCATCATCGGGGTGACCACGGCACGGCAGCCCAGGAAGACCGAATCCAGATTCGAGGAAATGACCCCGTACCATGCTTCGTCCGGCATCGCCGCCAGGAGGTGGTCACGGTGCATCCCGGCGTTGTTCACCAACACATCGATCCTTCCCGTTTCCGCTGTGATGCCATCCACCGCCCCCTTCCAGGCGGCGGCATCCGTCACCTCCAGGGTGACGGTCCGGCAACGATCCGGGTATTCCGCCACGAGAAGATCCGCGGCATCATGGTTCGCACGCACCCCCAGCCAGACCCGGCAGTCTTCCTCCCGCTGGAGGAAAAAGCGCGCGATGCCGAGTCCCAGCCCGCCATTTCCGCCTGTGATCAAGATCGAACGCACGCCGGAGCGTGGGCTCCGGATCCCCTCACGGTCAAGACAACGCGCCACCATCACCGGCGTTCCACCACACCGGGCGGGTTCCTTCCTTCCACTTGATGTTGCAGCCGCTGCTGGGGTACGGCCGCTCCATCATGGACTCCCCCGCCAACATCCGCCGCACCGCTTCACGGAGATCCCCTCCATGCGCCTGCATGCCTTTTTTCGGGCGCGTGTCATCGAACTGTCCTGCGTAAAACAACCGCCCGCTCCCGTCGAAAAGGAAGAAATCCGGAGTGCACGCCGCACCGTAGGCACGCGCCACTTCCTGGCTCTCATCCAACAGGTAGGGAAACTTCCACCCATGCTGCGGGGCGAAGGTCTTCATGAATTCCGGGCCGTCCTGTGGATAGTTCGCCAGGTCATTGGAATTGATGGCAACCGTGCCGACCCCGTCCGCGGAGATCTCCTCCGCGAAGGAACCCACAGCATCCGCGAGGTGGATGACAAACGGGCAATGATTGCAGGCAAAAATGACCAACAGCCCCTTGTCCCCAGCCGCTTCAGCCTGTGAAACGACCTTTCCCCATGCGTCCGGAAGCGAGAATTCCGGAGCCTTGTCGCCCTGTTTCAGTTGGAATGTGGAAAGCACCTCGGCCATCCGGGAAACCTACCACAAAATCCCCTCCCGCAACACCCTTTCACCTTTGACGCGGGGGCATCCCCGGGCATCTTTCCGGCCATCATGCCAAGCGGCTTGTCCAAGGAAGAACTCCTGCGCTACTCCCGCCACCTCCTGATCCCGGGAGTGGGCGTGGATGGTCAGCTCCGGCTGAAAAACGCTTCCGTACTGATGATCGGCACCGGTGGCTTGGGCTGCCCGGCGGCCCTTTACCTTGCCGCCGCGGGGGTAGGCCGGCTCGGCCTGATCGATCCGGATACCGTCGATCTCTCCAATCTCCAGCGCCAGATCCTCCATGGTGAATCGTGGATCGGGAAGCCGAAGCTGGAGAGTGCGGAAAGCCGCCTGCGCGAAATCAATCCCCATCTGAAGATCGATCTCCATCCCGTCCGTTTCACTCCTGAGAACGCCATCGAACTGGCGGAGGGCTACGACATCATCCTCGACGGCTGCGATAATTTCCCCACCCGCTTCCTCACGAACGACACGGCCTTCTTCCTGAAAAAGCCGCTGATTTATGGTGCGATCCACCGCTTCGAGGGCCAGGCCACCGTCTTCGCTCCGCACCTCGGCGGGCCGTGCTACCGCTGCCTGCTGCCGGACCTGCCGCCTCCCGGATCCGTGCCATCCTGCAACGAAGCCGGGGTGCTCGGCGTGCTGCCCGGCGTCATCGGTTCCCTGCAGGCGATGGAGGCGATCAAGCTCATCCTCGGCATCGGCAAGCCACCGCTCGGCAAGCTCACCGTCTATAACGCGCTGAACAGCGCATTCCGGACGATCTCACTCCGCCGCGATCCGGGCTGCCGCCTGTGCGGCGACACTCCGGAGATCACCAGCGTCTCCAATCCCGAAACCCTCGCGCCCGCCTACTGCGACATCCCCAACGACCATATGGAAACCATCACCACCACCGAACTCCGCACCCGCCTCGCCGGGGATTTCCAAGGCCTGCTCATCGACGTCCGCGAGCCGGATGAATGGGCCATCGCCAACATCCCTGGCGCAACCCTGATCCCGCTCGGCTCCGTCCCGAACCATCTCGACAAGCTGCCGAAGGACCGGGAAATCCTCATCCACTGCAAGTCAGGCCGCCGCTCCGCCCGCGCCGTCGAGCTCCTGCTGGCCAACGGCTTCACCGACGTGAAGAACGTCGAGGGCGGCATCGATGCCTGGCTTGAGGAAAAATGATGGGAACGCGAATGGAGCGCTGGCTTCAGCCGGCATCTTTTCCTCATGAGCTGACCTAGAAACGGCGCTCTTCCCAATTCATTCCCGCGGAAGAAAACCTCCAGCCCTGCGGCTTTTCACATAGGTTCGCCTTCACCAGATTATTCCTGATGTAGGCTCGGCAGTCGTGGAAATGTTCCAGATCACGGACATACCGGTCGTAATACTCCCTTTGCCACAAGGCTCCGGAGCGCCCAATCAGCCGATTGATCCCGAAAGCCGATGATCCTTTCCAAAGCCTGGCAATGTCCGCCAATGCCTGGTTTCCCAACAAGCGGAGCAGCACATGGACATGATTCGGCATGATGCACCAGTCGATGAGCAGATAACGCGACTCGTGTCCGGCAATCAATTTATCCTGAACAATCCCGGCGCAGCCGGGGTCTTTCAATAGAGCCTCCCCGCAGCCGGTATCCTCATACCTTGCGATCCGGCGGCGGAGTTCCTTGTTTCTGATCCGATCATCGGCCAGCGAGGCCAATTCTTCTTTCCATCCACGGACCAATCCCACCGGCATCGCATCCGCCAAGCGGAATGTCACCGCCTGGACCGCACCATCGAAATCCCAATGAGGAAGGTACCCACGGTCGTAGATCCCCCTCATTGGAACTCAATGGCGTGGCTGATCAGCCTTCATTTTCTTCACTATGATCGGATGCTTCTTCTCCGGATTCTTCCAAGCCGGCTGAAGCCGGCGCTCCGTCATCCCCATCGGGAATAACCAGCGAAACATCCTGGAGCTTCTCGCCGTCCTTCAGGGTGAGCAGCTTCACGCCCTGGGCCACGCGGCCGGTTTCCCGGATCTCACTGACACGGATGCGGATGCTCTGGCCGGAGGAGGTCATGAGCATGAGTTCGTCCTCCGCGGTAACGGTCACGGCACTGACAACCAGACCGGTTTTCTCCGTGACGTTCATGGTCTTCACACCCTTTCCGCCGCGGCGGCGATACGGGTAGCTCTTGAAGTCGGTGCGTTTGCCGAGCCCGTTTTCAGCGGCGACCAGCAGCGTCGAATTCCCGGTGACGATCGCCATGCCGACGACTTCATCATCCTTTCCAAGACGGATGCCGGTGACACCTGCGGTCGCACGGCCCTGCGGGCGGATCTGCGGGGTGCCATCATCCTCTGCCTCCGCGCCTTCGGGTGCGGCGTCGGCATCCGGTGCCTCTTCACCGTCCTCCGTTTCGCCCTGCGGCTTCTTGTAGACGCCTTCCGTGAAGCGGATGCTCAAGCCATTTCTGGTCACCAGGATGATCTCGTCCTCACCGCTGGTGAGCTTCACGCCGATGAGGTCGTTTCCTTCCTCGAGGTTGATGGCGGTCAGACCGGCCTTGCGGTAGTTGCGGAAATCATTGAGCGCGGTCTTCTTCACCTTGCCGTTCCGGGTCGCGAAGAACACGAAGCCAGCTCCCTCACGGAAGGTGATGTCGTTGCCGTCCTCATCCACGGTGCGCTCCAGACGGAGCAGCGCGGTGATCTTTTCCTCCGGCTTCAGATCCAGCACGTTCTTGATGCTGCGGCCGGTGGAGGTCCGGGATCCTTCCGGGAGCTCATACACACGCTCCACATAGACCCGTCCGGTGTTCGTGAAGAACAGGAGGTAGTCGTGCGCCTGGACACTGAAGAGGTGCTCCACGAAGTCGTTCGCCTCGTCCTTTTTCGTGGCCTTGGTCTCCATCCCCTTCAGCCCCTTGCCGCCACGGCCTTGCAGGCGGTATTCGGAGGAAGGCGTGCGCTTGACGTAACCACGGTGGGAAAGCGTGACGATCATCGCGTCATTCGCGATCAGGTCCTCCATCGCCACTTCGCCGGCTTCCGCCACGATCGGGCACTTCCGCGGAGTCGCATACTTTTCCCTGATCGCGCGCAGCTCGTCCTTGATGATGCCGAGCACGCGGACCTCGCGGGCGAGGATGTCCATCAGGTCGGTGATGTCGGCCAGCACGCCGTCGTATTCGCCCTTCACCTTGTCCTGCTCCATGCCGGTGAGCTGGTAGAGGCGCAGCTCGAGGATGGCATTCACCTGACGCTCGCTGAAAACATAGCGGTCACCCTGCACGGATGCCTGCGAGCGGATGAGGATGCCGAGGTTCTCGGCGGTCTTCGTCGGGAAACTGTAGGCGGCCAGACGCTCGCGCGCCTCATCGCGGTTCCGCGACTCACGGATGATCTTGATGAACTCATCGATGTGGCCGAGCGCGAGGAGGAAAGCCTCCAGCAACTCCGCGCGCTCCTCCGCCTTGCCAAGCAGGTAGCGGGTCCGGCGGATGACCACCTCACGGCGGTGCTCGATGTAGGCGTCGATCGCTTCCTTCAGGGAAAGTTGCTTCGGCCGGTTCTGGTGGATCGCCAGCATGTTCACGCTGAACGAAGTCTCCATCGCGGTCAGCTTGAAGAGCTGGTTCACCACCACCTGCGGGCGGGCGTCGCGCTTCAGCTCGATCTCGATCCGCGTTTCCTCATCGGAAAGGTCACGCATGCCGGAGATGCCGGTGAGGATCTTCTCGTTGACGAGTTCCGCGATGCGCTCCTGAAGGGTCGCGCGGTTCACGCCATACGGAACCTCGCGGATGATGATCATGGAACGGCCATTCTCGTTCTCCTCGATCTCCATCTTGCCGCGCATCCGCATGGAGCCGCGTCCGGTGCGGAAGTAGTCCTCGATGCCACGGATGCCGCGGATCTCCGTCGGAACGGCGAAGTCCGGCCCCTTGATATATTGCATCAGGCCCGGCAGGTCGATGTCCGGCTCGTCGATCTGCGCACAGATGGCGTCCACCACCTCACCGAGGTTGTGGGAGGCCAGGTTCGTCGCCATGCCGACGGCGATGCCGGTGCCACCATTGACCAGGAAGTTCGGGAAAGCGGATGGGAGCACGGTCGGCTCCGTCAGGCGTTCGTCGTAGTTGGGGACGAAATCGACGGTCTCCTTGTCGAGGTCGTCCATCATCGCCATGCCCAGATGGGTGAGGCGGGCCTCCGTATAACGCATCGCGGCCGGAGGGTCGCCTTCAACGGAGCCGAAGTTGCCCTGGCCGTCGATCAGCGTGTCCCGCATCGACCACTTCTGGCCCATGTTGACCAGTGTAGGATAGATGACGGATTCACCGTGCGGGTGGTAGTTACCGGAGGTGTCACCGCAGATCTTCGCGCACTTGATGTGCTGCTTGCCCGGAGCGAGGTTCAGCTCCCGCATCGCGAAAAGAATCCGTCGTTGGGATGGCTTGAGGCCGTCGCGCACATCGGGCAGCGCGCGGGAAATGATCACCGACATCGAGTAGTCGAGGAAGGACTTCGAAAGCTCCTCCGCGACGTTGATCGGCTTGATATGGTCGTCAGACATGATTGTTCAATGGTCAGCAGTCAACGGTCAGCGGTGGAATCCGATTTACCGATGGTGCGAATATAGGCATTCAGGCGTTTTTTGAAAATTTCGATACGGTCATACAAGAGTCTGGCGCTTTCACGTTCGATCAAAGCCCGTCTGGCTGCTTTCTCGATCCATGTCTGCGTCTCTTCCGCCGATCCCCGCGAGTAGTAACAAAACTTCTGGTTTTCCTTGTAGTGATAGCGGCCGTATCCCTCGGCAAGATTGGCTGCGATGGAATCGGCCGAACGCGTCACTTGCTTTCCCACGGTATCCTTCGCGAAAAAATCCCACCCTTGGACGACGATCCATACGCTTTCCCCGATCTCCATCGCTTCGCGGTAAATCTCCAGATCGTTCAATGAACTCTTCATCTTCTTCCCTGTTGACTGATGACCATTGACCGATGACTTAAACGTCGAGGTTTCTCACGTTGAGCGCGTTGTCCTCAATGAACCGCTTGCGGGGCTCGACGATGTCGCCCATCAGGACGTCGAACATCTTGTCAGCCTCCACGGCGTTGTCCTCGTCCAGGCGGACGCGGAGGAACTGGCGCTTGCCGGGATCCATGGTGGTTTCGAAAAGCTCCTTGGCGTTCATTTCACCCAGACCCTTGAATCGCTTGATCTGGATGCCTTTCCGTCCGATCTCCAGTACTTTGGAAAGGATCTCAGGCACACTGAAGACAGGGGTGATGTGTTGTTTCTCCCCTTCACCCTCGACGATTTCGTAAAGCGGCTTGTCATCGGCGAAGAACTGGTCGGTTTCGAATCCACGTTCCTTCAAACGGGAGAAGATCCGCTCGATGGCGTTCGACTCGTGGAGTTCCTTCAGCACCGCACGGCGGGATGGCCCCACGTAGGCGGCGATCTCTTCCGGGGTCAGCACCTCATCGAATAGACGAAGATCCCGGTTGTCCGCGGCGAAACTCCGCAGGGAAGCCTCATCGGGGAAGTAGGTCACCTTCTCATCGTTGCCGGTGCGGATGCGCACCATGAACTCCGGCAACTTCCCATTGAGGCGCGCCTCGAGGTAATTGCGGAAATTTCCGCCATTGCCCTCGATGGAGTCCGAGAAACGGAACAGGGAGGAAAGGATTTCGAGAATGTCCTTCAGCTCATCCGCACTATAGCTGTGGCTGCCATCATGGCTGCGCAGGGTCACTTCACCGGCACCCAGATCGATGAGGATCTTGTTGAGCTGGTCGTTGTCCTGCACGTATTCGTGGCGCTTTTTCCGGCTGACGAGGTAAAGCGGCGGCTGCGCGATGTAGAGGTAGCCACGTTTCACCAGGTCCGGCATGTGGCGGCAGAAGAACGTCAGCAGCAGCGTGCGGATGTGGGAGCCATCGACGTCCGCGTCGGTCATGATGATGATCTTGTGGTAGCGGACCTTGGCGATGTTGAACGAGCCTTCCTGCTCGCCATCGCCAATGCCCGCACCGATCGCGGTGATCATCGACTGGATTTCCTTGTTCTGGAGCGCGCGGTGGAGCCGGGCCTTCTCGACGTTGATGAGCTTGCCCCGCAGCGGCAGGATCGCCTGCGTGCGGCGGTCGCGGCCCTGCTTGGCGGAACCACCTGCGGAGTCACCCTCGACAATATAGAGTTCGGACTTCGACGGGTCGCGCTCGGAGCAGTCCGCCAGCTTGCCGGGCAGGCCACCGCCGGAGAGGGCGGACTTGCGGACCGTCTCACGGGCTTTCCGCGCGGCCTCACGGGCGCGGGCGGCGTTCACGGACTTCTCGATCACCTTGCGCGCGAGCGCCGGGTTCTCATCGAAATACTGCATGATGCCTTCATAGACGATGGAGGAAACGACACCCTCGATCTCCGAGTTGACCAGCTTGTCCTTCGTCTGGGAGCTGAAGCGCGGGCTCGGCATCTTCACGGAGATGACGCACACCAGACCTTCCCGCACATCGTCACCGGAGAGCGCGGGATCCTTGTCCTTCAGGATCTTGTTCGCCTTCGCATACTGGTTGATCCCGCGGGTCAGCGCCGTGCGGAAACCGGTGAGGTGGGTACCACCGTCACCGTTCGGGATGGAGTTCGCGAAGCAGAGGATCTGGTCGTTGTAGGAGTCGTTGTACTGGAAAACGATGTCGGCGAAAACGTCGTCGGTCGTTTTCTTGCCATCATAGTCGAGTTCGATCTGGCGCTTGCCATTGAGAACAACCGGCTCGTCGTGGATCACCGTCTTGTTCTCCCCGAGCTGGATCACGAATTCCTCGATGCCCTTGGCGTAGTAGAAGGTTGCCTTCTTGGCCGACTCCGGACGCTCATCCTCAAGCTCGATGATGAGCCCGGGGTTGAGGAAGGCCAGTTCCCGCAGACGGGTGGCGAGGCGATCGAACTTGAACTCGATGGTATCGACGAAAATCGTGGCGTCCGGGAAGAACGTGATCATCGTGCCGGTCTTCGACGGATCGACATCCCCGATGACATGGAGTTGCTGGGTGGTCTTGCCGCGTTCGAAGGCAATGAGGTGGACCTTGCCGTTCCGCATGATCTCCGCCTTGAACCAGTCGGAGAGGGCGTTCACGCACTTCGCGCCCACGCCATGGAGACCACCGGAATATTTGTAGGCACCCTGGCCGAACTTGCCGCCGGCGTGGAGATTCGTCAGCACCAGCTCGACGGCCGGAATGCCGAACTTCGGGTGCATGTCCACCGGGATCCCCCGACCGTTGTCCGCGACGGAAACCGAACCATCGACGTGAATGGCCACCTTGATGACGCTGCAATAACCGGCGAGATGCTCGTCGATGGAGTTGTCGAGAACCTCGAACACACAGTGGTGCAAGCCACGCTCATCCGGATCGCCGATATACATGCCCGGACGCTTCCGGACAGCCTCCAGACCCTCCAATTTATCGATCTGCGCGGCGTCGTATTGCTGCTGCGCTCCGACCTGTGTTTCGGCCTTTTTCGGCTCTTCCGGACTCTCTGACATGGTGCCCGGAAAAGGTCGGAAATTCCCGCCTGCTACACAAGGAACTTCGTCCGATAAACGCACTTTTCAGGACATCCGGATCATACCATCAACTCATTTCAAATCAATGAGATGAAGATGGACCAACCCAACCCCCGCCACCCCCCGCCACCCTGTCGGGAAATCACGGCGGAATTCCTCCTGATTCCGGGGGATTTGCAACCTCTCCGGAAGCCCCGGGCATCCACGGAACAGGGAAATCCAAGCCACTGACCGCAAGGATTCCATGGGCAGATGGAGGCCATTAAATCACTCCTTCCCACGGACCCCTGAATGAAAGCCCTTCCAGTGGGCGCGTCATGCGGACTGGAGACACTCCTGCTGCCATTTCAGGAGAACATCCGCCATCACCACCTCATCGGCCGCGAGACTTTCCAGAACCGCCCTGGGGGCAATGAGCGAACCCTCGATATCCAGCTTCGCCGCAGCGGCTTCCCGGATCTTGAGGAAATGATCCAGCTTCCGGTCAAAGTCCCGGTCCCGCTTGCGCCGTTTGCCTTGCGGGCGCTCCGGATACTCCGGCTCAGGCAACGCGGCGACGGCCGCCAGCGCCTCCTTGAACCTCTTCACCCGGTCACCCCGGAAATGGCCCGGCAAGGTCACTGACTTTCCGCCGGACAGATCGATGCTCCACTCCAGCAACTGCCGGTTCGGCGCCACCATGAATGACGGACGGTCCCATGCCTTCGCTTCCTCATCCCGCCACTGCCAGAGAGCACGCAGGAAAGCAAGGCCGCGGCGCTCCAGCTTTCCGGAACCCTGCACCCGCCATCCCTCTTCCTTCGAGTCATCCCGCTCGAGAACCTTGCGGAGAGCTGCGTCACAACTCTCCTCAAACCATTCCAGCCGTCCTTTTTCCTGAAGCTCCGTCACGATTCGGCGCCCCATTTCCAACAGGTAGCGGACGTCGTTGAGGGCATATTCCACCATCTTCTCCGAAAGAGGACGCTTGCCCCAATCCGCTTTCTGCGAGGATTTGGAGAGTTCGATTCCGAAGTAATGGCTCACCAGATCGCCCAGACCAAACTTGCGGGCACCGAGCAGACGGGCACCGATCTGGGTGTCATAGACTTTCCCCGGCAAACGGCCGAACTGCCGCTTCAGCATGGTCATGTCGTAGTCCGCGCCATGCATCCAGACAATGGAACCGGAAAGGTAGTCGCCCAAGGGATCCAGATCCTTGATCGCCAATGGGTCGATGAGAACGCAGTCCGAATCATCCGCAAACTGGATGAGACAAAGGGACTCACGGTATCGGTGAAGGCTGTCCGCCTCCGTATCAATCGCGCAAACCGGGGGATTTTGGCCGCCGGAGTGCCCGGCAAGGTAAGCGGAAAGCTCTTCTGTATTATCAATCAAGCTCGCAGACATGGAAAACTTCGCAACAGGCGGATCCGTCCCCGCGAACTTAGATGCGGGGAACCGGCCCCCTCGGACCGGATCCCCGGAACAATCAACCCGGATCGTTGTATTTCACGCGGAAATAACGCTGGTCGGTAAGCTCGGGGGTACGGCTGATGATTCGGATGCGCGGCTCTTCGCGGATGTCTTCGATGATCCAGTGCGGGTCATCCTTGGGAACCGGAGCCCAGTTGGTCAGATCGGTGCTGGATTCCACCACCACGCTCACAGCCGATGGCAGATTCGCCCGGCGGTCGATGGACATGTGCCAGTAGCCAGGGACGGTCTGTCCGGAGCGGCGGGTGGAAGCAGGCACATAGGCGAGCTGGCTCAGCGATGCGGGAGCGTTCGCCGTGTAAGGATCCGTTCCGGAAAGCCATTCCAACCAGTTGGAGACACCATCGCCATCCGGGTCCGCATCCTTGGCCATCATGGCCGCTGGCGTATCCTTCGGGAAGGCCGCCGCCATCGCACCCGGGAATCCGGCAACGAAGGTGATTGGAAGCTGGAAATTGCGGATGCTGGCCACCGACAGACCGATGCGCGGATCCCGCTCAAGGGTCAGCTCCAACACGGTGGTTTGCCCCAAAGTGAAAAATCCTGCCGGGAGATTGTAAGTGTTCTGCACCGGGGAAGTGAGGCGGATTCTGACGCCAGGCCATGGCGGAAACCCTCCGCCACCGGGAGTGGAGGGCGGGAAATCGTAAATGGGCAGCAAAGGACCATCCGGATCCGGAATGGGCACCCCCCCGGTATCGATCCGCCGGAAGCCTATGTAAAGGCGATCCCCGCTGCTGACCCCCCCTTGATCCAATCCCTCCCAACGGAACTGGCTGATGACATTCAGGTCATACTCCGCAAAGCCACTAGGAGAGAATGGTCCGACATTGACAAACCGGAATCCCCCGCGGATCGGCTTTTCCACGTAACCCTCGACCGTCGCCCGGACCGGGAAGTTCAGGTAAAGCGGAAAGTTCGGCCGGTTGAGCGTCGGGAACCTGAATTGATAGATGCCGGGAGTGATCTCCCGCTCCATCCGGCTGCGCTCACCGGGGCCATAATTCCTGAGGAATTCGTAACCCGGCTCAAATCCGGTGCCAAGCCCAACACCCGCGAGGCGATACTCCCGCACATCTCCCGTCACGGAGCGCAAATTATAGAAAACCGAGGTTGACGTGCTCCGGATACCCAAGCCGTTCATCGGGAAGTCATAGGATGGCCTGGCGTAAAGGGAGACCAGATCGTGACGACCCGGCTCCACCGTCGTGGCTTCCTCAACCCCCACAAGTTCGAAAAAGTAAGGAGCCGGAGCACCGGTTCCCTCGAACAAGACCGCGTTGGACCCGATGTTGCAACCAAGGAGGGTGTTGATATTGAACATGCCGGGCGAACTGTTCAACGCGCATCCCGTCTGGGTGACGGTTCCGTCAATGACATACAAGTTGCCGACGCCACCACGGAAAACGGGGACTCCGGATCGATTCTGGCGGTACTCCTTTTCGATCCGGAAGGCAGCCCGGAAGAAGGCGTCCGCAGGCAGCATGGCCGCGGCAAGGGTGAGAGTTGTGAATGAGAGGGTTTTTAAGTTCACGGTCAAAAGATGGAAAAGAGTCTTGTGGGTGACAAGCGGAATTTGAAAAATTGGCAAAGTATTTACATGATCGGGTCAATTCACCGCAATTTAGACCACTTTGAAACTACGCGCGGCCTCCGGAGAGAGCTCCACCCACTGCCATGGGAGGCCGTGGATGTTGAGATCCGCCATGAAAGGATCCGGATCGTATTGCTCCATGTTCCAGACCCCCGGATGCTGCCATTTTCCTTCCAGAACCTGCTTGGCGCCAATCATCGCCGGGACTCCGGTGGTGTAGGAAATCGCCTGTGACCCCACCTCCGCGAAGCACGCTTCGTGATCGCAGATATTGTAGATGTAGATCGCCTTGGGTTGGCCATCTTTGACGCCGGTGATCACATTACCAATACAGGTCTTTCCTTTGGTCGTCTGCCCGAGGTCACCGGGATTCGGAAGAACCGCCTTGAGGAACTGCAGCGGGATGATCTCCACGCCTTGATAAACCACCGGGTCGATGCGGGTCATGCCGACGTTCTGGAGCACTTCCAGGTGCTTCAGGTAGTTCGGGGAAAAAGACATCCAGAACTGGGCGCGCTTGATGGTGGGGATGTGCTTCACCAGGGACTCCAGTTCCTCGTGGTACATGCGGTAGATTTCGTAGGTGCCCACGCCATCCGGGCAGGTGAACGGCTGGTGGAGGGACATGGCGGGTGTTTCGACGAAGCCTCCTTCCTCAAAGTGACGGCAGGGCGCGGTGACCTCACGGATGTTGATTTCCGGGTTGAAGTTGGTGGCGAAGGCCTTGCCATGGTTGCCGCCGTTCACGTCGATGATGTCCAGCGTGTGGATCTCATCGAAGTGGTGCTTGAGCGCCCAGGCGGTGAAGACGTTGGTGACACCGGGATCAAAGCCGGAGCCGAGAAGCGCGGAAAGACCGGCGGCCACGAACTTCTCATGGTAGGCCCACTGCCAGGAATATTCGAACTTCGCGACGTCCTTCGGCTCATAGTTCGCGGTGTCCAGGTAATCGACCCCCGCATCCAGGCAGGCATCCATGATGGAAAGATCCTGATAGGGCAGAGCCACGTTGATGACCAGCTTCGCGCCGGTTTTCCGGATCAGGGCGGCGGTCTGGACCGGATCATCCGCATCAATGGCGGCGGTGGCGATCTCCCGGCCGGTGCGGCGCTTCACCTCCGCGGCGATGGCATCGCATTTCGACACCGTGCGGGACGCCAGGGTGATCTCACCGAACACCTCCGGCACCATGGCACATTTGTGGGCGACGACACTGCCGACTCCGCCGGCTCCGATGATCAGGACTTTGTTCATGATGACGAGCGACAAGGGGTGGGGAAATCTCCCGCTTCTGGCAAGAAATTCCCCGTGACGATGCCCCCGAATTCCAAAATTTTCCCGACAACTTTTCAGTCGCCCGGCGTTTTCATCTTTGAAAGCATCCGCTCCACAACTCTCCGACCATTGATGAAAATCCAACGTCCATCCCTCCGTCACCGCCTTGCCACCGGCTTCACCCTTCTCGAAATGGTCATCGTGCTCGGCATCATCGCCATTCTGCTCGGCGGATCGATCGCCCTGATCGGCGGCGTGGGTGATGGCGCGAAGCTCCAGCGGGTCCGCGCCGACTTCCAGAGCGTGGGTTCCGCCCTGAATACCTACCGCGTCAACGCCGGGCGCTATCCGACCACCCAGCAAGGCCTGGCCGCGCTGGTGGACAAACCGACCTCCACGCCGGTGCCCCGCGACTGGGTCCGGATTTCCAAGAAAATCCCCGTCGATCCGTGGCAGAACCCCTACGGGTATAAGTTCCCCGGCAGCAAGGATCCCAGCGAGTTCGAGCTGATCAGCAACGGACCTGACGGCATTCCAAATACTCCCGATGATCTCAGCAGTCAGGATCCGGAATGATCTGAAACGGGGGTTCACCCTCATTGAGATCGTCCTGGTTCTCGGCCTCGCGGCCCTGATCGCGGGCGGAGCCGTCACCTACATGGTCTATTCGTCGGATGAGCGCGTACTGCGCAACACCTCCGGCGAGATCGAGCTGATGGCGAAGCGCGCGCGGACCATGGCCATCCTCCAGCAAACGCCCTACGCCCTCGAGTTCCGCAAGGAACGCGTGCGCCTCCTGCCACTGGCGGAGGCGGGCGGCATCGAACGGAAGACCGGCCTCGGCAACGAAATCGGCGGACGGACCGTCGAGTTCGAGGATCCGGACAAAATCGCGCCGGTCAGGGAGGAGTTCGCCCTTCCGGATGACATGGAGGTTTCCATCCTCCGCTGGAACACCACCGCGTGGATCCCGCTGGTCCGGGATGTGATCCAGATCTGGCGCTTCGATCCGGATGGCCTGTGCGAGCCGGTCACCGTCCGCTATGCCATCGAAAAGGGCGTGGCCGAAAGCACCTTCCACCCGCTCACCGCCACGGTCAGCGATTTCCTCCTCGAAGCCCGATGAAACTCCAGGCCCGGACAACCCACCGCCGTGGTTTTCTCCTGCTGGAGATCATCCTCGCCCTGCTGGTGTTCGGCATCGCCGCCACCGGCTTCGCGGTCGCCATCAACCAGACGGCGAAGGCGGCGGAAACCGCCCGGCAGGGGCTCCGCATCACCCGCATCCTGGAAAGCGCGCTGGATGAGGCCTTGTCCATGCCCACCCTGGAGGAAGGGGTGACCAGCGTGAAGGTCCCCGGCACCGACATCGAGATCGACACCACCGTCGAGCTGCTCAAGGAGATCCAGAACCAGGACGGGCAGTTCCTGCAGGAAATGTACCGGGTGAACGTCACCGCCCATTGGTTCGCGGACAACGCATGGCAGCAACGCTCCGCGGAAACGTGGCGGTATGGAAGGATGTACCAGCCGTGAGAATGCGCCGCACCATTTCCCGGAAGCAGGGTTTCACGTTGCTGGAACTGGTGATCTCCATCGCGATGAGCGCGCTGCTCATCGGCATGGTGGTGCAGACGGCGAACACCTCCCTGCAACTCGGCAACTCGGTGGTGAAAAGCCAGAACGAGGAAATGCTCCGGCAGTCGTTCATCGAGCTGCTGGACCGCAGGCTCACCTCCCTGCCCGGCAACACCCGCTTTGACGTGAAGGTGACGGACAACGGCACCCAGTATGAATCCACCATCACCCTGCAGAAGGTGCCCCTCAGCTTCGCCTGGGGAAACCAGGAACGGGTGGCGAAGGCGGTGACCCTCAGCACCGTCCGCACCCGCAGCGGATTCTTTGACATCGTCCTCAGCTACTATGAGAACGAGATCCTGGAGGACACCAGCGCCACCAGAACCAGCGGCTCCGTCGCGCTGTCAAAGGAGCCTTTCGCCCAGATCGTCCTGCTTTCCAACCTCCGCTACTTCGAGTGGCGCTTCCTCGACGGCACGAACCTGGAGTGGCGCTACGACTGGGACCTGCAGGGCCGCCTGCCGCTGCAGATCGAACTCTGCTTCGCCTTCGGTGCCACCGGTGAGGAGATCCGCCAGATCTTTTGGCTGCCACCGAAACAAAACCCGGAGATCCTCGCCCGGGAAATGATGCAGAACTCCGGCGGCGGGACCATCATCACTCCGGGCCCCGGCCCGAATCCGGGCCCTGACCCAAATCCGTCTCCCACCGAATGACCCGCCGCCGCAGACATCCCCGTGGCGCGTCATTGCTGGCCGTCATCCTGCTCATCGCCATCCTCGCCATGGCGACCATGACCACCTTGCGGGTCGTGTCTTTCGACATGGAGATCGCCACGGCGAAGATCCACGGCTCCCGCGCCAAACAGGTCGCGGAGATGGGAATCGCCATCGGCTCGAATCCTTCGGTGAAACGGAGCGATCCCCTGCTCCACTACTTCAACGAGGAGACGGGGGAACGGTACGATGTGCGCATCATTTCCGAAGGGGGCCGGTTCAACATCAACTCCATCGTCCTGCGGGATGACAAGCCCCTGCTGCGGTCGATCTTCATCGACTGGGGGCTGGATCTGGACACTGCGGGAGCCATCGCGGACGCCTTCGGGGACTGGGTGGATGCGGATGACAACGCGGCGCTCAACGGAGCGGAAAAGGAATGGTACGAAAGCCAGGGCCGGATCAACCAGCCGTTCAACCGCCCGTTCTACAACCTGGATGAAGTCCGCCTGGTGCGCGGAATGGAACTGGTGGAGGCCGTCCGTCCGGACTGGCGGGACTGGTTCACCATTTACTCCGGCGGCGGGCTGGATGTGAATGACGCGGAGGCGGAACTCATCGCGGCGGCGGCGGAGGTCAACGTGGACCAGGCGAAGACCATCGTCGAGACGGTGCGTGGCCCGGACGGCATCCGGGACACGGATGATGACGTCCCTTTCCAGAACCCGCAGGCGGCGCTCCAGCTTTTGGGCATCGACGGCGAAAGCAGGCCCGATATACTCGCGCGCTTCAGCGCCAATGACTCGACCGTCCGCATCGAAAGCACCGGCTCCGCCGACGGCGCGCGCCGGCGCGTGAACGCCATCCTCCGCAACCGCTCCGGAAGACCCGCCCTGTTAGAAAAATCCGTAGAAATCCTGCCCAGTGAGTAAGGCCGCCGAAACCACCCTCATCGTCCCCGGAGAAGCCGGTTGGGAAATCTGGACCGGCACCGCCGCCGGATTCACCCTCAAGGAAGCAACCGACATCCAGTTCCCGGGAGACATCCCCGACCTGCCCGGCACGGATCTCATCCAGCTTTTCCCGGTCAAATCCGTGACCGCCATCCCCATGAAGGTCACCAGCGACGATGAAGCGCTGTTTCCCGACCTGGCCCTGCTCCACGCGGAACGCCTGGGCATCCGCCCTGACCCCATGGCCGGGCAGCTCACCGACCTGTTCGTGATCGGGAGGGAGCCGGAAGGCACCGCACTGCTCTCCGTTTTCCTGCGCTCTCCCGGTGAAGGGGAAATCCCGGCTCGCACGCCGAAGGAGTTCGATCTTTCGGCTCGGGCGTTCCCACTTGCCGGAGACAGCCTGGCGGTGTGGAAGGAACTGGGACGATGGGTTTTCTCCCTCTCCTCCGGAGGGAACACCGCCTACTGCCAGGCCACCTCCATCTCCACCCACGCGCCGGACCAGGCACTGGCCCGCGAGATCCGCCTGGCCCTCATCCAGCTCTCCATCCAAGGCATCGACATCCGGCCGTCGAAGATCTTCGTCTGGACCTCCGACAGCGAAACCTCCGCCTCGGCGCTCATCGGGGAGTTCCGGGCGACGGCGGAGGTCGCGCCCCGCCCCGCGCCCGTGCTGCCCGCCATCCGCAGCAAGCTGCTGCCGGCGGACGTCCGCGCCGCGCGGAAGGCGGCGGAGAAAAAACGCAACATCACTCTGGCCGTGGCAGCGGTGGTGCTGGCCTACCTGGGCGTCATCGGCTGGTTCGGCTACGGAGTCTGGAAGGACGTCTCCCGCACGAAATCCCTCCGCGCACAGGCGGAGGAGGCCGCCCCGGATGCGGCGGCCTTCACCATCCACAGCCAGAAATGGGACGAACTGGCGCTGACCCGGGAAGAAAATTCCCCGGTGGAGCTTCTCCTCCACATCGCCAACAGCATCCCGCCGAACACCGGCCTCCGGCTCCGCACCGCCGAGATTTCCGCCGCGGAGGTGAAGCTCATCGGGGAAGCCACCCAGCCCGGTCCCATCAACCAGTTCAGCCTCAACCTGACGAAGAAAAACGAGCTGATCCGCTTCGACTGGCAGAGACCCTCCCCGCAGCAATCGACCCGCGGCTGGGAGTTCACCTACAACGCAGTCCTCCGCTGAACCGACAAAAATTCCGCCGGGCGGTGTTTTTTCATGAAGAAACCGAAAGAGAATTTCAAAACCACGGATTACACGGATGATTGGGAAAGTAGCATCAATGGATCCGTGAAATCCGTGTAATCCGTGGTCAACCAAGCCACTCCATCTCCAAGTCAGGTTTCCCCTTTCATTCCGCTCCCCGCCTCTCCGCCCACACAATGTCACCTCGCGAAAAAAACCTGCTCCTGATCTTCGGCGCCGCAGTTTTCATCATCCTCAACGTCCTCGCCTTCAAACTCTTCACCAAGAAAAGGAACGAAATCACCGCCAACCGGGCGATGGCGGAGCAGGCGCTCGAACAGGCCCACATCATCAGTGAACGGCGGGACGAGGTGCTGGATGACGTGGAATGGCTGGGCAAGCATGAACCGGCGCCCGCCGCCTATCAGGACGTCCAGTCCAACCTCCAGCAGCTTGTCGAACGGGAAGCCCAGATCGCCGGGCTGACCATCAAGCCGAACTCGCAGAAACTCCTTCCCACCGACCAGACCGAAGGCAACCACTACCACCGGGCGAAAGTCCAGGTGACCGTCACCGGCACCGAGAAAGCCCTCTTCGAAGCCTGGCTGGGCCGGCTCAACAACCCGGAACAATTCCGCGCCGCCACGAACCTCCTCCTCAAGCCCGACAACACGGACGACACCAAGATCGACTGCACCGCCGTGATCGAGCAGTGGTTCGTCCCCGCCGTCGAATAAAACCCAAGGCCATGAAAACAACCATCCTTCTCTTCATCGCCCTCGCCGCCACGGCCTTCGCCAAACCGCCGCGGGTGGTGCCCACGACGAAATACACCCGGCTGTGGACGGATTCCCCCTTCACCACGAAACCGCTGATAAAGCCTACCGAGCCAGAAGCGAATCCCCTGGAAGACTACGCGCTTGGCGGCATCTCGCCCATTCCCGGTGGCTACCGCGTCACGCTCCTGAACCGCAAGAAGCCGGACGAGCGCATCACCCTGCCGGACAATCCGGATTTCAAGATCCTCTCCGTGCAGCATGCTCCGGGAGAACCGCTGGGAACCACCGTGCGGATCTCCACTGGATCGAAATCCGGCACGGTGGCATTCGACAAGACGCTGCTGACGCTCAAGGCCCCTCCCGCCCCCCAGCCACAGCAGGGCCAGACCGCCCCTCCCGGAGTTCCCGGCCAACCCCAACAACCAGCCGCTCCGGGCGCCGAACCCCCGCGTGCAGCGCGTCCACGGGTGGTCCCTCCGACAGGAGCCGCCAACCAGGGCGGAGGCACGCTTCCCCAGGGAGCTGTCCCGCAGACACAACAAGGCACATCCCAGCCGAACCCGCGCACCCAGCGCCGGTGATCCTCCATTTCCCGCACTCCGTCCGCCTCATCCATTTTTCCTGACCTTTCCCATGAGCATCCTCCGCCCCATCGCTGCCCTCGGCCTCGCCGGAATCACCACCGGGCTTGCACAGCCTCCGGAACAACCGCTCGTCACGCCGCAGCCACCCGCCCAGCCAGCGGTACCGGCGGTGCCCGGCCAGCCGGCGCCACCCGCCGCTCCACCCGCCGCCGGGGAGATCCCGCTGGCGGAGCAGAAGATCGTCCAGGCGATCACCGAGCCCAAACTCACCGGCACCGCCCTCGCCGACCTCTACCGGAAATTCACCGGACGGCGGGTGATCATCTCCGCCCAGGCCGCCACAGCGGAGTTCTCCTTCATCCAGGATGCCAGTCCGACGGATCCACTGACCTATGCCGAAGCGGCGGAACTGCTGAAGAAAGCCGCCACCATCGAGAACTTCGTATTCGTCCCGGACAGCACGGACCCGAATCTGGACATCCTCACCTTTTCCGCAGGCGGGATCAACCCGAAGAGCCGCGGCGTGCCGGTCTATACCGAAGGAGCCGCGCTGCCAGACGGGGATGCGGTCATCTCCTACGTGATGAACCTCCAGTATCTTAAGCCGGAAGCCGCCGTCACCACCTTCAACCAGGTGGTCGGCGCCTTCGGCCAGTACGGGTCCATCGCGCCGGTGGCGAACGCCTCCGCCGTCATCATCACGGAAAACACTTCCCTGATCCGGCGGCTCATCGAACTGAAAAAGGAGATCGACGTTCCCGGTGGCAAGGTGGCCACCCGCTTCATCAGGGTGGAGTACGCGGATGTGACCGAACTGGCCACCACCCTGAATGAACTTTTCACCGCACAGCAACAGGCCCAGCGCACCGCAGGGGTGCAACGCACGGGCGGCCAACAGAATGCGGCCCCCGTTCCCGGAATGCCCGTCGGGGATGTCGGTGGTGGTGGCGGTGGAGGAACGGGTGGTGAGGAGAATCCCCCGCAGATCGTCCCCGAGCCACGGACCAACCGCATCTTCGTCATGGGCCGGCCGAACGACCTGGTGTTCATCGAGAGCCTCGTCCGCGAATTCGACGTCCAGACGGACCAACGGAATTTCATGCGCAGGAAGCTGAGTTTCGTGAAAGTCTCCGACTTCCTGAACATCGCCGAAAACGCGCTGAACCGTGCCTACTCCGCGGGAACCGCAGGAGCGGCAGGCGGTGCTGCCGGCGGAGCCGCAGGCGGTCCCCAGGGCATGCAGGGAGCCGGTGGACAATCCCGGGGCAACACCGGCGCGGGTTCCCGCACGAACAGCAACAGCCGCACGGCCGCCTCTGGCGGTGGCGCCGGCGGCTCCTCCGGCTTCGGAGGAGGGGGCGGCGGCGGTGGCAGCGGCGGGTCCGTCGGCCTGGGAGAAGCGAATGCGGATACCGCTCCGGTCTCCCTCCTTGTCGGGCGGACGCTGCTCGTTGCGGACCAGATCACCAACTCCATCGTCGTCCAGGGACCGCCCGCAGGCGTGGAGATCATCGAAAACCTGCTCGACCAGATCGATGTGAAGGCCGACCAGGTGATGATTTCCACCGTGTTCGGCCAGCTCACGCTGACCAAGGAGTTCGACCTCGGTGTTGACTACCTGCGGACCTTGAACGGCGGAGTTGCCGGTCGGGCGGGAGGGGGGGATGCCACGTCGATCATCCCGCTCGGGCCGACGACGGTAGGAGGAGTCACTACGACCCCGATTTTCCAACCCGGCTCGCTTTCCGGGGGAGGCCTGAGCATCTATGGCAGGATCGGCAACAGCCTGAACATCTATCTCAACGCGCTGCAGGGCGATTCGAACTTCACCATCCTCTCAAGACCCAGCATCTTCACCTCGAACAACCAGAAGGGGATCATCTCCAGTGGTGAGCGGGTGGCCGTTCCAACGAACAGCAATAGCTTTCAGTCGGGCGGACAGAGCACCAACATCGAATACCAGGACGTCGTACTGAAACTCGAAGTGATCCCGCTGGTGAACTCCCCCAACGAGATCACCCTCCAGATCGCCCTGCTCAACGACGAGTTGAATGGAAATCAAATCCTTGCGGGAGCGGGACCGAACGGAGCCGCACTTTCGGTCCCCCGGATCACCACCCGGGAAATCCTCACCCAAGTCACCGTTCCCAACAACGAGACCATCGTCTTGGGAGGCTTGATCATTGATCGGGATACAAAGTCCGTAAGCGGTGTCCCTGTCCTGAGCAGCATCCCTGGACTGGGCAGGTTGTTTTCCCGGACCGAAACGGAAAAGGCCCGCTCCGAACTGCTGATTTTCATCCAGCCGAGCATCGTCAGCGGCCAGAATTCATTGGACGCCGCGCAGGATGACATGAACGCCCGCTACAAGGTTTCCGGGGATGTACTCAAGATGGGCAACGGCCCCGGCGTGCTTCCTCCGCCGGATGTCATCCCTGTGTCTGACAAGGCGGGCAAGACGCCCCGGGCGGTGATCATCGGACCAAGCTCCAAGAAGAAGAACCCATTCCCGAACGGCCGCTACCGCGGTGCATCACACTGATTTCCAGCAGATTTTGGAATGCATGGTTCCTCCCGGAAAAATTTCGGGAAATCTTTGAACGATCCGGCAACCTGCAATGTCTGAACCCATGAAAACTGCAACTTAGTTTGTGTTTTCATGTAAGGGTGAACAGCAGTTGTTAGCCTCAATCGCTCCGGCGATCTGAAGTTTTCAACTTGGGCCGTCGGAGTGGGTGCTCCGGCGGCCCTCTTTTTTAAGGAGGGAGGACACTCCTGTCCTCCGGCGGCATTGGCGGATCACGTGAGATTCACCGCCAAGACGCAAAGATCGCGGAGAAGCGCAGCGGACATAGCGGCTTTGCCGCTATGTCCTCCCTCCTTAAAAGCTGCGGCGGCCCTGGAGGGCGCGCATCAACGTGAGTTCGTCGGCATGTTCCAGGCCACCGCCGGCCGGCAGGCCTTGGGCGATGCGGCTGATCCGGCAGCTCCGCCCCCGCAGGAGGTCCGCCAGGTAGTTGGCCGTGGCCTCACCCTCGACATCCGACCCGAGGGCCAGAATGACTTCGACCTCCCCTTCGCCGATGCGCTTGAGCAGGGATGGGATTTCCAGATCCTCCGGGGAAACCCGGTCCAGCGGGGAGAGTTTCCCGCCCAGACAGTGGTATCTGCCGTTGAATGCTCCGGAGCGTTCCAGGGGAAGAACATCGGTGGCTTGTTCCACCACACAGAGGAGATGGTCATCCCTCCGCGGGTCATCACAGATGCCACAACCGCCACGGGTGGCGAAGAATCCGCAGACCGGACAGGAAATGATCTCCTCCTCCGCCTTCACCAGGGCCGCGGCGAGCGAGGCGGGTTCCGCTTTCTTGTTCCTCAGCAACCAGACGGCCATCCGCTCCGCGCTGCGCGGTCCCACCCCGGGAAGCCGCTTCAGCTCCGCGACCAATGCTTTCACCGGCTCTGGAAAATCCGCTCTCGCCATGACGTTGGTTATTTGTCCGCCGCCATGCGGTGCCGGGAGGCATAGACCAGGGAACAGAGACCGGCCCAGAAGGTGGCCAGCAACGGCACCGCGACGGCTGGAAACCGGCCCGCAAGAACGAGCACCGGCCCCCATCCGGCGACCAGCACCAGCGCGGAAATCCACAGGATCACACGCCTCCATGTGCCGGGCACGGAAAGGATGACGAAGGACAGGCTGAACGCACCCACCGCAGCGGCGGTCCAGACGGCCCAATCCGGCAGGGATTTCGCCACGCCGCCGCCCACATGGAGGACACTGGAGATGCCGTCGTTCGCCCGGTCCAGGATGCCAACGGAACCGAAGCCCGCCGCGAGGACCAGCGCGAGGCTGCCGATGGCCAGACCGGGCATCAGGACATGCCCCTCGCTCTCACGGTAGGAACTCATGAATGGTTTCAGATTAGCCGCCTCTTTCATGGGATCAAGCAAGGGCTTCCTTCAGGAGAGCGAGGTGTTTGGGAGGTGAAACTTTCTCCAGAACGGCGGAGATCCGGCCATCCTCACCGATGACGAAGGTGGTGCGCTCGATGCCCATGAATTTCCTGCCCATGAAGGATTTCTCCACCCACACGCCATAGGCTCCGCAGATCCGGCGGTCCTCATCCGCGATGAGGGGGTAGGGCAGTTCCCGCTTGCGGATGAAATTGAGGTGGCTCCGCACGCCATCCGCGCTGACGCCGAAGATGGTGGCCTTCCCGCGGATCTCCTCCCAGCCATCCCTCAACGCACAGGCCTGGATGGTGCAGCCTGGAGTGCTGTCCTTCGGATAAAAGACAAGCACCACTTTCCCGCCGCGGAGGCCGGAGAGTTTCACGCGGCCTTCGCGGGTGCCATCCACCACGGTGGCTTCAAAGTCGGGGGCAGGGGTGCCCGGCGCAGGTTTCATGGTCCGGACTGTCGGTGTTTTCACCTTTCAAACCAATCACTTTCCGCCGATAATTCACCATCATGACCCTGGCCAGCAAGATCACCCTCACCCGCCTGCTGCTGGTGCCGGTCTTTGCGGTTCTGGCCATCTGCTACGGGCGGAGCATCGCGGCGGGGGAACCGGTGGAGTGGCTGCGCATCGCGGCTCTGGCCACCTTCGTGACGGCGGCTGCGAGTGACGGGATCGACGGCTGGGTGGCCCGGCGGTTCAACCAGCGCTCGAAGTTCGGCGCGTTCATCGACCCGCTGGCGGACAAGACGCTGCTGCTGACAGGCATCACGGTGCTGGCTGCGGTGGACTGGGGTCCGGACGGCTGGAGGCTGCCGGCGTGGTTCTGCGCCTTGGTCGTCCTGCGGGACGTGATCATCGTGGCCGGGCTGGCCTACCTGCATTTCTCACGCCACAGGAAGATCCATTTCAAACCACACTGGAGTGGCAAGGTCTGCACGGTGGCCCAGATGTTCGCGCTGGGATGGGTGATGCTGAGGATCTACTTTCTGCCGCCCATCTACCCCTGTCTCATCGCCGCGGTTTTCACGGTGTGGTCCACGGTCGCCTATGTCCGCCAGGGACTGGCCATCCTGAATGAAAGCGGCCACGCCCGCGGGTAAGAGCGGCGGCTTTCACCGCGAGGTTGCCACGCCCTCCCCAATGGAGCTTGCAACGGCTTGGATTCCGGATATTTACATGATGGATTACTTCCTGTTTTCCGCATCTTGCATCCGTAACAGGCCCCCAAACCCATGAAACCCTCCTTCCACCGCATGTTCTCCCGCGGGTTGCGCCCCGGACTCATCACGGCCATCTGCCTCACCGGTCCGGCGGCTTATTCCGCGGATGTGGACCACGTTTTGTCCTCCACCAGCGGCACCTGGGCGGCGGCCACCTGGACGAATGGAACGCCTGCCGTGAATCCCGGAGACATCGCCACCTACAGTGGTGGATCCAACTCGACCATTTCCCTGGGAAGCGCGGTCACCATCGGGGTGTTGAGGGGTGCGATGTCGAACACCTCCACCTGGGGGATCTCGTCGGACGGAAGCATCGCTTTCACGATGGATGGAACGGGGATCAATGCCACGAACAACCGGTTCGGCAATGCGGGCACCGCTTCCATCGTCAACTCGAGTCCGGGCGGCACTCTCACGGTGCGTCCGAATCTCATCATGACGAACACCAATCTGGACATCGGCACCACCGGGTCCGGAGCGGCCATCATCAACATCGGCTCCGCCACGGCCAACACGAACACCATCACCAATGCGGACAGCACCGCACGCTCCCTGAATTTCCGCCTGAATGCCGGGACGGGGAACCTGAACATCGGCAGTTCCATCGGTGTGACGGGAGTCACGGGAGGATTGATCAATGTTTCCAACCTCGGCACGAATGGGACGGGGGCGGTGGTCATTTCCGGAAACCTGGGGACCTTTGTGGGATCGGTGGTCCAGAACAGCGCGAACTCCCGCCTGATCCTTTCGGGTGCGAACGACTATGCCGGAGCGTACACCATCACGTCGGGCGCACTTTCCTTCGCCACACGGACCTCACTCTACAACGCGAACACCGCGCAGTGGACCGCGTCGAACATCCAGGTGGCGGCCGCCGGCATCCTCGGGCTGGGCTTCGGCGGGACCGGCAGTTTCACGGAAGCGGAGATCAAAGCGCTCAACGACGGGGCAATCCTGACAGCCGGCTCCCGGCTGGGGATCGAGGTCGCTTCCGGAAACACCGGCACCTACGCGGAGACCATCGCCAACGCGAACGGCGGGGCGAATGTGACCGGCTTCGCCAAACTCGGCGCAGGCACGCTGATCCTCACCGGCGCGAATACCTACACGGGCAATACGACGATTTCCGGAGGCACCCTCCGTCTGGGCGTGGCACAGGGGGAAACCACCGGGCCGCTGGGAGGCGGCACGGGCGGCATCCCCACCGGGACGATCCACTTCAACGGCGGAACGCTCCAATACTCCGCCACGAACACCACGGACTATTCCAGCCGTTTCAGCACGGCGGCGGGCAACCAGGTCAGCATCGACACCAACAGCCAGACGGTCACCTTCGCCAGTGGGATCAACAGCAGCACGGGCGGCCTCACCAAAATTGGTTCCGGAACCCTCATCCTGACCGCAGCCAGCACGATGACGAACGCATCGGTCGTCACCAACATCAATGGCGGCACGCTCCGCGGCGTGGATTCCACCGTTTATACCGCAGGCAGCAATACCTTGCTGAAGATCTTCGGCACCGGATCCGTCCAGATCGCGAACAACGCGACATTGGATGCCCGCGCCGACGGCCTCAATGACAGTTCATCCCAGACGCTGACCTACGGGAACCAGATCCAGGTTTCCTCCACGGGAGCAACCTACAACATCAATGTGGACCGTGCCTCGGCGACCGGCGGCACGAACAAGATCATCGCCTTCGGCAGCCACAACATCGGTGCCAACACAACGATGAACCTCACCGGCGGCAATGGCTACTCACTCAGCCTCAACCAGCTCCAACTCGGTGGCGGTTCAGCCGCGAACGCGGTGATGACGATGAACCCCACCACCGCGAATCTCCTGCTGGCGGGAGTGAGCGGGGGTTCCAACACGGCCAGCCCGACGCTGAGGTTGTCGGGCACCAGTACGGGCAATGTGATCAGCGGAGCCGTGGCGAATCCCAACGCGACGGTGACGAACCGCACTTCACTGATCAAAAGCGGAACCAGTGTCTGGACGCTCAACGGGACGAACACCTACACCGGAACGACCACCATCGAGGCCGGGACGCTGGTCGTGAACGGCTCCATCGCCGCGAGCACCGCCACCGTGCCCACCGTCATCATCCAATCTTCGGGAACACTCGCAGGGATCGGCACCGTCAACAACGCCCTGAGCATTTCCGGCACGGTCGCACCGGGCGACCTCAACGGCGCGGCGGGGAAAATGACCTTCAACAGCTCCGTGGCGGGCACGGCGGACTTCAGCACCGGAGGCAATCTCCAATGGAGCATCACCGCGCTCACCGACCTCCCCTCCGCGGCGGGAACGGACTATGATGAGCTGACTTTGGCCGGTTCACTGGGCCTGACGCTGGGTGGCACTTCCAGCCTGACGCTCGCCTTCGGAGGAGGGGCGGCCGACCCGAATTCCGGGGACAGCTTCTGGACGATCGAGCGGAGCTGGAAGATCGTGAACAACACAGGCACCGGCACCAACTCCGGAGCCACCAACTTCAGCCAGATCACGAACGGCAGCTACTCGGGCGGATCCTTCTCCACCCTGGCGGATGCGTCGGGGAACGTGTTCCTGAATTTCACGCCGATCCCGGAACCCGGAACCGCCACCCTGCTGGCCGCGGCGCTGGGACTCTCCCTCCGCCGCAGGCGGAATGCCTGAGCATACCGGCCGGGATTCCCTCAGTCGGGCAGTTCGACCTTGTCCCCCAGATGCCTTGGCCGGGTGTTCAGGAAATGGACATCCAGCCACATCTGGATCCGGGCGGCGACCTCGCGTGCCTTCGTCTTGAGCCCTCCCCTGCCCCGGACGTCCTCGGCATTGAAGCCTAAGACGCCGATGCCATGGGCCTCCGCGAGGTAGATGGCCCGCTCATTCTGGAACCTCTGGCTGATGAACATGACCGGATCCGCCCCAAAGATCTCCTTCGCCCGGACAACGGAGTCCAGGGTCCGCAGGCCCGCGTAGTCGCAGACGATGCGGTCCCCCGGCACGCCGCGGGCGATGAGGGCGGCCTTCATTTTCCGGGGTTCGTTGTAGTACGTCTCGCGGTTGTCCCCGGAGACGATGATGGTTTCGAGTTTCCCCGCCTTCCATACCTTCTCAGCGGCGTCGATACGGTAGCGGAAGTAGAGGTTCTCACGTCCGTCCACCCGGTCCGTGGTTCCGAACAACAAACCGACCTTCGCCTTCGGCAGCGAAGTGACATCCGTGAAAAGCTGCCCACGTGAAGCCCACATGGGGATGATGTTCACATACACCACAAATCCCACCGCCACGAACGCGAGCAGAAAGCCGGTGATCACCACCCGCCGGAACCACCTGGCGAAAACGCTCCTATGGACCTTTTTCTTCATGCGCGCGGGGATTCCATCAACTCCGGAGGGCGGCGCGTCCACTGGAGCAATGCCTTCACCGCATCCACGAAACGGCTGCCGGTGACGATCTCCGGCGCGATGACCCGCAGCTTCCGGCTGGCTGCGGCGAATTTCACCTCGCCGAAGCGGCCCAATAGATCCCCGTCCACCTCCACGGGCACTTCACCATCCGCCTTCACGGTGAATGCCGCCGCCTGGAAATAGCTGGTGGAAGCCGCGAGATCCACCCCACCCAGGGCGAGGCCCTTGATGGAATCCAGCACCAGCTTGTAACCGGCCTCCTTGAAGACCAGCACATCGAGCTTCGAGTCCTGGTTGTCAGCGGCCCGGAAAAGCTTGAACTGCCCGCCATAAAGGGAGCCGTTCCCGGCAAGCACCGCCACGCCTTCCTCCCGGCGCCCGTCAGAGCAGATGATCTCCATCTTGCGCGGCTTCTCGCCCAGCACCTTCACCGCGGCCAGCAGGTAGGCCAGCGGACCGAGCATCTTTTTGGACTCCCATGTCGTCTCCTCGATCACCATGGCATCGAAGCCCACACCCGCCATCTGGATGAACGGGGCGCGGTTCGCTTCGAACAGGTCGATCTCACGGACATGCCCGCGCTCGATGACATCGAAACAACGGGGCAGGTTGTCGAAAGGGATGCCCAGTTCACGGGCGAAAACATTCATCGTTCCCGCGGGGATCACTCCCAGCGCGGTCCCGCTTCCCGCCAGCCCCTTCACCACCGCGTTGAGCGTGCCATCCCCTCCCGCGGCGACCACGACAGGCTCACCTTCCGAGGCGAATCTGGCCGCCAGTTCGCGCGCTTCATCCCCATGGTTCGTGGCATACAGCGCGAAGCGGTTCGCGTGCTCCATGAGAAAGCGCAGGGTCCTCTCCCCCTTCTGGCTTTTCGCCTTCGGGTTAAAAATCAGGGGATAGCGGTGGAGAGGCTCCATGCCCGGATCTTCCTTCATCCCTCCGCCGTCCGCAAGTCCGGGCTGGCGGACATCAGCCGCTCCACCACCATGCCGACCGGGAGGCCCATGACGTTCTCGAAGCTGCCGCGGATCTCCGACACGAGCATCTCCCCATGTTCCTGGATCCCATATGCCCCCGCCTTGTCCAGCGGATCCACCTTCGCGAAGTATCCACCGATCACCTCGTCCCCGAATTCACGGAAAACGACCTCCGTGAGGTCATGGAACACATCTTCCACACCTCCCGGAAAGATGAGGCAGACGCCGGTGCACACCCGGTGGGTCTTTCCGGACAGCGCCCGCAGCATCCTCCGGGCGTCCTCCAGGTCACGAGGCTTCCCGAGCGCCCGGCCATCACTGAAAACCAAGGTATCAGCGCCGATGACGACTTCATCCGGATGATCCACAGCCACCGCCCTGGCTTTCAGCAAGGCATTCTCCTCGCACAGCCGCCATGGTTCCATGGTTTCATCATGGATCTCTTCTGCCGGGGACGCCACGACCCGGAACACCAGGCCCGCGCGTTCCAGCAGTTCGCGCCGCCGGGGGGAAGATGAAGCCAACAAAATGCCCATGCGCAATGCTTCCCCGCCGGAGAAAGATCTTCAACCGCCAATGGCAGTCAATTCGGCCGCGCGGCGGTCGGGGTCAGGGCAAAGCGGAAGACTTTCCCCTCCCTGCTTACCGTCACTTCGACCGGCTCCCCCGGGATCAGGTAAAAGAACGTATCCGCGACGTCCGCGTAACTTCCGACATCGGTCTTGCCGATCCGGCTGATCAGATCCCCTTCCCGCAAGCCTGCATCCGCAGCGGGGGAACCCGCCCACACCTTGGTGATCCGCGGTTCGGAATTCCCCACCATGAGGGACACCCCCAGCCAGCCTCTGACCAGCCTGCCGTTGGCCAAGATATCCCTCACCACCCGGTGCACCGCCTGCGCGGGAATGACATACAGATCACCGCCGGCATCCCCTGATTGGAAAACAATCCCGATGACTTTCCCATCCGGGCTGGTAACCGATGCACCAGGTTCGGGGGCCTTGCCCGCCATCTCCGCCCCCAGCAGGGCAAAAGGAAGAACTTTCCCACCGATGAGGTTCACTTTTCCCTTCAAGGTTCCCGTCTTCCGGACAGCACCAGTGCCCACCCCGATGCGGGTTCCAGCCTGCTCCGGAGCTTTGTCCGCCCACGACAGGATACCGTCACCGATGCGCTCCGAAGGCTTGAAAACGCAAAGCCGGGATACGGCATCATACCCGGCGAACCGGGCCGCCACCGGCTTCCCCCCGAGCACCAGGGAAGTGGCGGAAAAGTCCGCTCCCTGCAGGGCCACCGCCACCAGGACGGGGCCATCCGGCGTGGTCATCGCCACAGCGGCGGACTCAACATTCTGGGTGCCTCTCTGAAAACTCACCCTCCATTGGGTCTCTTCCGCGGACACCAATGGGCCAAATCCCTGGAACACGGCCACAAGCATGGCCACTTTCCCGAAAATCCTGTTCCCTCGTACCTCCAACGAGTCCACCGTGAGTTTCCTCCCGGGTTAGAATACTTGCTCACCTGCCGACCCTTGGCCCGCCGGACTCAGGTCCAGTTGGTCAAGCTGTTCAGTCGGGAGCGCGGGGGCCGGAGTGAACTGGCGGTTCACCGGTGTGGGGGCGGGATTGTTGTATTCCGTCCCGCGTGGCAGCGTCAGGAAACCAATGGTCACCGCCGCGTAGGCCAGACCTGCACCATACGCCCACTTGGAAGGCCCGAGATTGGTGAACCAGCTTCTGGCTTCCTCCAGCTTGCCGAACAAACCGGACTTTCTCACTGCCTCTTCACGCTGGCGTTGATGAAACTCGGAGAGGAACTCCTTCCAATAACCCTCGTCCGGCCGCTCTTCGCGCCGGAGGGCCATCAGATTCTCAAGTTGTTCGAGAGTCGGTTTCACCTCAGTTGATGGTTAGGATTTACAAAAAATCAGGGAAAACAGCAAGAAGAATTTTAAAATCTTTCATCCCAACTGTCCTGGAGGCAGGACTGGAGATGCTGGTGGGCATAGTGCAGACGGGATCTGACGGTTCCTTCCGAAACGCTCAGAACCCTGGCGATCTCGCCATGGGCCATTCCCTGGATGTCATGCATGGTAACCACCATTCTGTGGGATTCAGACAGTTTCATCATCGCATCGTTCAATTTTTTCTGAAGTTCCGCGATGCGGGTGGTTTCTTCCGGGTTCGCCGCATGGGTGGTGTCGATCATCGCCGGGTCCTGCTGCACACCGGATTCCTCGTCGTTCAGGCTGTATGCGGAGCGCCGCTTCCGCTTCTTGAGAAAGTTCAGCGTCTGGTTCACGGCGATCTGGTAGATCCACGTGTAGAAGGTGGAGTGACCTTTGAACTTCCGGAGGGAGTGGTAGGCCTTCGCGAAAATGTCCTGCAGGAGGTCGTGGGTGTCCTCCTTGTGGTGCGTCATGTTGTAAACGAGTCCATAGAGCTTGTCGCCATACTTGAGGATGAGGGCATCAAAGGCACGCGTGTCCCCATGTCTGGCACGGGAAACAAGGTCTTCGTCAGGATCGGGGGGCCGGGCTTGGCGGAACATGCTTGGGGGGGAGAACAGCACCCCGATGCTACATGCCGCAGGGGGGATGTAAAGGCGGCCTCCATCCGGCGGGGACGAAATACCAGGAGCCTGACCGGGACGCTCTCCCTCCGGCCGGACGGAAAATACCCCCCCGCGGATGCGGAGGAGAGCGATTGATTAGGATATGTTATATATCTCGAAATGTTATTATTAACACGCATTCGCGTAATCACCGAAGTTTCCATTTGCGTGAACGCGCTTCGAGAGGCAGCTTCCCGCCGTCCCCCCCGGACATTTCACCCCCCCTATCGAAATGTACCTCGCATCCAGCAAGGTCGCAGCACGTACGCTCGCGGCCCTTTCAACCGCCTGTGCCGTCTTCACGGCCCTCACTCCCTCCGCCCTCGCCCAGTCACTGGGAGCGGCGAGCGACTACAATGTCTTCATTTTCGGAAACTTCACCTCGTCCGGTTCGGACACGGAGGGAAGGCTCGCCGTAGGTGGCAACGCGGACCTCACCGGCTACAGCGTCGGCACCTCCCTGCCCACCACCGGAGGCAACACCCTGGTGGTTGGCAACAACCTGACGTTCACCAACGGTCAGGTGAACAAAGGGAACGCGGTGTATGGCGGCAGTGCCACCACCTCCAACTTCGGCATCCCGAACGGAAGCCTGGTCCAGGGCAATCCGATCGATTTCGCGGCAGCCCAATCCCAGCTCACCCAACTTTCCGGAAGTCTCGCCGGAATGGCGGCCAACGGTTCGTTCAACGACCACTACGGCACCCTCCAGTTCGTGGGTACGGACCCGGCGCTGAACACCTTCACGATCACCGCCCCCTCGGTTAACTCGGCGAACGGCATCCAGATCAACGCACCGGCGAACTCCACGGTGGTCATCAACATCGGAGGCGACAACATCTTCTTCGACAACTTCGGCATCTCCATCGCCAACACCGACAAACAACGGGTCCTCTACAACTTCTACGAGGCAACCGCGCTCACCATCGCCGGCATCAGCGTGCAGGGCAGCGTCCTCGCCCCGCTGGCGAACGTGTCCTTCACCAACGGCAATGTGGAAGGAACCCTCATCGCCAACAACGTGACGGGCGGCGGCGAATACCATAACTACAAGTTCCAGGGCACCCTGCCCATCCCGGAACCTTCCGGTGTGGCGCTGCTCGGACTTTCCGTCGTCTCCCTGGCATTCCGCCGCCGGAGGTAAGAGACGGATTCCCGCTCCATGGGCCATGGCCGCGCCACGCGGTCATGGCCCTTTTCCTTTTCCGGCCACCGCCGTCACCTGCACCGGGAGAAGAAGAAGGCGAGCAGGTCCGCCTGCTGCTCGTTCTCCTGCTTCCGGGAAGATCCGCTGCCATGGCCGAGGTGGTAGTCCACCCGCAACAGGACGGGTGCATCCGGACCTTGGGCGGAAATGAGGCGCGCGGTCATCTTGAGCGACTGCCAGAGTTCGACCCGGGTGTCGTTGGCACCGTGATAAAGGAGGATGGGCGGGTATTTCACCCCCGGCTTCACATGGGCGTAGGCGCTCATCTCGAGCAAGGACTCGAAGCCTTCCTTGGTTTTGACACTGCCGAACTCCGCGAGGTTCGGGATGCCGTTCGGTGAATTCTCCATCCGGATGGCGTCCATGCAGCCCACTCCGCAGAGCACCGCACCGACCGCCTCGGGCTTCTCGGTCATCACCCTGCCGACGGTGATGCCGCCCGCGCTCCCGCCCTGGATGCAGATGCGGGCGGGTGTGGTGTAACCTTCCCGGACGAGGCCCTCCGCGACGGAGATCACGTCCTTCCAAGTGTTCGGCTTGGTTTTCTGGAAACCGGCGAGCCGCCACTCATCCCCCAGTTCCCCTCCCCCGCGGACATGGGCCACCACGCGGATGCCGCCCATGTCATAGATGGCCGCGTCCGAGGGCCGGAAGCCCGGCTCGATGCTGATGCCATAGGCTCCATAAGCACCGAGCAGGACGGGCCGCTTGCCATCCTTCGGCAGATCCTTCCGGTGGATGATGGACACCGGGATCGCCACGCCGTCATGGCCGGGCATGGTGGTCTCACGGCTGACGAGTTCCTTTGAAATGGGAGGCTCCACCTGCTGGGGCAGATCCAACGGTTCCGCGACCGTCCCATCCGCCGGGACCCGCATAAGCCTGGTGGGGCCGGTCCACGAACTGAACGAAACGCCGATGCCCGCCAGGTCCGGGTAGGCACCGATGTTTCCGTGCAGCGAAATCCTGCCGTCGCCCGGCATGGTGATGGTTTCCGGCTTGTCCAACTCGCCCCAGCGCAGGCGGACCAAGCGGCTGGGACCACCATCCAGATAGCGGACATAGAGGCCCTCCTGAGCCACCTTGATCCCCTGGATCGAGCCCCGCGGGGCGGTGTAGATGGTTTCCGCTTTCGCGAAATCCAGGTCGTCCAGGCTCATGCGGAGAACCCGGCCGTTGGGCGCGTCCTTCCGGCTCAGGATGTAGAGGTGGTCGCCGTGCAGTTCCACCGCACCTCCGCCCATGGAGCCGACGAGATGGGAACGGTCGCAGATTTTCCGCCACTTCGCGGTACCCGCGAGCACCTCGTCCAGCCGGGCGATGTGGTGGATGTCATCGGAGGAGACGCCAGTGCCATTCGACGAAAGCACCCAACCGCTGTCGCCCATGGGGGAAAGCGAAACGATGTCCGCCGGTTTCACGCCGGTCCCATCCTCCGTGCCGAAGCCGAACACGGCCCGGTCATCCTTTTCCGGGGTTCCCAGCCGGTGATGATACACCCGGGATTTCTGGAACTTCTGCAAAGGATCCGCGTCCGGCCCGAGGTCCTGGAGCCGGGTGTGGAGAAAACCGGAGCTGTCCGGCAGCCACTCCGCAGGCCCCCAACGGGCGCGCGAAAACGGGCCCTCGGCCACCTTTCCGTCGGCGAGTGAAACGACATAAAGGTCCGCATCCTCCCCGCCACCCGAGGTGATCGCGACGGCCAGATGCTTCACGTCCGGGGAGATGCTGTAGTGTTTGATGGTCACCGGAGATCCTTTCCCATCGACGATTTTCCGCGGATCCAGCACCAACTCCGGCTTTCCGCCGGGCTTCTGGTGGAAAAGCTGCTCCACCTGCTCCCCCTGCCGCCGCATGAGGAAAAAATACTCTCCGGGCCGCGGCTGGGCCGTCCAGCCCACGCGGTCGCCCTGCACCGCGTCCGCTTCCTCGATGATCTTCATGATCTTCGTCCGCTCCGGGACCTGGGACAGCGCGGCCAGGGATTTCTCCGTCAGGGCACGTGCCCATGCGGCGACCTCCGGATTGTCCTTTTCCTCGAAGTAGCGGTAAGGATCATCCACCTTCACGCCGTGGTAGTCCGTCGTCACCACCCGGGCTTCCGGGAGTGGAAGGGCTGGCAACGATCCGATGGGCAACAGGAAGGGAAGAATCCGCAACGCTTTCATGAGGGATGACATCCCTAACAGGAACTCCGGCCGGGCCAATGGAAATCCTTCCGCCGCCCGGATCGGGACGGCAAAACCGACAGTGCAAAATCGTGGCATTTCCCGGCGGCTTTGTTAGGTTCGCGCCAATGCCCGCTTTCACCGCCAACGCCGACTACGAAGAAAAAGACCGCAACCCGCTCGTGCTGGGGGCGGGGGACGAAATCACCGTCGGACCGGCGGACCGCGCCTGGCCGGGCTGGGTGTGGGCGGAGGACAATGAAGGCCGCCATGGCTACGTCCCGGAGGAAATCCTGGAGCCGACCGGCGAAGGCCGCTTCGCCCTGATGGAAAACTTCGACCCGACCGTGCTGACCATCAAACGCGGGGACAAGATCGAGTCCCTCAAACAGATCCATGGCTGGCACTGGTGCCTCAACGAGGCTGGCAACGAGGGATGGGTGGCCGGCTACCTCCTCAAACCCGCCTGACCCGCCATGAGCGACCCGGGACAAGCCGCACGCTGGATCCGCATCACCTGCTGGATCGTTGGCGGCATCGTCCTGGGCGCGATCGCCGGAGAAATTTCGGACAGGGTGAAGAAGCCCGCGGTGAAGCGCCCGCGGGCGGCGGAGGTCATGGTGGCCGCCGGGGACAAACCCGGCGAAGAGGCCCGCCTTTCCACCACCCACGCCGCCATCGTGCTGCGGAATTTTTTCCTCCACCCGCTGCCGGACAAGATCCGGGACCAGCCGGAGAAATTGGCGAAGCATGTCCGCATCCGGGCGGAGGAGGACGGCACCCGCATCACGGTGGATGTTCCGGATATTGATGAAAATCGGGGGCTGGCGAGGGAGATCGCGCGGATCTACCGGGGAGCTTCCCGGGAGAAGGAAGTGGCTGCGGCTCCTGTGGAGATCCCGCCTTTCTCCGCAGAAGACCGCAAGCTGGCAATCGACGCCCGCAAACTGAAGGGCCTGCTCCATGACCAGGCCGCCCGCGCGGGCTACGTGGACTTCCTCCAGATCCTGCCGAAAGCCGTGAGCGGATCGGCCAAAGCGAAAGCCGTCGTGGAGCATGAAGATTTCAGCCGGAGATTCCGCCGTTATGAGGAGCTGTCGGTTTCACTCGGGCTGGAAGGCGTACCGGGGGCACCCCTGACGTCCGCTCCGGATGTGATCTTCGAAGCACGCTTCGTGGACGAGAACCCGGACCCGGCGAAGCGCACCTCCAGGGCGAATCTGGTTTCCGCATCGTTTGTGCTGCTGGCGGCTGCCGGGGCATGGTTCACCTCACGGCGAGGTTCGTCCGCTGACCCCGGATTGATTCCGGACGAAGCCGACCCTCAGGGTCAGGGCACTCCGTAAAGACAGCACATGAGTTGCCAGCCGGGACAAATCGACCGGACCGGCAGACTGCCGATGTTTCTTCCGCATTCCACCATCTGCCGCAGCATCATTTCCGCATGCAGGAACGCCTCGACCACGGGTCCCGCTTCTTCGATCCACCGTTCGTTGTGTTCGGGCTGGAAGACCCTGCCAGTGCCGCGCTCCATGATCGCCAGAAATTGGCCGTCCATTCGCCGCTCCGGCATTACGGCACGCAACGCCTCCACGATTTCCCGCGTTTCGGTCTGGAGATCGTAGGTTTTGAAGCTTCCCGAATAGAATTTGTAGAAGCGGTTCGCACCCCGGCGACCCACACGCTCCAGCAGTTCCTCCAGCTCGGGGAAGCTCTCCTTGATCCGTTGCAAAAGCGTCTCCTCCGCTACTGTCTCATTTTCCGCTGTCATCTCGCTCCATTTGAAGGCCCCGCCACCACGAATGCCGAGAGCGGCATGAGAACAATCCGGATCGACGCATGGGATCGCAGGGTGAGCTCCTGATCCACCAATGGGTCTGCTTTGAGTTTCCAGATCGATTCGTAGTCCAGATTCCCGAACCGTAATTCCACCCGGAAGCTTCCGTCGATCCGCAACAGGGGTGAGAGTTCGCCGATCCGGGCCTCCTGGTTCTTCTTTTCTGCGGCCCTCAATTTTCCCGGCTTCCGCGTTTCGCCCTTCTTGCCCAACAACCCGAGGATCTCCGATTTCGCGGGGTTATCGGCGAAAAGGTCCGGGAGAATCCCGACCAGTTTTGGAAGATCGTTGGTTGGCTCGGTTTGGAGGCCGCCGCGGGCGAGAACCGGGTAGGGGCCGAGGGAGGGATAGCGGCCCCGGAGGACGGAGAGGCGGGAGTCCGCCTCGGACAGGACTGCCCGGAAGTCGGCAGGGGTGATCCAAAGAGGCTGATCCGTGCGATGCATGGACCGGAGCTACCAAGGGATCCCGGACAGAATCGGTCCGGGGCGTATTTTCAGGGATTTTGCGCGGATCGCGACTCTCAGCGGGCCAAACAGATGGAGAAGATGCCGGTCTGAAGACCAGCGCTCCCAGCGCAACGGATCGCTGCTCCGCAGGGGAGGAAGCCCTCAAAAATGAGGCATCCCCTGCCGGCTTCGAGGATTTCCCTTGCCAAGGCGGGGGGATTTTCCGAGTTTCCCCGCCCCTCTTCAGGCCGCCTTACGCACCAACGAAGACCCTGAGGGACCTCATACGCGGCCAATCTTCAGCATCGCCCGTCCTGAATCAAGGCGGGAAACCACTTAATACCAATGATCAACGAACTCATCTCCGAGATGGTGGACGCCGGCGTCCACTACGGCCACCAGACCAAAAAATGGAACCCCCGCATGAAGCCCTTCCTGATGAAGGACAAAGGCGGAATCTACATCATCAACCTGGAGAAGACCGTCCAGCAACTGGACAAGGCCTCCGATTTCCTCGCTGACCTCGTCGGCAAGGGCAAAAAGATCCTCTTCGTCGGCTGCAAGCGCCAGGCACAGGACGCCATCCGCGAAGCCGCGGAAGCGACCGGCCAACACTACGTCAACCACCGCTGGCTCGGCGGCATGCTGACCAACAGCGCCACCGTCCGCAAGTCCATCGAGCGCCTCAAGTATCTCGAAAACATCGAGAAGCAGCCTGAGTTCAAGGCGATGTCCAAGAAGGAACTCGCCGCCCTCGGCCGTGAGCGCGAAAAGCTGCTGCGCAACCTGCGCGGCGTGCGCGACCTGGACAAGAAGCCGGACGCCGTGGTCATCGTGGACTCCGCCCGCGAAACCATCGCCGTGGCTGAAGCCCGCCGCCTGAACATCCCGATCGTCGCCATCGTGGACACCAACGCCGACCCGGCCGTGGTGGACTACCCGATCCCCGGCAACGACGACGCGATCCGCTCGATCCGCATCATCCTCCAGAACCTGGTCGATGGCATGGTCGCAGCCCGCAAGAACTAACCGAATCTGTCACACGGGCGGCCTGTCGATCCGGCACGCCGCCCGTTTTTCTTCCCACCAACCGCTCACATTTTTCATCACATGATCACCGCTGCCACCGTCAAAGAACTTCGCGACAAAACCAACGCCGGCATGATGGACTGCAAGAAAGTCCTCAACGAAACCAACGGCGACATCGAAGCCGCCATCAAGCTCCTCCGTGAGCGTGGCATCGTGAAGGCCGCCTCGAAAAGCGACCGCGCCGCCACCGAAGGCATCATCACCTCCCGCGTCGCCGCCGACGGCAAGTCCGGCGTCCTCCTGGAGATCAACTGCGAGACCGACTTCGTCTCCCGCAACGAGAACTTCCAGGCGTTCGTCGCCGAAGTCGCCGACGCCATCGCTTCGTCCAAGGCCGCCGATCTCGACGCCGCTCTGGAAGTCCAGAAGGGCGACATCAACGTCGGTGACTACGTGAAGACCAAGGTTCTCGAACTGGGCGAAAACATCCAGTTCCGCAAGTACGTCCGCTTCGACGCCGCTCCCGGCGGAGTTGTGGTTTCCTACATCCACATGGGTGGCAAGGTCGGCGTGCTTCTCGAAGTTGGCACCACCAAGGAGGAAACCGCTTCCCAGGACGCCTTCAAGGAACTCATCAAGGACCTCACCCTCCACATCGCCGCCGCCGCACCGAAGGGCCTGTCCCGCGCGGACATCCCGGCCGAAGTGGCTGACGCCGAGAAGGAAATCTACCGCGCCCGCCTGGCGGAAAGCGGCAAGCCTGCCAACATCATCGAGAACATCCTCGTCGGCCAGATGAACAAGTTCTTCGCCGAAAGCTGCTTCCTGGAGCAAGGCTTCGTGAAGGATGACAAGGTCACCATCAACAAGCTGGTCGAAGAAACCGGCAAGTCCCTGGGTGACACCATCACGGTGACCCGCTTCGTCCGCTTCGGACTCGGCGAGTAATCGTTCCACCTTTCAAGGACGCCCGGCTGCGCATGCGGCCGGGCGTTTTTCTTTTTCAGGGATCACCCGGCAGACGTTCCTTCGCCCAGTGGTTCGCCAGCACTCCATTCACCAGAAGCTGGAGGGGATGGTAGAGCATGACGGGCAGCAGGATCAGCGAAAGTTCCGTACCGCGGCCGAAGATCATCGCCGCCAGCGGCACGCCCATTGCCAGGGTCTTCTTCACGGCGCAGAAGTAGGCGGCGATGCGGTCCTCCCGGTTCATCCGCAGCAGCAGGCAGGAGCCATGGGTGAGCCACGACACCCCCACGAACAGCAGCACCACGATGATGACCACCGGCAGGGTGATGGCGGCGCCATATTTCCGCCAGATGTCCCCCTGCACCGAATCACAGAACGCGGCATAGACGATGTAGACGATAACTGCGTTGCTGATGCGGGTGAACCATGGCTTCGCACGGTCCGCCCAGTCCCGGACGAAGGGCCGCAGCGCCATCCCGATACTGAAGGGAAGCAGCGTGAGCGAGGTGATCTTCAGCAACAGCGGGCCGAACTCCGAGGTGACCGGACTGCCGGTGCCCTGCATCAGCAGAAAGACCAGCACGGGCGTGATGACAACGCCGATGATGTTGGAGAGCGCGGCGTTGAACAACGCGCCGGGGGTATTGCCACGGGCGATGGCGGTGAAGACCACCGAAGAGGAGATGGTGGACGGAAGCACGCAGAGAAACAGCAGGCCGTGCCGGATGGCCTGCGGCTGGGAGGACCAGAACCACGGCACAATGTGGTCCAGCAGGAGGCCCACCAGCGGGAACACCACGAAGGTGAACGCCTGGATCACCAAGTGCAGCCGCCAGTTTCCCGCGCCTGCTTTCACTTTTTCAAAAGACAGCGAGAGGCCCTGGAAAAACAGGATCAGGGCGATGCCGCCGTTCGTCACCAGCACGGGGGGGATCCATGCCCCGCTACCTCCCCCTTCCGGGAAAAGGAAGGCCAGGATCACCGCACCGATGAGGGCCAGCAGGAAACCATTTGCCCGGAACCAGGAGACATTCGCACTCATCCGCGGGGAGCGTCTGCCGGGGAGACCGCGGATACAAGCCTGAGGAGACCGCTGGGAGTGATCGCGCATTTGACTCCGCCGTGTTCCACGCTTTGATAGTCATGATGAAACGTCTCCTTCTCCTCTCTTCCCTCCTGCTGACCGCTGCCCACGGCGCGCCGGTCGAAAAGACCGTCACCTACGAACAGGGCGGCGTCACCCTCGAAGGGTTCCATGTCTATGACGATGCCACCTCCGGCAAGCGGCCCGCTGTCCTGGTGATCCACCAATGGACCGGACCGGGGGACTATGAGAAAGGCCGCGCCCGCCAGTTGGCGGAGCTGGGTTACAATGTCTTCGTCGCGGACATCTATGGTCAAGGTGTGCGCCCGGTGCCGCCGGAATCCGGCAAGGAAGCGGGCAAATACAAGTCCGACCGCAAGCTGTTCCGCGCCCGGTTGGACGCCGCGCTGGAGCAACTGAAAAAAGACGAGCGCACCGAGGCGTCGAAGATCGCCGCGATCGGCTACTGCTTCGGCGGCACGGGCGTGCTGGAGCTGGCACGCTCCGGCGCGGACGTCGCCGGGGTGGTCAGTTTCCACGGCGGACTGGCATCCACTCCCGGATTCGCGGCGGAAAAGGGCAAGGTGGGAGCGAAGGTGCTGGTGCTCCACGGAGCGATCGACCCGCACGTGAAGCCGGAGGAGGTGGCCGGATTCGAAAAGGAATTCAACGAAGCGGAAGCGGATTGGCAACTCACCGCCTACTCCGGCGCGGTCCACAGTTTCACTCAGAAAATGGCCGGTGACGACCCATCGAAAGGCTCCGCCTACAACGCGAAAGCGGACGCCCGTTCCTGGGAGGCGATGAAGGTGTTCTTCGCCGAGATCTTCAAATAATCCGTCCAGCCATGGATCTCCCGGAGGCCATCGACCTCTGCCTTTCACTTCCCGGGGCCGAAGAGACCACCCCCTTCGGCCCTGATGTGCTGGTGTACAAGGTGGGTGGGAAGGTATTCGCGCTCACGGATCCGGGAGACTTCCCGCCGAGAATGAATCTCAAGTGTGACCCCACACGGGCAGTCACGCTGCGGGAAGAATATGAGTCGATCATCCCCGGCTACCACATGAACAAGCGGCACTGGAATACGGTGAGGATTGATCGGTCCGTGCCTGCATCACTCCTGCGGGAACTGATCCGGCATTCGTACGATCTGGTGGTGGCTTCGCTGCCGAAGGGGAAGAGACCTTAGGGAGGGTGGACCAATCCTTTGGATGCCTTTGCTGAGTGTTCCGTTGCAGCCGAGTAAGGAGGGTGGACATTGCGGCAAAGCCGCTATGTCCTCTTCGCTCCCATTCCTGTCCACCGGCGGCATTGGCAAAATGCGAAAGACTTACAGAGGAGCCGCAGAGGTCGCAAAGAAAGCGCAAAGGCAAAATGGATCTCTTCAAGATTCGTGAGACTCACGGTCAGCTTTCTTTCTTCCCTGAAAACTTCTCTTTCCTTTGTTTTCCATTGCAGCCGGAGGACAGGAGTGTCCTCCCTCCTTACTTTACAATCCGGAAGCCTTGATTCGGAAGGGAGGCGGTTTTGACCATGCTTCCTATATCAAGCAGGTTAAAGAAATCACAGGAGTGGGCGGAGCACCACCAGGAACCGCCGCGGCCGCAGATCCGCTTTTTCGTGAGATCGCTGGTCATCCATGGGGGCGACCCCTCGCAGTATTCGAAGACGTTCCCGATGACATCATGGAGGCCCCACGCGTTCGGTGGGAAAGAGCGGACCGGGGAGGTGAGCACGAAGCCATCCTCACGGGTGTTCTTCAGGTGGCTGGCTCCGTTCCAGACGTTGCAGGCCTTTGCGGAAAATGCGGCTCCCCAGGGGTAGGCAGTGGTGGCCCCGGCGCGGGCCGCCGTTTCCCATTCATCCAGCGTGGGAAGCCTGCCGCCCACCCACTGGCAGTAGGCCCGTGCGTCCTCACCTGAGATCTGGGTGACAGGGTGGTCCGGCAGCTTTTCCGCGGAAGGACCATCGGGACCGAAGGGATGCCGCCAGTCCGCACCCTCGACCCGCTTCCATTCCCACTCGGCGCTGCCCTCGCCACCGGAAAGACTCCACCCCGCACGCTCGGCGAGGGTGCGGTAGCCGGTGGCCTTCACGAACTCAGCGAACTGGGCGTTGGTCGTTTCGGCATCGGAGATGCGAAAGCCCTCCGTTTTGAAACGGTGCGGGCGGTTCAGCTTGTGGTCCACGGAGCCGAGTGCGTATTCCCCCGCTGGCACCGCGATCAGGACATGCCCGTTCGGCCCTTTCTCCGCAGCGGAGGAGATGGCCGCGCAGGCCAGAACCGATGCCATCGTCCTCACGAACATGGGCGACGGCATCAATGTTCGGCGATCCATTTCGAGGCGACCGCCCTCACTTCATCGCGTGACTCACGGGAGTAGGGAACCGCCACGGAGGCGTAGATGTCCCGCGGCACGTTGCTGAAGGGGTCCATGACCAACTCCAGATATTCCTTCCCTGCCGGAAGTTTTCCGCCCGGCTTGTAGTCGAGGTAACCCTCCGCCTTCGCTTCCTTTTTGAGGCCCGCCACATAGGCTTTCTCAATGGCGGTGGTGCGGTAGGATTCATATCCGGCCTCCCGCAGCAGGCGGCCCATGGTCAGCACCAGATCACGCTGGGCGACGCGGGCCTGGAACAGGTTCACGCGGCGGTCCCGTTTCGCCTCCGGCTCATTCTCATCATAGTCGAAGTTTTCCTGCCCGACATACCACCCGGTCACGACGGGAGGCGCGGCTTTCACGCTATCCTTCGCAACGGCGATGCCTTTCACGAGTTTTTCCTCCAGCACCAGCAGCTCGGGCAGAGCCTCCGTCGCCTTCAGGTGGAGGATCATCTCCAGCAGGAGCGGGTTCAGCACATGGGGATCACACCCCACGTCCTCGCCGTCATGGCTTTCCTCCGGTGCGGGATCTTTCTTAGGTTCCACCGGCTGCCTGACGAAGTCGATCTCCAGCAGGCGCTTCCGCAAAGCTTTCACCACCCCGTCACGGTTGCCCTCCATCTGGGCGAGGTTCGCCTTGGAAAACGAAGCACCGGCGAAGCTGGTGACCTGATACGCCCGATAGGGGATGTCCGTCGGGGCGGTCATCACATCGCAGACCTGGGCGTAGGAACCCGGGTAGGTGACGATCTTGTCCAGCAGGGCCTCCGGAGACACCGGCTGTTGGGCGGAAAGCGGCAGGACCAGGGCGGAAAGGGCCGCCAGCAGCATCGGTTTCATTGACCGTCACCATGGCATCCTTCACCTGCGGGGTCAAGGTGGCGTCCTTGGCGTTCCGGCCTCTTTCCGCGGTTGCCCTTCCCCCGGAATTGACCCACCTTGCGCACGCATGAGCGACGCGTTCCACTGGACCCCATTCCACGCGGATTTCTTCCGTGAGGCGCAGGCCCGTGGCTTCACGCCCACGGTGATCCATGAAACGGAGACCGGCCCCATCGAGGCATGGGAGCGGAAGGCGGACGGCCCGCTGGTCTATCTCTCCGCAGGCATCCACGGGGACGAGCCCGCCGGGCCGCTGGCGGTGCTGGAGCTGATGCGGTCGGACTTTTTCTGCCCGTCCATCCACTGGATCATCTGCCCCGCGCTGAATCCCGACGGGCTGGCGGCGCACACGCGCGGGAATGCCGATGGCATCGACCTGAACCGCGACTACTACGTGCGGGAATCCAGGGAGGCCGACGCGCACATCCGCTGGCTGGACTCCATCGGCACTCCGGTGCTTTTCGTCTCGCTGCATGAGGATTGGGAAACTTCAGGCTTCTACTTTTACGAACTGAACCTGACCGGCGGTCCCACCAGCCATGCGGCCTGTATTCTGAAAGCGGTGGAGCCGTGGTTCAAACCGGAGCCCGGCCCCATGATCGACGGCCACGAGTCCTACGAGCCGGGCTGGATCTACCACGCGTCCGAGCCGGACATCCCGGAAGGCTGGCCGGAAGCCATCTATCTGATCAAGAAAGGCTGCCCGCATTCCTTCACCTTCGAGACGCCCAGCGGCAGCCCGCTGGAGGACCGGATCGCCGCGCATGTGGCGGGTGTGAAAGCGGCATGCCAGAAGACGTTCGTGAAACAGTGCGCGGAATTCGGAACGGAGGCGTGATCCATGCGGGTCCCGTTCTTTATTCTTGATTCTTGACTCTCTTTCCCCCTCCCCACAGCTTGTCCGCCCGCCTGCGTCCCCGATGGCCGCGGCGTGTCCAAACCGAAACATATCCAACGATCCGCCATGGCCGCGAAGATCTACACCAACAAGGACGCCTCGCTCGCTCCGCTGAAGAAGAAAACACTCGCCGTGATCGGCTTCGGCTCCCAAGGCCACGCCCACGCGCTGAACCTCAAGGACAGTGGCCTGAAGGTCATCATCGGCCTCTACAAGAAGTCGAAGTCCCGCGAAGTCGCCAAGAAGCTGGGCTTCGAGGTCTATGACACCGCCGAGGCCGTCCAGAAGGCAGACGTCATCTTCATCGCCACCCCGGACACCGCGATCCCTGACATCTACGCAAAGGACGTCGCCCCGAACCTCACGAAGGGCAAGACCATCCTGTTCTCCCACGGCTTCGCTGTTCTCTTCGGCGGCCTGAAACTGCCGAAGGACATCGACGTGATCCTCGTCGCCCCGAAGGGACCTGGCCACACCGTCCGCTCCCAGTTCGTGGACGGCAAGGGTGTTCCCGGCCTCATCGCCGTCGAGCAGAACGCTTCCGGCAAGGCGAAGGAAACCGCGCTCGCATGGGCACGCGGCGTCGGCTGCACCCGTGCCGGTGTGTTCGAAACCAACTTCCGCGAGGAAACCGTGACCGACCTCTTCGGTGAGCAGACCGTCCTTTGCGGTGGCGCATCCGCCCTGGTGAAGGCCGGTTTCGAAGTGCTCGTCGAGGCTGGCTACCAGCCTGAGATGGCTTACTTCGAGTGCCTCCACGAGCTGAAGCTCATCGTTGACCTCATGAACGAGTCCGGCCTGGCCGGCATGCGTTTCTCGATCTCCGAGACCGCCGAGTGGGGCGACGTTTCCGTCGGACCAAAGATCATCGACGCCGGCGTCAAGAAGCGCATGGCCAAACAGCTCAAGGACATCGAGAACGGCAAGTTCGCGAAAGACTGGATCGCCGAGTACAAGAACGGCTACCCGCGCTTCAACAAGATCCGCAAGGAGGAGGCCGCCCACCAGATCGAGAAGACCGGTGAGAAGCTCCGCTCCACCATGAGCTGGATCAAGCAGAAGAAACTGAAGAAGGGCGCCTCCCAGGCATCCTACGTTTCCTCCTCGAAGTAATCCCGCTTCCTGTTTCCGAGGCGCCCGCCTCCCGCAAGGGACGCGGGCGTTCTTTTTTTGGGTAGCGAAGGTCGTGAGACCTTCGGCTGGGGGGAAGTCCATGAAGGACCGGAGTGGTCATGGCATGGGAACGTCCTCCCCGCCGAATCTCTCACGCGATTCGCTGCATTTGGGAGTTTCTATCAAAAAACCGGTTGCATCCGTGATTTTCTTCTCCTTGCCATCACCCGCCCTAACCGATAATCCCCTTCTCCACGTTTAGATCCGACAAACCCCTATGAGTACAGCAGACGACGCAATCGCACCAAACGCCAAACGGCTCCTATGGGCCGGCTTCACCGCCATCCTCGCCGCCGGGGTAGGATTCGGAATCCGTGGCGGTATCTTCGGAAACTGGGCCGCTGAGTTCAACTTCACCGGTGCCCAGCTCGGAGCCATCGGTGGTGCGGGATTCACCAGCTTCTGTTTCGGCATCATGATCGGCGGCGTGCTGGTCGATAAGATCGGATACGGCAAGCTCGTCCTGGCCGCCTTCCTCCTCCATGTGCTCTCCGCCTTCATCACCTTCGGCGCGACCAAGGGGATGGACACCGGCACCGCCTACCAATTCCTCTTCTGGGGCATGTTCGCCTTCGGCGCGGCCAACGGAACGCTTGAGGCCGTCTCGAACCCTCTTGTCGCCACCCTCTTCCCCAAGAACCGCAACCACTACCTGAACATCCTCCACGCCTCCTGGCCTCTGGGCATGGTCTTCGGCGGTGTGATCGGCTGGACCCTCGGCAGCGGTGCCAACGCCTGGGACTGGAAATGGCAGCTCGCACTCTATCTCCTCCCCACCCTCGCCTATGGCGTGATGTTCTTCGGCCAATCCTTCCCGAAATCGGAAGCTTCCGCAAAGGGCCTCAAGCTGGGTGAAATGCTCAAGGATGTCGGCATCCTCGGCGGTGCGGTCGTCAGCTACATGCTGTATCTCTTCTTCAAGGGTCTCCTCACTCCGTTCTTCGCGGACCCGGCTATCGGCAACTACATCTCCATCGCCATCGGTCTTGTGATCCTCGGCTCCATCGCCGCTGTCACCGGCTTCTCCATGGGTCACTGGCTGCTTGCCTTCCTCTTTGTCATCCACGCCATGGTCGGCGCGGTCGAACTGGGCACCGACGGCTGGATCCAGAACATCACCGGAGCCATCCTCAACGAGAAAGAGGGCAAGATGCTCTTCGTCTTCACCTCGCTGATGATGTTCCTGCTGCGCTTCTGCGCCCATTTCATCGAAACCAAGCTGGGCCTCAAGCCGATCAGCCTGCTCTTCGTCTGCGCGTTGCTCGGCTGCCTCGGCCTCAACCTGGTCAGCGCGGTTTCCGCCTTCGGTCCCGCCCTCGGCGCCCTGCTGGTCTATGCGCTCGGCAAAACGTTCTTCTGGCCGACCATGCTCGCCGTGGTGGGTGACCGCTTCCCCCGCACCGGTGCCGTCGCGATGAGCCTTATGGGCGGCATCGGCATGATGTCCGCCGGCCTCATCGGTGGCCCGGGCCTCGGTTACTTCAAGGACCGCTACGCGGCGGATGAACTCAAGAAGGCCGACACAGCCCTCTTCGAGGAATACAAGAACACCACCACGACCAGCAAGTTCCTCGGTTTCGACGAAGTTGTGCCGATCGACGGCCAGAAGCTTGAAGAAGCGAAGAAAGTCGCCGTCGCCGACCGCACACCGGCGCAGGCCACGGTGGTCGCATCCGACATCACCGGCAACCGCAGAACCCTCAAGGTGGACTCCTTCATCCCTGCGGTGATGGCAATCTGCTACCTCCTGCTGATGCTCTACTTCAAAGCCATCGGCGGCTACCGCCCACTCACCGTGGACGAGCAGAAGTAAGCCGGTTCCTTCGGAAATCCTGATTATCCAACGGCCCGCCATCCCGGCGGGCCGTTCTTTTTTGCACTTGCGACGGTGGGCTTCCGGGAGTGGACTGTGGGGCGATGACCCCTCGTGGTTCAAATTTTCCGAAGCTTCTCTTCCTGTTGCTTTTCGCGCTCCTGTCGGGCGTGATGACGGCATCCGCCCAGGTGAAGATCAACCTCGCGGACGGGTTCGATTTCCCGGTCGGGAAGCCGGATGCCTCCGGCTACTACAAGGCGCGCGGTCTGCGGCTCAGCTCCCCTCGGCACTTCGGGGAGGACTGGAACGGCCGGAGTGGCGGCGACAGCGACCTGGGCGACCCGGTTTACAACATCGGGGATGGGATTGTGACGTTCGCCTACGATGTGGCGCAGGGCTGGGGCAATGTGGTGATCATCCGCCATGCCTACCGGGATCCTTCGAACGGAAAGGTGAAATACTGCGACGCGCTCTACGGGCACCTGCAGAGGATCATGACGACCGTGGGCAGCAAGGTGAAACGCGGCCAGCAGATCGGCACCATCGGCAGCAACCGGGGCATGTATCCGGCGCACCTTCATTTCGAGATCCGCCACAACATCACCATCGGGATGCAGCGCAGTTCGATCCCCCCTACCCTGGAGCACTGGGCGGACCCCACGCAGTTCATCAACAAATACCGGCGGCTGAACCGGGAATGGCGCGCGGTGGAGGTGCCGACCGGCACCTATCTGGAATACGCGGGACGCAAGGGACTGTAGGCCAAAGCTCTTGCATCCCCGTGCCAGGGCCTTATGCTCCATTCCGATGAAGCCCCTCATCCCCCTCTTCGGCATATTGACGGCGGTTCCGGCTTCCGCGGCGACCGTGACCTACGATTTCGAATCGAGCACCAACAATGCCACCATCACCGGATCCGGTTTTACAACGGGTCCACTGACCGAAAACGGAAATTCCGCCACCTCCCCGAACAATCCGTTGTCCACCGGAGCCGTCTACGGCCGGCTCGTCAGCAGCAGCGACGGGATTCCCGCGGACACCTCCGTTGTCCGTGCCTTCGTGCCGCTGAATGTCTCGAATCAAAGCAACCCGCCGATCTCCACCCACACAACCTACCTGGAGTTCACCATCACTCCGGATGCAGGCCAGACGCTCGACTTCAGTTCCGCCACCTTTTCGTTCACGCTGGGAGCCATCACCGGGAACTCCGCCAACCAGAACATGTCCGCCTATGCGAGAGCAGGGGTGCGGATCAACAATGGCAGCTTCATCAATCTCGGTGCCACCCTTTCCGCGACGGCGGATGCCTACAACGCCGCCACACCGAACTGGACCTCGTCCCTGGGTTTCAACACGACCTCCGGCAGCTATGACATCGCGCAGGCGACCCTGTCACCCGTGTCCCTGGGGTCCATCCTGGCCGGACTCAATCCGGGGGATACCGTCACCTTCAGGATCGCCCCCGGAGATGCCTCGACGGTCAATACGGCGCTGAACTCCACCTCCTCGATGAAGAGCCTGTATGTGGACGACATCAGCGTTTCCGGCTTCAACGTGATCCCCGAGCCTGCGGCCGGTCTGCTCGGCGCGCTTGGTTTCGCCGGTATCCTGTTCCGCCGCCGCGCCTGACCGCCCCGTACCCCGATGGCGATCCGCGCGAAAAAGCAAAGCCCGTGGTTTGTCATCCTGATCATCGCCGCGGCGGTGACCCTGTGGGCGCTGGAGCAGCGAAAAGCCGGTCCTGACGAAAACCCCCGCTCCCACCGGAGGGAGACGGTTTCCACCAGCCCTGCTCCATCTTCCAAATCCCCGCCGCCGGGCAGGCAGGAGAGCCGCTCCGGAACCACCGGCCATCAAGGCCGCTACGAAGTCCACCGCAACTGCACGCTGGCCGCGGACAACTCCAATGATGGGGACAGCTTCCGGGTGCTGTTGCCGGATGGCAGGCGTGAGATCTTCCGGCTCTACTTCGTGGACACGCCGGAGAGCGCCTTCAAATCCTACCGCAACGGAGAAAACAACCACCAGCGGATCCGCGAGCAGGCCGCCCACTTCGGCATCACTTCCGAGGAAGCGGTCGAGGTCGGCAGGAAGGGAAAGCAGTTCGTCCTCGGCCTCCTCGGCAAGCGTCCGTTCACGCTCCATACCGGATGGGACAGCCCGTTCCGGGACCAGCGGTATCATGCCTTCATCGAAGTGAATGAAGGTGGCAAAACCCGCTGGCTTCACGAAGTGTTGGTCGAAAAAGGCCTCGCCCGCCTGAAAACAAAACCTGCGGATCTGCCTGACGGCACGAAGGCGGACAGCCAGCGCCGGCATCTGGAAACACTGCAGGCTGCCGCCAGGAAGGCGCGGACGGGAGGCTGGGGCATGGCGAAACCAGCGGGGACCCGCTGATTGCAACGCTCCGAAATTTTCCGGCCAATTCCCGGAGAAGCCCACCAATCGTTATCGGAACCCAATTCCGATACGATCCATGAAAACCCTCATCATCTGTCTGGCGGCCGCCGTGGCCGTGCCTTCCCACGCAGCCATCCTGGCGGCCTATGACTTCAACGATGGCAACGGCTCCCCCACCTCTTCGGAGTCCGGAGTGACGGCGGACGCCTTTGTCCCCCACGGCGGCCTCAACAATGTCGCGCGGCCGGTGATCTATGGCAACTCCGGCGGCAACGGGTGGATCGGCGCGCCATCTTCGGAAGCCGTCGGTTCGGGAACGGTGGTCGGGACACCGGAGGCATCGATCGCGGCAAATGACTACTTTTCCTTCAGGGTCAGCCCGGCCAGCGGATTCGCCCTGAGCCTGACCCAGTTGAAATTTTCCACCGCGTTCTACAGCGGTGGCACCTTCAACCTGACCGGCTGGTATTTCGTCCGGTCCAGCAGGGACAACTACACCACCACCATCGGCGGCACATCATTCCCGGAGACCCACGTCAACAGCCTGAATCCCACCTTCAATGAGCACATTCTCGATCTTTCCGGGGTGGCCTACCAGGACCTCACTTCGGACGTCACCTTCCGCATCTACCTCTATGACAACAGCAACTCTGAGACCCGCTGGCTCGCCGTTGACAACGTGATCCTGGAGGGGACGGTCACCACCATCCCTGAAACATCCGGCCTGGCCTTCCTTCTGCCGGGACTTGCCCTGTTGGCCCGCAAACGCCGCTGAGCGGAGAGCTTCATTATTTTCCCGTTCCTGATAAGTTTCCCGATGCCTGAACGATTTCCTTTCCGTTGTCCCACGCCCCGAAATCCATGATCCGCCACACCCTGCCCCTCGTCATCCTCGCCGCCCCCGCCCTGCATGCGGATGTCATCGCGCTCCCGAAGTTCCCCGGCGAGGCCTTCGCCACTCCGGCCACCGCCGGGAATGTTGATCCGGATGCGTTCGCGGAATGGATGGATGGTTCCATCCGGAAAGTCGAAGCCTCTCCGGGAAAGCAGGATCAGGGAGCGCTGGCCGTCCTTTGCACACCCACCTCGAATCCCGGTCACGCCACGCTTTACTTCGGGGACTCCCGGAACCCGGGGCCGCGGCATCTGCGGATCGGCTTCAAGGAGGCGCTCCCGGTCGGGAGCATCCTGGCAAAGGACGGCGGCACGGTCAGCGTGCTGAAACCCGGAGCGGCCTATCCGGGTGATCCGGCGGATAATTCCCAATGGCTGCCCGCGCAACGGTATGACGGCGGCACTCCGGTCGCGGCCGGGCCGGAGAAAGGAAATCTCTCCCTGTGGATCCTGCCTCCCGGCACCACCACGCGGGCGCTGCGTTTCACCCACCATGCGAAAACGACCGACACGGAATACCGGGGCGCCTTGTCCGGGGTGATGGTGAGTCCCACCCGCTTCATGAATGAAGCATGGAACGCGACCGCCGCCGCCAGCATCCAGAGCCAGCATGCCGGAAAGGTGCTCAACGGAGCGCATGACGGGTGGGGTGCATGGGAAACCCAGGAAAAGGGCAAGGCACCGGCCGATGCGGCGGTCATTTCCGCGGATCATCCGGAGTGGATCACCCTGAGCTGGCAGAAGCCGGTTTCACTCAACGGACTCGCGGCCATCTGGGCGGGCATTTCCGATGCGGAGGTACAGTCATTCCAAGGACCCGCCGGCCGCCATCCGAAGGATGCTTCCGACACGGACTGGAGGCCCGTCGCCACCTACGGCAACATCCGCCACAGCTACCCGGCCCAGTTCTGGCCGAACCTGCTTTCCTTCCCCAGGGAGGTGAAAACCCGCGCCATCCGGCTGCGGATCACCGGAGCGGGGGCGAACCTATCCCATGCGAACAACAATGATGGAAAGCGCGCGTGGCTCGGCGAGCTGATGGCCTTGCGGAATCTCGGGAGCGAACCGCTCAAGGCCGCGGAAACCCTGGCAGCCGAAACTTTGCCAAAGGCTCCCATCCCCATCCGCTTCACCCTTGCGAAGCCGGGTTACGTTTCGCTGGTGGTGGAGAAGCCGGATGGCTTCCGCGTCCGCAACCTGGTGTCCGAGACCCACTTTCCCGCCGGGGAGAATGTCGTCTGGTGGGACGGCTCCGATGACCTGGGGCGCGACGCGGATGCGGCGATGCACGGTGTTTTCAACATCCCCGTCCGCTTCGTGGAACCCGGTTCCTACCGCGTCCGCGGCATCGTCAGGGATGACATCCGGCCGCATTACGAATTCTCCGTTTATACCACGGGCAATCCGCCGTGGAACACCGAGGACAGCACCGGCGCGTGGCTGGCGAACCATTCCCCACCGCAGGCGGCGGCATTCGTCCCCGCCGGGCAATCTCCTACTGGAAAGCCCGTAGTTTATCTCGGCTGCTATGTCACGGAGGGTCCATCCGGCCTCGCATGGGTGGATCCGGCGGATGGAAAGAAGCTCGGCGGAAAGAAATGGGTCGGCGGCCACTGGACCGCCGCTCCTTTCCTCGCACGGGATGCCGGGGAAAAAGCGGAGCCCGGAACGCATGTCTATGTCGGCTCCACCTGGGAGACGGAGAAAGGTTCCGGCATCGGTGAACTGCGCATCACCGCCCTCACGGAGAAAGGAGACAAGCCCATCGTCAAACTCTCGCTCGGCAAGCTGGACGAGCAATCCCCCGGCGCGGGGGAACGGACGGAGGACCTGCTGGGTGGCATCGCCGTCCACAATGGCGTCGCCGTGGCCGCGATGAAGCAGGAGAACAAGCTGCGTTTCTTCAGCGTGGCCGATGGCAAGGAAGTCCGCGCGCTTTCCGTCCCCGACCCGCGGGGGATCATCTTCGATGCCAAGGGCGATCTGCTCGTGATTTCCGGCACCCGGCTGCTCCGGTTCGCGCAGGGACAAGGTGAAGCCGCCACCGTGGCGGCCACCGGACTGGAAGATCCGCACGGCATCACCACGGACTCGAGGGGCAACATCCTCATCAGCGACTGGGGTGGCAGCCATCAGGTGAAGATCCTGACGGCCGACGGGAAGCTCTCCGGCACCATCGGCAAGGCCGGAAAGCCAGCGGCGGGGAAATATGATCCGCTGCGCATGAACCATCCCCATGGCATCGCTGTGGATGACCGTGGCCAGGTGTGGGTGGCGGAGCATGATTTCATGCCGAAGCGGGTCAGCGTCTGGACCATGGACGGGAAGCTGGCGAACGCGTTCTACGGGCCCGGCAAATACGGCGGCGGTGGCGCGCTCGACCCCGTGGACAAGTCGAAGTTCTATTACGCGGACGAAGGCCACGGCACGCTCGAGTTCAAGCTCGATTGGGAAAAGGGAAGCTGGTCGCTGGAGAACGTGCTCTACCGCCGCGTGCCGGATGAGATGAAGCTGTCCTTCCGCGCGGGGGGACCGGAACAGGCGGTGTACCGCGATGGCCGCCGCTATTTCACCAACGCCTACAACTCCAGCCCCACCGGTGGGCATGGCACGGTGTTCATCTTTGCGGAGAAGGACGGCATCGCCCGACCCGCCGCCGCGATGGGCAATGCGATGCGCTGGGAGCTGCTGAAGTCAGAAGCTTTCGCAACACGCTGGCCGGAAGGTCTGAAGCCTGACACCAAAAAGGAACCCGAGGCGTTCTTCATCTGGACCGATCTGAATGACGATGCAACGGCCCAACCGGAAGAGGTGACGATCCAAAAAGGGAAAAGCGGCGGTCTCACGGTGATGCAGGATCTCTCCATCTGCGCCGCACGCCTGGATGGGAAAGCCGTCCAGTTTCCGGTGAAGGGATTCACGGAATCGGGTGTGCCTCTCTATGATTTCGCCACCAGCAAGGTTCTGGCAATCGACGTCCAGCCGCCGAAATCATCCGGCGGGGACCAGGCGCTCGCCGGGACAGATGGATGGTCGGTGGTGACGCTGGGCATCGGCCCGTTCGACGGGCTTTCCATTTCCGGAGCGAAGGATGGCATCGCTAAATGGAGCTACCCCAGCCCGTGGCCGGGTCTCCACGCCTCCCACCGCGCGCCGCGTCCGGACGCGCCGGGCCAACTGATCGGCACCACGCGCCTGCCCGGATCGTTCTTTGAGATCAAGGGATCGGATGCGGGGCCGCTGTGGGCGCTGCACACGAACCACGGCCGCATGGCGGTCTTCACGCAGGACGGCATCTTCGTCGCCAACCTGTTCGAGGACATGCGTGGCGGCAAAAGCTGGAAGATGCCGGTCGCCATCCGGAACACCGACCTGGAGGGCATCACGCTGGGCGAGGAAAACTTCTGGCCCACCCTCACCCACGCCTCCGACGGAAAGGTCTATCTGGTGGATGGCGCCCGCAGCGCGATCGTCCGACTGGATGGACTTGAAACGATCAAGCGTCTGCCGTCCGCCGACATCAACATCTCCTCCGATGATCTGGAAAAAGGCCGCGTCTGGCGTTCTGATGTCGAGCTGGCCCGGCAGAAAGCCCACGGCAGCGGCATCATGAAAGTCGCCATCCGCCCGGACAAGCCGGTGGTCGATGGTGACATCGGCGAGTGGGCATCCGCCGACTGGGTGGACATCGACAAGAGCGGGGTGAAGGCCTACTTCAACGCGAACACGAAGCCCTACGACATCACCGGCGCGGTCGCCGTCTCCGGTGACAGGCTCTACGCCGCATGGAAGACCGGCGCGACGGAGCCGCTCAAAAACAGCGGTGAGACTCCGCTCGCCCCGTTCAAGACCGGAGATGCGCTGGACCTGATGCTGGGACCGGGAGGCGACCGGAAGAAGCCCGTGGCCGGGGACATGCGGCTGCTTGTCACGGTGGTGGACAAGAAGCCCCTGGCCCTGCTTTACCGCGCGGTGGTGCCCGGCACGAAGGATGGAGACAAGGTGCCCTTCTCCTCCCCATGGCGGACCATCACCTTCGACAAGGTGGAGGACGTTTCGTCGCTGATTGAGTTCTCAAGCAACGAGGGCAACCATGAGATTTCCATCCCGCTCGCGTCGCTCGGTTTCAAGCCAGCCGCGGGAGCGAAGATCCGTGGCGACATCGGCATCCTGCGGGGCACCGGAGGGGAAACCACCGCCCGCGTCTACTGGAGCAACAAGGCGACCGGCATCGTTTCCGATGTCCCGGATGAAGCCATGCTCAACCCCGCCCTGTGGGGGACCTTTGAGTTCAAATAATCAGATGACCTTCAATGGCAGCTCATTCTTCCGGAACAGACGGCAGGGACCGCATTCCATGCGGTCCGGCTGGGAGGATGCTCCATCATCCCGGGACACCCGTCCTTGGGGAACATCGCTCCCCTATTCTCCGGAGGAAGAGTCCCCCGCGTATCGATCATCGCAAGATATCAGCAACCGTCCCCTGCCGGACCGCATGGAATGCGGTCCCTGCCACGGACAGAACCAACCATCCCTTCCGCCTTCCATGAAACCCATCCTGTCCCTGCTGGCTCTCACCGCCTTTTCCTTCGCCCAGAACGATCCGGAAAGCCCGACGTCGAACAACGCCGAGATCCAGGTGCTCCCGGCACCGGGCGAAGTGGTGATCGATGGCAAAGACAACGACTGGGATCTCAGCGCGGGGATCTGGAGTTACAACGATCCGACATTGGTCGGGAAGCACTCGCTCTGGACCCACCTGATGTGGGACGAGAAGGGCATCTACCTGCTGGGCCGCTACAGCGATCCCTCCCCGATGAAGAACGCCACCCGGGGAAAGGACTTCATGCTGAGCTGGAAGGCGGATGCCATGCAGGCACGGGTCATCCTCGACGACCGGACGCCGGAGGAACACCAGATGCACATCAACCTGTTCCATTCCTCCTCCGAGAACTCCCACTACATGATCGTGAAGCACGGCGGCTTCAAGGCGCAGCCGCCCTACGATGCCACCGGCCCGGACCGTCCGGACCAGCAGGAGAAGTATGGCACCACCATGGAAAAGGCAGGCGGAAAGATCGCCTTCAGCCCATGGGACGATGGCCGGGGCTACAACATGGAAGCCTTCTGGCCATGGTCCTACCTGCGGACCAGCGGGGCGGCATTGAAAGCGGGCGACAGCTTCGTTTTCGGACTGGAAGCCATGTGGGGCAACGAGGACGGCTCGGAGATGACCCACCGCCTCGCCGACAACCTGAAGGACGACAAGGTGAACCGCATCTTCTTCTTCCGCGCCCGCGACGGCTGGGGGCGGGCCATCATTTCCGCGAAGGGAAATCTGGACATCACCGCCGACCAGAAGGCCCTCCAGGCGCAGCGGCTGAAGCAGTTCGTGGACTACGACACGGCAGGCCCCGTGGAGATCCGCTACACGCTGCCGGACGACCGGGACGTGACCATCGCCATCGACGACGCGCAGGGCCGCCGCGTCCGCAACCTTTTCGGGCAATATCCCCGCACGAAAGGTGAAAACACGGACCGCTGGGATGGCATGGATGACCAGGGAAACCCGGTGCCTGCCGGGGAGTATCACGCCCGCATCGTGGACCACCTGCCGGTCCGGCTGGAGTTCGTCAACAGCGCCTACAACGCGGCCACACCGCCATGGGCGACCAAGGACGGCCGCAAGTATTGGGGCAGCAACCACGGCCATCCGACCACCGCCGCGACGCGGGGGGATGTGACGCTCATCGGCTTCACCGGGACGGAAGGCGGCTCCGGCCTCATCCGGGTGCGGCCGGATGGCATCATCCAATGGGCGGACCAGTATGAGCTGATCGACGTGACGCTGGATGACCAATACGTCTATGCGCTGTCGCGCGACAGTTGGATCAAGCAGACGGTGATGCGCCGCTACAAGGTGGACAGCGGCACGATCCAGACCTTCGAGGATGAGGCGAAAAGCCCCAACGCAGTCCTGCCGGTGGAGAACGCCAAGGTGCCTGACGCCTCCACCATCGCCATCAGCAAGGGGAAGGTGTATTCCTTCATTCCCGGCGATCTGTTTTACCGGATGACACCAGCAACCGGTGCCGTGGAGTTCTCCGGCGACGCTCCCGGTTTGCTGGCCATCGAAGATCATGACGACAAGCTTTTCGGCCTCTTCAAGGACGGCATCATTGCCGAACTCGACACCGAAGGCAGGGCGACCCGCACTGTCATCACCGCGGAAGGTCTCCGGAAGCCGGTGCGGTTCGCGTTCAGCCAGGACGGCATGAACATCGCGGTCAGTGACCAGGAAACCCACCAGGTGTTCATTTTTTTCAGCCAGACGGGGCTCGCCCATCAGATCTTCGGCAAGCCCCACGCCACCGTGGACGGAAAGCGTCCCGCCGGAAAGTTCATCGACGGCAACTTCATCAACCCGCTCGGACTTGCCTTCGATCAACAAGGCCGGCTCTGGCTGGCCGAGGCCGCCGGAACCTGCCGCCGCATCACCTGCTGGAACCGGGATGGAAGCCTCGACCGGCAATTCTGGGGTGGGGCGGACTACGGGGCGATGGCAGGCTTTCCGCTGACCTATGACTCGTCCCGCTTCATCGCCCACGGTGTGGAGTTCCAGCTCGACCCGCAACCGGACGTCTTCAACCGCCCGACCGCTGAGAAAGCGTTGTATTTCCACCCGGAACTCAGCACCACCCGCGGCGTGGTCTATCGTCATGGAGATCATGAGTATGCGGTATCCGTTCCCGGCTACAACAAGCCGGAGGAAATGATCGTGGCGAAGCGGGACGCCGAGGGCGTGTTCCGGACCGTGGTCCGGGTGGTGTATCCGAAGGCAGGAAAGAACCCGACGCCGGGCAGCACCTGGGCGGATCGCAACGACAACGGCACCGTCGATGCGAATGAAACCACCACCGGCTTTCCCTCCCGCGCCCACTACTGGAGCAACGGCTGGATGCGGCCCGACCTGACCTTCATCACTCCCGACCAACTGGTGTTCCGGCCACAGAAGTTCACGCCCGGCGGCGTGCCGCTGTATGATTTCGCGAATCCGGAAAAACTGCCGAACCACTTCACCCCTGACTACCGGTCGAACCGCTCCGGCACGGTCGCGCTGGACATGGAGGGGAATGTTTCCGACGGCATCAACTACGCCACCACGGACGGTCGCACCGGCAGTTACCCGAACCCTTTCGGACGTCACGATGCACCCGCCGCGCGGCGCGGGCTGCTCATCGCCCCTTTCCGGACCAACGGCGTGGTGGAGGATGTGCCGGGCGTGGGCAGCATCACCGCCATCGGTGGGGACCGCGGGGAGTGGTTCCTCATGACCATGGACGGGCTTTTCCTTTCCTCCATCCTCCAGGACTCGAAGGGCGATGTGACGCTGGATGAAACCTACGTGGGCCAGGAGTCGTTCGGCGGCTTCATGTGGCGGGATGAGAAAGGCCGCATCCTGGCGCAGTTGGGCGGGGCTTCCTACCGCATCATGGAGATCAAGGGACTGGACTCCACCCGCAAGCAGACCGTAGCGGTAACGCTCACCGACAGCCAGATCGCGGAGGGGGTGAAGCTCGCGCAGTCACGGCTCGCGGCCTCCGGAAAGGAGCCGGAGAGTCTGATGATCGCGAAGGTTTCCAAAAGTCCCGGACAGCCCGCGGAACCGGACACCAACCGGAAGACTCCCCTGATTGATGGCGCGGAAACCCTGCGCGTGCAGGAACCCGGAGATCCGCTCCGCTGGTTCCGCGCCGCGCTTTCCCATGACGGAAAGAACCTGGCGGTGATGTACCAGGTCAGCGACACCAGTCCGTGGAAGAATGCGGAGGGTCGTTTCACCCACGCCTTCATCGGCGGGGACGCTGTCGATCTCCAGCTCGATGTGCCCGGGCGTGGTCCCATCCGCATTCTGGGCGCATCCATTTCCGGAAAGGACACGGTGACCTATTGGCAGCGGAAGGCGGACAAGCAGGAAAGCCCCACCACCTACGTGGTGTCCAACAACGAGGCGAACGCCCAGCAATTCGATGTGGTGAAGCGCCTGCCCGGCGCGAAGCTCTCGGTGAAACCCGGCATGCGAGGCTACTCCGCGCTGATGACCATCCCGCTCTCCGATCTTGGGATCGACCCCACACAGGCCGCGGACCTCAAGGGCATCATCGGCGTGATCTTTTCCGACCCCAGCGGAACGAACCGCGCGGCGCGGCTTTACTGGCACTCCAAAGCGACCGGCTTGGTTTCCGACGTACCGAGCGAGTCGAAGCTGACGCCATCCCAGTGGGGGCCGGTGCGCCTCCAGAATTGACTGGAGCCACGGACGGGCTGCGCTCTTATTACCCCATGTCCGTAAAAAAACTCATCCTCCTTTCGCTCGCCGCCCTGGCGCTCCCCGCCAGCGCCCAGACCAAACGCATCGCCATCATCAAGGCCGATGACGTCACCAGCGTGAACCCGAAGTGGGAGCGCTTCTTCAAGCTGGCGGCGGAACACGATGTGCCGGTATCCGCCGGGGTGATCGCCGTTTCCTTCGAGAAGCAGGACGAGAAATACGACGAGTGGCTGAAGAAATGGGAAGCCACCGGCAAGGTGGAATTCTGGAACCACGGCTGGGACCACAAGCAATGGGAAGAAGAAGGGAAAAAGAAATCCGAGTTCGGCGGCTCCGGCTACGAGCACCAGAAGAACCACCTTACCAAGGTCCAGGCCGCTTCGAAGGAAGCGCTCGGCAAGCCGTTCAACACCTTCGGCAGCGGCTTCAATGCCATGGACTCCGACACCGCCAGGGCGCTCAACGAAATCCCGGAACTGAAGATGGTCTTCTGCTACCCCGGCGCGAAGCCGACCAAGGAGATGAAGGACAAGATCCTCCTGCCGATGACCCTGCGGGGCGAGAACGACGGCACCGGCAAGCCGAACTTCGCCAAGTTCAAGGAGGAGTATGAGAAGAAGAAGGGCGATCCCAACCTGACCCTGGCGGCGGTCCAGTTCCACCCCGCCGCGTTCAGCGAGGATGGCTTCAAGGACTTCGCCGCCATCGTCGATTTCCTGAAAGCGGAAGGCTGGACGTTCATGCTTCCTTCCGCCTACGCCGCGTCACTGGGGAAATGATTCCTTTTTTAGGGATTGCCATCCGGGCGGATTCATGCTGAAGGATGGTGGTCTAAAACCCCCATGAAACCCCATCGCTTCCCCTCGTTCGCGCGGGTGACCTCCCTTTTTGCCTGCGTTACGGCCCTCACTCCAGGATTCACTTCCGCAGCCCTTTTTTATTGGGACGGGAGCGCGGCTGACAACAGTTGGGCGAACGCCCTGAACTGGTCCACCGCCCTCGCGCCGGATACCGGCTCCGGGGTTCCTGCAAGCGGAGACAGCGTGTTCTTCAACGCGACGGGCGTGACCGGGCCTCTGACGGTGAACCTCGATGGGAACCAAGCCGTCGGCGGAATCACCACGAATTCCGGAAACGGCTTCCTCACCACGATCCAGGGCGGGGTTTCCGCGGGGGACAACTACACGCTGCAACTGGGAAGCGGTGGGATCACGCACGCCATCGGAGGTCTGACGATCGGCTCCGCCACCTTGGGGAAGGTCACCGTCAGCCTGCAGGACTCACAGATTTGGAGCAGCTCTGCAGGCGCTCCGGACGCCCGGGCGATTTTCGTTCTGAATGATGTCAGCCTCGGGGTCAGCGGCTCCCGGACCCTGACCCTCACGGGCAGCAATACCGGCTCGAAGATCGATGGCATCATTTCCGACGGGACGGCGGGCGGCATCCTGGCCTTGGTGAAAACCCATTCCACGGGTGCCTGGACACTGAACGGAGCCAATACCTACAGCGGCGGCACCACACTGACAGCCGGCACCCTCAATCTCAACAACGCCACCGCCCTCGGCACGGGAAATTTCACCATCACCACCGGCACCATCAACAACACCAGCGGGGCCGCCGTCACCCTGACCAACAACAACACCCAGACCTGGAACGGGAATTTCACTTTCTCAGGCACCGGCACCGGGGCCAATGCCCTGAACCTGGGAACCGGTGCCGTCAGTCTCGGGACCACCGCCGGAACGGCGCGGACGATCACGGTCAACGGCAGCACCCTGACGGTGGGCGGCGTCATTTCCAATGGCACCACCGCGAATGCCCTCATCAAGGCGGGAACGGGTGCACTCACCCTTTCCGGAGGGAATCTTTACACCGGCGGCACGACCTTGGGTGCCGGCACACTCAACCTCAACCACGCCACGGCCCTGGGGACGGGAAATTTCACCATCACCGCAGGTACCATCAACAATACCAGCGGGGCGGATATCATCCTAACCAACAACAACACCCATACCTGGGATGGTAATTTCACCTTCACCGGGACCAACAGCCTGAATCTGGGTACGGGTGCGGTCAGCCTCGGAACCGCCGCGGGGACAGCCCGGACGATCACCGTCAACGGCAGCACCCTGACGGTGGGCGGCGTCATTTCCAATGGCACCACCGCGAATGCCCTCATCAAGGCGGGAACGGGTGCCCTCACCCTTTCCGGCGGGAATCTTTACACCGGCGGCACGACCCTGGGCGCCGGCACACTCAACCTCAACCACGCCACGGCCCTGGGGACGGGAAATTTCACCATCACCGCAGGTACCATCAACAATACCAGCGGGACGGATATCATCCTGACCAACAACAACACCCAGACCTGGGATGGTAATTTCACCTTCACCGGGACCAACAGCCTGAATCTGGGTACGGGTGCGGTCAGCCTCGGAACCGCCGCCGGAACAGCCCGCACGGTCACGGTCACCGCCAACACCCTGACAGTGGGCGGTGTCATTTCCAATGGCACCACGGCCACCGGCCTGATCAAAACCGGGACGGGCACTTTGGTCCTTTCCGGAGCCAGCACCTACACCGGACCGACATCCATCTCAAACGGCATCCTGAGTGTTGCCTCCCTCAACAGCGTGGCGGGCGGTGCCGCCAGCAGCAATCTCGGCGCCCCCATCACGGTGAGTGACGGCACGATCAACCTGGGCGCCACCACCACCGCCGGGCAACTGCTCTACACCGGCGGCGGGGAAACCACCGACCGCGTCCTCAACCTTGCAGGAACCACCGGCGGGGCGACCATCACCCACAACGGCACCGGCCTGCTGAAGTTCACCAGCAACCTCACCGCCACCGGCAATGGCAGCAAGACGCTGACCCTCCAGGGCACGGGCGATGGCGAAATCGCCGGGATCATCGCAAACAGCACCAGCAACACCGGCCTCGCCAAATCCGGCGCGGGCACCTGGACGCTTTCCGCGGCCAACACCTACACCGGCACGACGACGGTGAACGAGGGCATCCTACGTCTAGCCGGAGCCGGGCTGCTCAGCACCGGCCACCTTGCCATGAATGGAGGCCAGCTCGATCTCAATGGCACCAACCAGACCGTAACGAATTTCAACGGGACCGCCGGCGCCACCATCCTCAACAACGCCGCTTCCACCACCAGCACCCTCACCATCGGCAACGTGAACGGGACCGGAAGCTACGCGGCGAGCCTCGCGGATGGCTCCGGCATCCTGGCCCTCACCAAGACCGGTTCCGGCAGCATCACGCTTTCCGGGGCCAACAGCTACAGCGGCCTGACCACCGTGTCCGGCACGGCGGCCCTGATCGTGGGCCACAACAACGCGCTCGGAACCACGGCCAGCGGCACGACGGTGAACGACGGAGCACGGCTGACCCTCGCGGACGGCGTGACCGTGACCGGCGAGGCCCTGACCATCACCGGCCAGGGCGGAGGCAACGGCGCATTGCAGGTGCCAGCCAACGCCACCGGCACCTGGAACGGCTCCATCACCACCACAGGCACGGAAGCGCGCCTCGGCGTCCAGTCCGGCGGCCATCTGATCATCAACGGGGACATCAATGCCTCGGCCAGAGGCATCATCATCCGCACCGTGGGCGACGCCTCCACCGCGGCGGCCGTGTTTGACAGCACCCTCATCACTTTGGGAGGAACCTACACCGGCACGGATCTGATCCTCTACCAAGGCGTGGTGAAAATCGGTGCCTCGGAACGCATCTCGGACTCGACACTGATCACCCTCGGCACGACGGCTTCCACCAATATCAAGCAGCGTTTCGACCTCAACGGCTTTAACGAAACCGTCGCCGGCATCACCGTGGCCGGCACCGCCGCGAGCGCGACCCATGAAGTGACCAACAGTTCCGCGACGTCCAGCACCCTGACGCTGAACTCTTCCGGTGACAACCTGCTCTTTTCCGGGATCGTCACCGGAAATCTGGCGATCGATAAGATGGGGTCCAACACCATGACCTTCTCCGGCGCGAACACCTACACCGGCACCACCACCGTCAGGGCGGGCACCCTGGCCGTCTCCCATGCAGGGGGCCTCGGCTCCACCGACGGAGAAACAGTGGTCAATACCGGCGCCGCATTGGCACTTTCCGGCGGGATCACCATCACCGGCGAGACACTCACCCTCAACGGCACCGGGGTCAGCAGCGGTGGCGCCCTGCGCAACACCAGCGGTAACAACACCTGGGCCGGCACGGTCATCCTGGGTGCCGGTGCCGACCCCTCCAGCGGCAGCGCCGCCCGCATCAGGTCCGATTCGGGCAGGCTAACGATCAGCGGCGTCATCCAGGACGGCACGACCGGGAACGTCGGCATCCGCAACACGGGCAGCGGGACCGTCGCCTTCTCCGGGGAAAACACCTACACCGGCACGACCCACATCGTCGTCGGTGCCCTCAGCGTCGGTTCCATCAACAGCGTCTCGACCAATCCCACGCTCGGCACCGTCCATTCCGCATCGAGCAATCTCGGCGCGCCCACCACCATCGCCAACGGCACCATCCACCTCACCACCACCGCCGAGGCCGGGGAACTGATCTACACCGGCGGCGGGGAAACCACGGACCGCGTCATCAACCTCGCCGGGACGACCGCCAACGGAGGTGCCATCCTCACCCAGAACGGCACCGGCCCGCTCAAGTTCACCAGCGACCTCACCGCCACCGGGGAGAGCAGCAAAACACTGACCCTCCGGGGCACCGGCGAGGGCGAACTGGCCGGGGCCATCGTCAACAACTCCGCCACCAACATCACTTCCATCTCCAAAAGCGGTGCCGGCACCTGGGTTCTTTCCGGGGTGAATACCTATACCGGCGGCACCTCCGTCAACGGCGGCACCCTGGTCGTTTCCGGTGGCATCAATTCCTCCACCAGCCTGAGCGTGGACAACGGCACCTTCCGCCTGGGTGCGAACGATGTGGTCGCCGATGCCGCCACTGTGACGCTCGGTGTCGGCGGGATCCTTGAAACGAATGATTTCAGCGATCTGCTCGGAGCGCTCGCCATCGCCGGAGATTCCACGATCAACCTCACCGGGACCAGTGTCCTCCAATTCGCCGATTCCAGTGGCAGCGCCTGGTCCGGCCTCCTCAGCATCAGCGGTTGGTCCGGCCTGGAGGAAGGCTCGGGCGCGGAGCGCCTGATCTTCGGCTCCAGCGCCTCCGGCCTGACTCCGGACCAGCTTTCGCGTATTTCCTTCCTCAACCCGGAGGGCTTCGATCCCGGATCCTACGGAGCGGCGATTCTTGGCAACGGTGAAGTCGTCCCCCTGATCCCCGAACCCTCCTCCGCCCTGCTGGCCATCGCAAGTGTCTGCGGACTCGCCTTCCGCCGCCGGCGCACCGCATGATTGGGAAAACCACCGGGAGCGATCGTAGGATGACCCGATCTTCCAAGCTCGGGGAGGAGTACAAATGCCCCCAACCTGCCTACCATCAGAATTTATTCCAACGGACCGAATTCTCAAAATACCTGTCCAAAATCATCCGGCGGCTGCCTTGATGTATCTGAAACCGGGAAAATGCCCATCCGGGCGCCATCCTTTTCTTTGAGACATCATGAAAAACCCACTCCAGCTATCCGTCTTCGCACTACCGTTGCTCGTCTCCACCCCTTCCGCGGGGGCGGCCACGGTTTATACGGCCTCCTCATTCACCAACTCCCTGGGCGCAAGCACCGGCCACAACATTTCCAACATCAACTGGACCGCGGATTTCGGGACCTCCTCCTCCATCACCTCCGGGGTACCCGGCAGCGGAAATTACCGAATGGGGGTGTTCGATGGCACCAGCGCCTCCGCCAGCGGTTTCACCGTCGAGGATTATATCTATGTCCAGAAATGGGGTGTGACCAATGGAGCGACACTGGACACGGATGCGATGTTGAGAACCACCAGTCTCACTCCTTTCGCGCCCTCGGCCTACACCTCGCTCACCGCCTCCTGGCACCGGAACGGCAACTCCGCGGCTTCCATCCGCTTCATGATCCAGACCGGTGGCGTTTGGTACATCGCCGATACCCCCACCAACGGAACCGGGAATGGCACGGTCAGTTTTCCGGCCCCGTCCTTCGACATCCTTGCCTCCAATTGGACCACCCTCGGGACTAATGTTTCCATCGGAGACACCTCTGGCATTTCCTACTCAACCCTCTTTGGCGCCGGACAAACCATCACCGGGGTCGGCCTTTACATCGACAACCTCGATGTGAACGCCACCGACGGGCTGACCACCACGCGTTTCGACAATCTCACCATCGAAGGGGTTCCGGAAGCCACCACCGCCCTTCTCGGCATGATGGGCATGCCGCTGCTCTGCCTGCGCCGCCGAAAATGACAGGCCGTGTGATTTTTTCCGGCTGATTTCCCGATCCACCGACCAATCAGGGAAAGAAGCATGTCCGGGGAATCCAACGATGAGGCCTTCGTCTCCCTCCTGATCGCGAACCAGAACCGCATCTTCCGGTTCCTGATGACACTGGTGCCGCGGCGGGAGGATGCGGAGGATCTTTTCCAGCAAACCAGCATCACCCTCTGGCGCAGCCGTGGGAAATATGATCCCGCCGCGGGGGATTTCACGAGCTGGGCCTGTGCGATCGCCCACAACCACGTGCGGAATTTCCGGCGGAAAGAAACGACGCGCCGCAACATCCTGAGCGGGGAGATCGAAAGGATGCTGATCGAAACCCGCGCCGTCCATTCGTCGTTGATGGAGGAATGGCACCGCGCCCTGGGGCAGTGCATGCAACGGCTCACCCCGCACCAGCGGACCATCGTGGAAGACTGCTATGGCGGGGAGAGCAGCATCAAGGATGCCGCCACCGACCGCGGACGCACCCCGAACGCGCTCTACAAGGTCCTCCGGGGCATCCGGTCCCTGCTGCACGACTGCATCCGCAAATCCGTAACGGGAGGGAACATCTGATGGACCGGGAAATGCACGACCTCGCGGAAGGCTACATCGCGGACGGGCTCGATGGGGAGCAACTCGCCCGCCTTGAGCAACGTCTGGGCGCTTCGGAGTCGGACCGCCTGGCTTTTCTTTCCTATCTGGAGATCCACTCCAGCCTGGCGTGGGAGAGCCGTGGTTCAAAGGAAACCGTCATCCCCTTCCCCACCGCGGGCCGGAACCGATTCCGGGCATGGGTCCTGCCGATGGCGGCATTGGTCACATTGCTGGCCGTGCTTTCTTTCTTCTTCCTGCGGAACAGCGGCTCCCCGGCGGGCATCGCCACGGTCAGGGCGAATCTCCATGGACTGTGGGCGGATGGATCCCAGGTGAGGATGGATGCCATTCTGGCGGCCGGCATCTGGCAGTTGCAGAGCGGCCTCGTCGAGCTGGAGACGTCCACCGGCACCACGCTGCTGCTCGAAGGCCCTGCCAGCATCCAGCTCAATGACAAGCTCCATGCCCGGCTGATCTCCGGGAATCTGGTGGTCCGCATGCCGAAGGGGAAATCCGGATTCGTTGTGGACCTGCCGAAGATGAAAGTCACCGACCTCGGCACCGAGTTCGGCGTCAGTGTCTCCGCCGACGGCGAGTCCAGGGTACAGGTCTATGATGGCAAGGTCCGCGCGGAATCAAAAAAATCTCCGCTGCAGGAACTGGCCGCAGGGGAGACGGTGAGCTGCACCACGGATGGCAGGATGTCTTCGGCGGAGTTCCAGGAAGACCGCTTCATCCGCACCTTCCCGCCAGTGCAGCCGAACTACCAGGAAGGCGGCCCGCTCTACAACCACAGCATGCGCCATGAGGTGGATGCCGCCGCCGCCCCACCCTCCGTCACCATCGATGGCAACCTGCTGGAGTGGGACCGCTCCGTGGCATTCCTCAGCACCTGCCAGCCTCCCTATGACAAGACCTACTTCGTCAACGGCATGATGATGTATGACGACCGGAACCTTTATCTCTCCGCGGAGGTGGGCGATCCCGTTCCAATGAGAAACGCATCCCGTACCGGGGCCGAATTCGCGGGGGGAAGCGTCATCGTCCGCATCGCCGCCGACCGCTCCCTCGGTTGGCCGCTCAAAGGGACGCAGGCGGATGCCCGCTCCCCGAATCCCTCGCCTGACTCCACCAGTGACAAAATCTCCAGCATCGTGATGTGGTACGATGCGAAGTCCGCCCAACCGCAGATCCAGATCCTTTCCGGGTTCGCCTCATCAAGCAGGCGGATCAACCCGGACGGCTGGGAAGGAGCGTTCCGGAAGCATCCGGACGGGCGCGGCTACACCCTGGAATACCGGATTCCATGGACACTCCTCAACTCCGCGGAAGATCCCCCGCAGGCGGGTGACCAGCTCGCGGGACTGTGGATGGCGCACTGGAGCGATGAGGCCGGGCGCGTCTGCCGGGGACAACTGGTGGATGTGACCAACCCGGATGCCGCGGTGACCAACCGCATCCCTCCCTACATCTTTTTCCAAAACGGGCCTTGCTGGGGGAAGGTGAACTACCTTCCCATGAGAAGGTAAGCCCATGAAAATCCGCCCTCTCTTCCTTTTCCTTGTTTCGCTCTTTCCCATGCTCGCTTCCGCCGATGAGGTGAAGCTGCCGGAAAAGAAAGACTTCCAGCTCTTCCTGCTCGCAGGCCAGTCGAACATGGCGGGCCGCGGAAAGATCGACGCGAAGGCACGCGAGGCGGATTCCCGCATCCTGGCGATCAACAAACAGAACGCGTGGCAGGTGGCGATGGATCCGCTGCACTGGGACAAACCGGCGGCAGGAACCGGCATCGGCAAGCCCTTCGCGGAGATCATCGCCGCCAAGAATCCAGGGGCCACCATCGGTCTCATTCCCTCGGCTTGCGGTGGTTCCCCCATCAGCACCTGGAAGCCAAGGCAGCACTGGGGACAGACCAAGAGCCATCCATGGGATGACTCCATCGCGCGGGCGAAGCTGGCCATGAAAAGCGGGACGCTCAAAGCCATCCTCTGGCACCAGGGCGAGAGCGACTCGAACGCGGAGAAAGCCCCGGAGCATGCGAAGAATCTGGAGGACCTGATCACGCGGTTCCGCAAGGAACTGGATGCACCGGATCTCCCCTTCATCATCGGCCAGCTCGGCCGCTTCCCGGCAAAGCCATGGGACAAGAACCGCGAAGCCGTTGATGCCGCACAGCGCGAGGTGGCGGCGAAGATGAAGAACGTCCGCTTTGTCGAAATCCCGAATCCGGAATCCATCGGCGACCATCTTCATTTCGACACGCCCACGCTGCGCCGCTTCGCAAAGGGATACGCGGATGCTTATCTCGACATCACCGGCGGGAAGTGACCGGCCCCGGCTGCTTTTTCCGCAGGAATCCACCGCCGATTTCATCGGCGCCGCACCACTCATGGGGTGAAAGCATGTTTCTCCGCCTCCATATCCCCATCCTATCCTTCTTGCTGGCCGCAGTGGTGTCCGCCGCGCCGCCCTCCCTCGCCACGTTCGCATCAAAGGCGGAGAGGCGGGAGCCGCTGTCGGTCGTGTTCTTCGGTGGTTCGCTGACCTTCGGCGCGAACGCGAGCGACCCGAACATCACCAGCTACCGGGGCCGGATGATGGAGTGGCTGCGCGGGAAATATCCGCACACCCCCATCACGTTCCATGACGCGGCAATCGGCGGCTCCGGTTCCCAGCTCGGCATGTTCCGGCTTGAACGGGATGTGCTGCGCCACAAACCGGACCTGGTGTTCCTGGACTTCACGGTGAATGACGGCTCCGACGAGATGGATGAACAGAGCCTCGCCTCCTATGAAGCGATCATCCGCACGCTGCTCCGCAATGACGTCGCGGTGATGCCGGTGGTCATGCTTTTCAAGTGGCACGCGGAGAAGCCGGAGACCACCCCGCCACGGCACGCCGAGCATCTCCGGCTGGCCACGGCCTATGGCTTGCCTGCCGCCGATGTGTGCGCGGAAATCCAGAAAAAGGCCAAGGCGGGATTGAAGCCCGCTGATCTCTGGAACATGGGGGATGGAGCGCACCCGGGGGATGAGGGCTACCAGCATTTCTTCGAAGCCGTGAGGGATCGCTTTGAGAAAGGCGTTCTGGAGAAAGACCCACCCGTCATACCATCGGCGACGGTCTTCCCCGATCTGTATCCGAAACGCTCACGCATACCGGTTGCGGCTCATCTTCCCCATGGCTGGACCATGCGCAAAACCTGGCGCACCGCCCTGTGGTTCGACGGGATGGCCAGCCGCTGGATGGGGGATGTGGCCACCGCATCCGCCAAGGAGAAGTCCGGAGCGCTCGAGTTTGCCTTCGACGGTTCCATGGTCGGCTTCTTCGGTGAACGGAACGGACTCACTCCGCCTGTAAGGATCTGGATCGACGGACAACCGGTTCTGCCGCCGCAGTCAAAGGATGGGGATCCCCTCTGGCGTCTCGACACGTCGCGTTTCGCCCCGCCGAAGAAAGGCAGCGGGAATCTCTTCATGTGGCAGCCCATCGCAAAGGATCTGCCGGATGGGAAACACACGCTCCGAATCGAGCCGGTATGGGATGGGGCGGATCCGGATGCGGAACTGCGCATCGAAAGCATTTGTTCGGCGGGCCGGTAATTGCATAGCTTCCGGTCACTGCATCCGATCCCGTCCAGCGGGCGGAGGCCCCCAAACCCAAAACCCACCACCGTGCTGACGATCACTGATCCGGCTTCCGCGCGGCCCATCTCCATGTTCCAGGCATCATCATCGTTGGCCCGGCGGCTGGCCGTCTGTCTCTCCGCCATGTCCTCTCCCATGTGGGCGCAGGTGCGCATCACGGAGATCCTTCCCGTCAGTTCCACCTTTCTCGACGATGACGGATCCGCGCAGGGATGGATCGAGCTATGGAATTCCGACCAGACCAATGTCGCCACGCTCACCGGCTACAAGCTGAACAATAGTACCACCACCTGGACATTCCCGAACGTCCAGATGATGCCGGATGAGAGGATCATCATCTGGGCCTCCGCCAAGAACCGGACGACGGCCACCGCGCCGCTCCATGTGAATTTCACCCTTCCCACCGGGGGTGGCACGCTCAGCCTTTCGGACGCATCAAACAATCTCCTCTCCCGGTTGCAGGATGTGCCCGCGCTTTCCGCCAACGTCTCATGGGGGCGGGATGAATGGGACACTGCCGTGACACCGGCGGCGGTCGGTTCCTACTCATCCCCCACTCCCGGAGAACGGAACAACTTCACGGGAGCCGGAGTCGCGGGCCAGATGACGATGGATATCCCCAGCAGGTCCTTCACCGGTTCCCTGTCCGTCGCCCTCACCACCAGTTCCGCCGCGCCCGGAACGGTGATCCGCTACACCACCGACCGCTCCGTGCCCACCGCGGCATCCGCGGAGTACACCGCTCCCATCCCCATCACCGATACGACGATGATCCGGGCACGGACTTTCACACCCGGCCTGCTCCCCGGCGCGACCACCACCGAAGGCTATCTGTTGCTGGATGCCACGGCGGCCAATTTCAGCTCAACCATGCCGCTCGTGGTCGTGAGCAATTTCCTCAACTCAGCCCCGCCCACGGACAAGTCCGACCAGAGGGGATTCATGTGGGTCTGGCAGCCCGCCTCTCCCGGGGCGACGGTCCGCCTCACGGACACTCCCGTGATCACTTCCCGCGTACGGCTGAGCCGGAGGGGATCCAGCACGCTGAACAACCCGAAGTTCAACCTGAGCATCGAAGCACGGAATGCGTATGACGACGACGAACGCGACGTGCCGATGCTGGGGATGAAGTCGCACTCGGACTGGATCCTCCACGCGCCCTACGACTATGACCGGGCGCTGCTGAGGAATCCGTTCATCCATGACCTGAGCAACCAGCTAGGCCACTGGGCACCCCATCACAAGATGGCGGAGGTTTTCCTCGATTTCACCAGCACCGGCCTGAGATCCAGCGGCACGCCCAACGAATACTTCGGCATCTACAACATCCTTGAGAAGGTCAACCGGGGGAAAGACCGGATGAATCTCACGAAGCTGAATCCGCATGACAATGACGCGGTGAAAAAGACCGGCGGCTACATCTGGAAGATCGACCGCTCGGACACCTCCGCGGACACCTTCACCGCCGGGGGCTTCACGCAAGTCTATGACTACCCGAAAGGGGAAGCCATGAAATCACCCCAGCGCGATCCGCAGGAGCAGTACCTCACGCAGTATCTCAACGCGTTCAACACTGCCGTCACCGCCGCCAACAAGGATCCGGTGACCGGGTATCCCGCCTACCTCGAAGTCACCGAAACCATCGACCATCATCTCCTGAACGTCTGGGCGTTCAACGTGGATGGCCTCCGTCTCAGCGCCTACTGGCACAAGGACCGGAACGGCAAATTCGCCGCCGGACCAACCTGGGACTTCGACCGGGCCATGTCATCCACGGATGGCCGTGACTCAAATCCCGCCCAATGGCGCGCCAGCACCGGGGATCTGGGGACGGACTTTTTCAACGGATCCGGCGACAACCGCCGCTGGTGGCACTTCCTGTTCCGTGATCCGGATTTCTACCAGCAATACATCGACCGCTGGCAGGAACTGCGGCGCGGCAGCTTCTCGCCCGCGAACGTCAACAGCCTGCTGGACTCCATCAACGGCACGATGAGTGCGGACGCCATCGCCCGGGATCTGGCCAGATGGAGCCGCACCAAGCGTGCCTGGACCAGCCCCTTCACCAGCCAGGTTTATCCCGCCAGCCAGGCCGCGGAGGTCCAGCGGATCAAGGATTTCCTCCAGCAGCGCGCCAACTTCTTCGATTCCCAGTGGGTCGGCGGGGTGACCGCTTCCTTACCTCCCGGACGGGTAACCGCAGGAACAACGGTGACCCTGAGCGGCCCGGCGGGCGCCGCCATTTATTACACGCTGGATGGTTCCGATCCGCGCCCTGCCGGTGGCAACGCGCCCTCCGCGGGAACCGTCAATCTCTACTCCTCCCCGATCACCATCAGCGATCTGACGCGGATCCGGGCGCGGGCCTACAAGGCGGACCACGCGGCACTGACCGGCGCGAACAGGCCACCTCTTGCCAGCAAATGGGGTGGACCGGCGGACCTCAGCTACACCACCCGCGCGCTCCCGGAACCGGGCAAACTCACCATCACGGAGATCAACCAGCAACCGGCGGTTCCCACCACCGCGGAACTCGCGCAGATTCCCACGCTCACCGCGAACAGCTTTGAATTCGTCGAGTTGAGGAACATCGGAACGGAAGCCCTGGAACTCGCGGGATCGTCATTCACCGCCGGAGTCACCTTCACGTTTCCGGTGGGCACCCCTCCCCTCGCCCCCGACCAATACATCATCGTCGCCGCGGATCCGGCCGCGTTCACCATCCGCTACCCTGGAGTCAATCCCATCGCCGGACCATGGAGCGGGGACCTCGCCAATGATGGGGAAACGCTGACCCTCGCCGGTCCGGGTGGCTCCACCGTCATCAGCCTCACCTATGCGAAGGCGTGGTCATCACTGGCGGCCGGGGGGAACCACACACTGGTCGCCTACGATGAAAAGGCATCGACCGGCTATAGCACGGAGGGAAACTGGCGGACCAGCGCCTTGGCTGGCGGATCGCCCGGCCACTATGATCCGCGTAGCAAGCGCCCACCTCCTTCCGCAGTCCTGCTCCACTACTGGAACTTCAACTCCGCGGAAGCCATCTTCCTCAATCCGACGCAAACGGCAGGAGGAGGAAAAATCACGATCACCACCGCTCCACCGAACACCATTTTCCAAAGCGGAACCGGCCAGGTTTTTTCCGGAGACAATGCACGCGGCGGAGATCCGGTGGGCAGCCACCTCCGGATCAACTACCCCATCGCCGCCGTGGCAACTTTTTCCCTGCCCACCATCGGCCACAGCGACATCGCGGTGCGCTATGACACCCGGCGCTCCGGCTCCGGAGCAGGCACCCAGAAGATCGACTACACGCTCGATGGCACCATCTACCAGCCCTTTGCGATCATCCCGGTCACCGATGGCACCCCGGGAACCGAGACACTCGATTTCAGCGCGATCGCGGGAGCCGGGACGAACCCCCACTTCGGGATCCGCATCACCTTCGAACAAGGTGCCGGCGGAACGGTGGGCAACAACCGCTTCGACAACCTGACCGTCGAGGGCAACCCCGTTTCCTGGACGCCGGAGGAACTCCTGCGCTATGCCCTGGCCGTGCCGCAAGGGCAACCGATGGGAGGATTTCTCCCCGTGATCAGCACCTCTGGCAGCGGGCTGCATTTCAACTTCGACCCGGCGAAAACCGACATCGTCTATCGGGTCCAGCGCTCGACCACGCTCCACGACTGGACCGTGATCTTCGATTCACGCTTGGACGATTGGCTGCCCCACCTCGATGGCGCGCAGCTCCGTATCAGCGATCCGGAGCCCCCGCCGGGCAAAGCGTTCTACCGGCTGCAGGTCGTCCATGAATGATTCATTTCCCCACCACCCAGATGTTCCGGTAGCGGACCGGGTTGCCATGGTTCTGGAGATGGAACGGACCCGGCTCCGCGGTTTCCTTCAGTTGCGCGCCTCCCGTAGTCCCCGGCAGTTCCAGATTCTCATGGATGACCACCCCGTTGAGCTTCGCGGTGAGTTTCGCATTGGATGTTTTCTTCCCCTCCGCATCGAACTTCGCCGCGGTGAAGTCGATGTCATAGGTCTGCCAGGTCAGAGGGGAAAAGCACATGTTCAGCTTCGGCGCGGCGATCTTGTAGAGTCCGCCGCATTCATTGTCTTTCCCTTCGAGACCGAAGCTGTCGAGCATCTGGATCTCGTAGCGGCCCTGGATGTAGAGGCCGCTGTTCCCCCGTCCCTGCCCCCGGGCGGAGGGCATGTACGGCAACCGGAACTCGATGTGGATGGAGCAGTCGCCGAACTTCTCCGAACTCGTCGCTCCCTGCGTCAGCAGTCCGTCAGGCGTGACGTTCGCTCCCGGGAATTTGTTTTCCTTCCCGTCGAAAAGCACCACCGCACCTGCCGGAGGAGCCGCTCCCAGCGTGGGCGACTTGCGGTCCACCCGCTCCAGTTCCGCGACTTGACCCGCGTCCTTTTTGGAAACATGGATCTTCACTCCATCCGCCTCGGCGACCACGTCATCATGCTCGAACCTGACGGAAACCGCCCCTTCGCCGCGCTGTCCCTTGCTGCGGACGATCTTCGCCCGGTCACCGTCCCATCCCGCTCCGGGCAGTCCACCAGGGTAGCCGACTGCCTCGAACTCGCCACGGCCCAATGCGATGATCTGAACGCCGAATTTCGAGCCATCCATCTCGCCCACGTATTCGCCTTGGAAAGGGAAATCCTCGTCCGTGGCGGAAGGATTGTCATAGGCCAGCGGCTTTGCCGGTTTTTCCGGTGCTGCGGGCGCGGGAGCCTGCGCATGGATCTGGAGAGGGACGAGGGCCAGCGAGAACAAGAGGGCTTTCGGGAACATATGAACTAAACGCTTCATCCACGCGGAACTTTCCACAATCATCCACCCAACCCATGCGCATCCCCGCATTTCTCTTCTCCCTCTTGGTTACTCCGCTGAGTGCAGGCCCGGATGGCGCCGCCCTCTACCAACAGCACTGCGCGATGTGCCACGGCCAGGAAGGCCTGGGGATGCCCGGCGTGTTCCCTCCGCTGGCGAAGGCCGACTTCCTGGTGAATGAACGGGAAAAGGCGCTCGCCGGTCCGACGGAAGGATTGAGCGGAAAGATCACCGTGAACGGCCAGGAATACAACGGGGCCATGCCTCCCGCCTTCCTCGACGACGAACAGCTCAGCGCGGTCTTCAACCACATCTTCACCTCCTGGGGGAATGAGGTGAAGCAAACCAGCCCGGCGGAAATCGCGGCTGTCCGGGCCAAGGGCAAGTTCCCCACCCTGGCCGCGCTGAAGGCATCCATGGTCGGGGAAAAGCTCCCGGACCCACCCGCCGGATGGAAGCTCACCGTGGGCGGCGAGTTGTCCTTCTCACCATCCCGGCTCGCCCTTCATCCGGATGGCCGCCACATCATCGTCCTCTCCACCCGCGGCGACATCTGGCTGTGGAAACCCGGCGGCACGGACCTGACACCACTTTTCCGGAACGAAACCTACATCGACGCGGGCCTGGGCGACCAACTGGTGATGGGCATGACGGTGGACACAAAGGGGCGGCTCTACATCGCCAGCAACCAGTGCAACAAGAACGCCTCCCCGGTGCGGAACGAGATGACCATCTTCCGCACGGAGTCCTGGTCCTCCGGCAAGGAATGGACGGCTCCCAAGCCGTGGTTCAAGACCCAGGCCCCCTACGGCATCGGCCCCTACAACCATGGCCTCTCCCACCTGGCCCAGGGGCCGGATGGATTCCTCTATGTGAACAGCGGCGCGCGGACGGACAGCGGTGAAGCGGGCACCCAACCGAACTACGCGACGACCGGCGAGGACCCCACCACCGCGGTCATCTGGAAGATGGATCCGGAGGCGGAAAAGCCGCAGATCGAAATCCTGGCCAGCGGCCTCCGCAACAACTACGGCTTCTGCTGGGACGATGACGGCCACATGGTGGCCACCGAGAACGGGCCGGATGCCCATGCTCCTGAGGAGCTGAACCTGATCGAAAAGGGCAGGCACTATGGCTTTCCCTACCAGTTCTCCGACTGGACGGAGAAAGCCTACCCCCACACCGCGGACGTGCCGGAGGGACTGGAGATCACCCTTCCTTTCAGAAACAAGGGGCCGCATGGCGGCAGCGGTCTTGCCAGCTTTGACCCGCACTCCTGCCCCAGCGGCATCGTCTGGCTGGGGAAGGAATGGCCCGCGCCGTTCGGCGGCAGTTTCCTGACCACCAGGTTCGGCAACCTGCTCAAGCTGGATGGCGGGGATGTGGGCTTCGACCTGCTGCAGCTCCATGTCGATTTCAAGGACCGCAGCTTCACCTCAAAGCGCATCCTGACCCCTCTGGGCAGGCCCGTGGACATCCTGAAACTGCCCGGCCACCGCCTGCTCATCGCGGAATACAATCGGGCCACCACCCTCGCCGCCGGTATGGGAACCCCCGGCCGCCTGCTGCTGCTGGAGCCGGAAAAGTAGCGGATCCCGCGGGAAGTTCGGCGGGGTGATTCCGCCATGGACAAACAAGCCCCGGTCTTTTCAGTGCACTTCCTCCCAGCGGAATTTCTCACGAAATTCGCTACGCAAGCAACGGCTTTAGGCTGGCGAGGATCTTGGGCACCTCTTCATGGGGGTTCTCCTCCTCTTCATATTCGAGGGTGAACCATCCCTGGTAGTTCGCTTTCCTGAGAATATCGAGCACGCGGGGGATGTCCGTCTCCTCCTTCTTCGGCGCACCCTTTTTCTGGAACATCATCTTCAACTGCACGTTCACCGCGTAGGGGGCGATCTTCTCCAGGTCCGCATAGGGGTCCTCCGTCTTGAAGTTGCCGCTGTCGAGATTGACGCCCGCCCACTTGCTGTCCGCGGCGCGGATGAGACGCACGATGGCGTCCGCCTCCGCGACGATGCCGTGGTGGTTTTCCAACCCGAGGAACACGCCCTTTTCCGAAGCCAGCTCCAGGCACTCCGCATAGCATTCCAGGAAGTTTTTCTCCGCTTCCTCCTGCGTGCTGCCCTTCTGCACGTCACCGGCGAAGATCCGGATGTGCGGCGCACCCATCACGGAGGCGTGGCGGATCCAGGTTTTCACATACTCCACCTGCTCCCGGCGCTTCGGGCCTTCCGGATGGGTGAAGACGTTCCCCACCGCCGTCCCCGCGATGGCGACCCCTCGCAGGTAGGCATGGCGCTTGATCTCCAACAGGTATTTCTCATCCACATCCGGAGGGAAGAAGTAACTGGTCAGCTCCGCACCCTGGCAGCCTTGGTCCGCGCAGAAGTCGATGAAGTCGAAAAGATCCCAGGAAGGCCAGCCCTCCGGCGGAGTCACCGGCTTCCCCTTCATCCACTTCATGCTCTTGCGGAACGAATAGGCGGCCAGGCCCAGCACCAGCTTCGGCTTTCCTTTACGGGAGATCGGCTCGATCGCACCGAGCTGGGGGATTCCGGAACAGGCGGCCGCGAGGGTGAGGAAAGTTCTCCGTTTCATGACGTTGATACTGGAAGACCCCGCCCGACATTCCAGAGAAAAGAGGAAATGACCGGGGATTTGCAATGGGACGGTTCCGGGGCCAATCTGCACCATCATGGAACCCACGACGCTCCGGGACGATGCGCCACCACCTCTGCGTCAGGTGGGTGTCTGGGCTTCCATCCAGGAGGCCCATGAGCACGCTCTGGTGCTGCTGGCCATGGGCTGGGACTGCAGTGTCCATCACGTGGCGGAAGGATACGCCCTGTTCACCGCGGATACCGATGCGGAGGGTGCGATCCAGGAGCTTGGGCTTTACGCCGCCGAGCAAACCCACGCAGCCCCCCAACCCGAACCCGCCACCACGGAGCATCCCTTCGGCATCCCGCTGTTGGCGTCATGGGGAATCATCCTGGCGGTGGTGTTCTCAAAGCAACTGGCGGATCCATCACTGACGGACAGGTTCAGCAACTCCACCATCCCCCTGCTGGAACAGGGTGAATGGTGGCGGCCCTTCACCTCTCTCTTTCTCCACGGTGATCTGGCGCACCTTCTGGGAAATCTCCTCATCGGGGGACTGTTCTGCATCATGGCGGCGAAATCATTGGGACCATGGAAATCGTGGACGCTGATCCTGGTGGGTGGAACCCTCGGCAATCTCATCAACGCACTCCTCCATCGCGGGGATTCGTTCTCATCCATCGGTGCATCCACCGCCACTTTCGCGGCGCTCGGGCTTCTGGTTGGGCTTGCACTCGCAACCGAGACGCTGAGAGGACGCTATCTGAAACTGAGATCACTGGCGATCCCGCTGATCTCCGGATCCCTGATCTTCAGCATGTTTGGCACCGCAGGGGAAAATACGGATGTGAGCGCCCACCTGTGGGGCGGGCTGTGTGGGGTGGTTCTCGGTGCGCTCGCCGGATGGTGGGAACGGGCATCAAGCCGACATCAGGACAGGAATGGCCTGACCTTCCGCTGCATGTCCGGCCAACAGCCCAGGATCGGATAACGGAACGCCGCTCACCAAGCCGGGAGGCCCAGCATTTCCGGCTCCGCGAGACGCGGGCGGTCGGTGAGGATCTCCGGTTCACCGGCGGTGACGAGCACGGTGTGCTCGAAATGGGCGCTCGGTTTCCGGTCTTCGGTGATGACCGTCCAGCCATCGTCCAGGATCCGGACACCCGCCACGCCCGCATTCACCATCGGCTCGATGGCGAGCGTCATTCCGGGCATCAGCGTCGGGGACTTTCCCTGGGGCCGGTAGTTGGGAACCTGGGGCTCTTCATGCAGGCGGCGGCCCACGCCATGGCCGACAAACTCGCGGACGATGGTGAAGCCGCGTGGTTTCACGAACTCTTCCACCGCACCGCAGAGGTCGGCCAGTTTCGTGCCCGCGCGGGCGAACTTGATGGCCTCGTAGAGGGATTGCTCGGTCACCGCGAGGAGTTGCTTGGTTTCCAGCGGGACATCCCCGACGGCGACCGTGGTCGCATTGTCGCCGATGAAGCCGCTCTTCACGACGCCCACGTCGATGCTGACGATGTCGCCCGGCAGGATCCTGCGGGGACCACCGATGCCATGCACCACTTCCTCATTCACGGAAATGCAGATGTTCCCCTTGAAGCCGCGGTAGCCGAGGAACGCGCTCTTGCAATCATGCTGGCGCATCAGCTCCGCGGATAGGGCGTCGATGTCGCCGGTGGTGGCACCAGGTTTCGTCGCCATGGCGAGTTCGTGGAGGATCTGCGCGGCAATGGAGCCTGCGACGCGCATGCGGTCGATCTCCTTGGCGGTCTTGATGGGGATGCGCTGGCGGAAAGACACGATGGAAAAATGTTCAGTTGGAAGCCTCCGTGGAGGCAAAGGAGGCGAGGATGTCCGCGGCAACCTGATCCTGCGGAGCGGTGGCGTCAACGGAATGAAGGATGCCCTCGCTCCGGAAATGTTCGATGGCCGGGGCGGTCAGTGTCATGAACTCGGCATGGCGGTTGCGGAAGTTCTCTTCGTCATCATCCGCTCGGGGTCCTGCGGGAGATCCACACTTCGGGCACAAGTCCCCGGAAACGAGTTGCGATTTCTGGCCGGACCAACGGCAGGCCGGGCACTCCACCCGGTTGCGGGTGCGTTCCAGCAGATCGCCGAACGGAACTTCCAGGGAGACCGCGGCATCGAGCGCGTGGTCATGATCCGACAGCCATTTCCCGAGGAACAACGCCTGCGGGAGACTGCGGGGGAAGCCGTCAAGCACCCACCCGGCTCCGTTCTTCCGCTCCAGCCAGTCGGCCAGGATCGGGTTCATGAGATCGTCCGGCAGGTAGCCGCCGCGGGCGAGGATCGGCTCAGCCTGTTTGCCAAGCTCCGTGCCATTCTCCACCTGTTCCCGGAGCAGTGCCCCGGTGCTCAGATAACCAAGCCCGAAGGCCTCCGCCAACCGTCTGCCCTGGGTGCCTTTGCCGGAGGCGGGAGGACCCAGGAGGACGATGCGGGAAGGTCTGGGGGCGGGGGCGCTCAATGCGTCTTGTTGTAGATGACGATGGTTCCGCCGACCACGATGATGATGGCGATGACGACCCAGAGGAAGACGATGGCGGTCTTGGGAGCGCTGCCACCACCCGCATTCGCGAGGCGGTCGTAGCGGCCCTTGAGCTTGCCCTTCCGGAGGAAGCCGTCGTAGTGCTTCTGGAGGAGCTGGGTTTCGACCTGGCGCATCACGTCAAGAACGACACCCACCATGATGAGCAGCGAGGTGCCGCCGAAGAACTGGAGGACGAGCGAGCCGGGTGGCAGGCCCACCGCCTTGCCCACACCGACGGGAAGGACGAACACGATGGCAAGGAAAATGGCACCTGCGAAGGTGAGGCGGGCCATGGTGAAGTCGAGGAAATCTGCGGTCGGCTTGCCGGGGCGCACGCCAGGGATGTAGCCGCCGTTGCGCTTCAGGTCCTCCGCGATCTGCGAAGGCTGGAACATCATGGCCACCCAGAAGTAGGAGAACAGGAAGATGCCAACACCACCGAGGATGTAGTAACCGGTGCCACCACCGGAAAGCTCGGCATACAGGTTCTTGGCCCAACCTGAGTCAGGGAAGAACCACTGCAGCATCATCGGCGGAAGGGAAAGGACCGCCGTGGCGAAGATGATGGGCATCACGCCGGCGTAGTTGACCTTCAGCGGGAGATACTGGGTCTGGCCGCCGAATTGTTTCCGGCCGACCACGCGCTTCGCATACTGGACCGCGATGCGGCGCTGTGCCTGCGTGAGGGCGATGGTGGCGGCAATGACGAACAGGAGCAGCGCGATCATCACCACCATCATGATGGAAAGGTAGGCGCTGTTGCCTTTGACGAAGTAGTTCCAGGCCTGGATCAGCGCTCCGGGAAGGGCGGCGATGATGTTGACGGTGATGATGATGGAAGTACCGTTGCCGATACCCTTTTCCGTGATCTGGTCACCGATCCACATGAGGAGGACCGTTCCGGCGACGATGGTGATGATGGTCAGGGTGAACCACCAGATGTCGGGGTTCGGGACCAGGATGCCGAACTTCTCGATGCCCTGCATGTAGGGGATGTTCCCCGGTTGCGTCAGCGTCTTGGCGACGAAGAAGCCCTGCACCAGGGCGATGGCGATGGTGATGTAGCGCGTGTACTGAGTGATCTTCTGGCGTCCGCCGTCCTCACGGGCGAGGCGGGAAAGCTTCGGCACCACCGCGGTCATCAGCTGGACCATGATGGATGCGGAGATATACGGCATGATGCCGAGCGCGAAGATACCGGCCTGCTGGAGACCGCCACCGGAGAACACCTGGAGCATCGCGGTGATGCCGCCCGTCGGGTTCGTCGGGTCCGAGTTCTGGACGCTGTCCAGATAAGCCTTGATGACGGTGGCATCCACCCCGGGAAGGGTGATGTGGACACCCAGACGGATGATGACGATGAGCGCGAGGGTGAAAAGAATCCGGTCACGGAGTTCCGGAATTTTCCAGGTGTTCGCAAAGGCAGAGATCATAGGGAGGTGGGAGAAGAAATGACGCGGGCGTTATAAAGACGACGAGGAAGCGCGCAAGCGCTTCCTCGCCGGAAAACAAGACTGATCCCGAAGGATATCAAGCGGGGACCTGGACGGAACCACCTGCTTTTTCGATCTTCTCGCGGGCGGAAGCACTGGCCTTGCCGACCACGAGGGTCAGGGCCTTTTCGATTTCGCCGTCGCCGAGCACCTTGACGATGTCACAGCGGTTGTTGAGGAGACCGGCAGCGCGGAGGGCCGCTTCATCGACGGTGGCACCCGCCTCGAAGCAACGGTCCAGATCACCGACGTTGATCACGCCGGTTTTGTCGCGGAAGTCGTAGTTGTTGAAACCACGCTTCGGAAGACGACGGTGAAGTGGCATCTGGCCACCTTCGAAGCCGACACGGGTGCCGGAGCCGGAGCGTGCTTTCTGACCTTTGTTCCCTTTGCAGGAGGTCTTGCCGTGGCCGGAGCTCTCACCGCAGCCAAGACGCTTGTTGCGGTGTTTCGCGCCCGGGTTGGGCTTGAGATTGTGAAGTTCCATAAATTTAAAAGGATATCAGGGATTGGTTGATCGGATATTGGGGAAGAGCCCCAATATCCAATGTCTCATCTCAAATGGCTTTCTCTTTCTTCGCCTTGCCACGTCCGGAAAGGATCTGGTCGCGGGTGCGGAGGGAGGTGAGGGCCTTGAGGGTCGCCTTGACCACGTTGGCGTGGTTGGAGGAACCCATCGACTTGGCGAGGACGTCACGGATGCCGACCGCTTCGCAGACGGCACGGACACCGCCACCGGCGATGATTCCGGTACCGGGGGAGGCGGGCTTCAGGAGCACCTTGCCACCGCCGAACTCGGCGTAGATCTCGTGAGGGATCGTACCATCGACGATGCTCATCTTCTTGAGCTGCTTGCGGGCGCTTTCGCTGGCCTTCTTGATCGCGTCAGCGACTTCGTTGGCCTTGCCGAAACCGAGGCCAACCTTGCCACCCTTGTCGCCGGAGACGACCAGAGCGGAGAAGCTGAAGCGACGGCCGCCTTTGACGACCTTGGCGCACCGGTTGATGAAGACGACCTTCTCGGAAAGCTCGTTGCCATCGGCATCCGTCGGAGCCTGGCGCTCTTCACGGCGTGGGCCGCGTGGACCGCGGTTGCCGCCGCCGAAGCCGCCTTGGCCGCCACCGTAACCGCCGCCGCCTTGGCCGCGATTGCCTTGATAGCCACCGGATTGTTGGGGTGCCGGTGCGGCACCGCCGGATGGAGCGTTGTTTGGAGTAATTGCCATTTACGTGGGAAGCTTAGAATTGGAGGCCGCCTTCACGCGCTGCATCGGCGAGGGCTTTGACTTTTCCGTGGTAGAGGTGACCGCCGCGGTCGAAAACGACGGCGCTGATGTTCGAACCCTTGGCGCGTTCCGCGATCAGGGAGCCGACTTTCTGGGCGCTGGCGACGTTCGAGGACGCGTTCTCGATCGACTTGTCCATGGTGGACGCGGAGATGAGGGTCTTGCCCGCCGAGTCGTCGATGACCTGGACGTAGATATGTTGGTTCGAGTAGTAGATGGCGAGGCGAGGACGCTCGGCGGTGCCGGTGACCTTGCGGCGGATCCGCTTGTGGATGCGTTGGCGGATGCCCTTGCGATTGATGGTGCTCATATGGCCGGAATGGGGTTGGTGTTAATTGCGGCGGATTATTGTTATTTGCCGACGCTCTTGCCTTCCTTGCGGCGGATGTGTTCACCAGCATACCGCACACCCTTGCCCTTGTAAGGCTCCGGCGGATAGTAGCCACGGACCTCGGCGGCGAACTGGCCGACGAGCTGTTTGTCGATGCCTTCCACCTTGATCTTGGTGTTCTCGTTCACCGTGACGGTGAGACCGGCAGGGATGGGGTGGAGAAGCGGGTGGGAGCGACCGAGGGAAAGGTCGAGATCCTGGCCCTTGACAGCGGCCCGGAGACCGACGCCATGGATTTCAAGATCCTTGACGAAGCCTTGGGAGACGCCGTGGATCATGTTGTTGATCAGGCTGCGGGCGGTGCCATGGAGGGCACGCACCTGGCGCTGCTCGGAAGCGCGGGAAACGACAACGCTCTTATCCTCGTTCGTCAGGCTGATGCCATCCGGGAGGGTGAAGTCGAGTTTGCCCTTCGGGCCTTCGACGGTGACGTTGCGGCCGTCCAGCTTGACGGCGACCTTTTCAGGAAGGGAGATTGGTTTGAGACCGACTCGTGACATGGTTCTAGGTTCCTTTCGCGAGTTAGGGGTTACCAGACGGTGGCGAGGAGTTCGCCGCCGACATTCTGACGCTTGGCGGATCCGCCGGACAGCACGCCTTTCGGAGTCGAAAGGATCGAGATGCCCAGGCCGGACATGACGCGCGGGACCTCACCGGCACCGACGTATTGGCGGCGGCCTGGCTTGGAAACACGCTTGAGATCGGTGAGGACCGGACGGCCATCGACGAACTTCGGCTTCACCTTGAGCTCAGTGCGCTCGCCGGTGACGACTTCGTAGTTCCAGATGTAGCCTTCCTCCTGGAGGATCTTGGCGATGTCCGCCTTGATGCGGGAGTAGGGAGCGGTGAATTCCTCGTTGCCGGCACGGGCCGCGTTCTTGAAACGGGTGAGGAAGTCAGAGATTGGATCTGAGAGAACTGCCATGGTAATGGATTCCTTTGAAATGTTGTGGGGTTATCCGATTACTCGGCGGATGCGACGGCCTCTTCGGCCTTCTTGACATCGCGGAAGGGCAGTCCGAGTTCGGTGAGAAGGGAGCGGCCTTCGGCATCGGTCGGGGCGGAAGTGACGAAGATCAGGTCGAAGCCGATCTGGCGCTTGATCTGGTCGATCTCGATCTCCGGGAAGATGCTCTGGTCGGAGATGCCGCAGGCATAGTTGCCGCGTCCGTCAAAGGACTTGGAAGAGATACCACGGAAGTCCCGGATGTTCGGGGAAGTGATGTTGATGAAACGGTGCAGGAACTCCCACATGCGCTGGCCACGGAGGGTGGCACGCGCGCCGAGGGCTTCACCCTCACGGAGCTTGAAGTTCGCGACAGCCTTCTTCGAGAAAGTGATGGATGGGCGTTGGCCGGTGATCTTGGCGATCTCGTTCACGGCGTCGTCCACGGCGACCTTGCGGTCGGGGGCCTTGCCCATGCAGGAAGTCACGACGATCTTCTCAAGACGCGGGACCTGGTGTGGATTGGCGTAGCCGTGCTTTTTGGTCAAAGCCGGCACCACCTTATCCTTGTAGTGCTTTTGTAGTGCGTTGGTGCTCATGTTTTCAGCGGGTCAGCGTCTGCGCGACGCTTAAGCGCGGGCAGGGACGTTTCCGTCTCAGCCCAGTTTCTTGACGTTGGAGATATGGATGGAACCGTCGATGGTCTTCAGGCCACCATCGGGCTCCTGCTCGGAGCGGCGGATCGCCTTGGTGACGGGACGGACACCTTCGACAATCACGGTGTTCTTGGCCGCGTTGACGAGGGTGACGGTGCCGGTCTTGCCCTTGTGGCTTCCGGCGATGACTTGTACTTGGTCACCTTTTTTTACGTGAGTCTTGCTCATCTGGAGATGGTTTCGGTTGGGATTCGTGCGGCGCGGGGCGGCGTCTTAGAGCACTTCGGGCGCGAGGGAAACAATTTTCATGAATTGTTTTTCGCGGAGCTCACGGGCGACGGGTCCGAAGATCCGGGTACCACGCGGGTTGTTGTCCTTGTCGATCACGACGATCGCGTTGGAATCGAAGCGGAGGATCGATCCATCCGGGCGGCGGATGGGGTAAGCGGTACGGACCACCACAGCCTTGACGACGCTGCCTTTCTTGACCGAAGCGGTCGGGATGGAATCGCGGATGTGGGCGGTGATGACATCACCAACGTGGGCAGTGCGGGTGCGCTTGCCGAGCACGCCGATCATTTTTGCGCTGCGTGCACCGGTGTTGTCGGCGACGTCGAGCATGGTTTCCATCTGGATCATGGCAGTAAATCTAAGGAATTGGTTGTGTAGGAAGGTGAAGATGCGGAGCGGAGCACCGCGGATCCCGGATCAATGGGAAAGGACTTCGGCAAGGGCCCAGCGCTTCAGCTTGGAAAGCGGCTTGGTCTCAACAATGCGGACGCGGTCGCCGATCTTGGCCTGGCCGCTTTCGTCGTGCACGTAGTATTTCTTGGACCGTTTGACGATCTTGTTGAACTTCGGGTGCGGGACGCGGGCGACGTGCTCGACGACGAGGGTCTTCTCCATCTTGTCGGAGACGACGACGCCGACACGGGTCTTGCGAAGGTGCGGTTGGGAATCCTGAGTGTTCTCGCTCATGGTGCGTTCAGTTTAAGGGGCTTGGTGGGATCAGGCGCCTTTCTTGGCGTTCTGGGCGGTGAGGATCCGTGCGGTTTCGCGGCGGACTTGCGTGATGCGGGCCGGGTTTTCCAGCTGGCCGGTGGCGCGCTGGAGGCGGAGGTTGAGGGCCTCCTGCTTGAGGTCGCGCAGGTTCTTGGCGAGCTCGTCAGCGGAGAGTTGGCTGGTTTCTTTGCCTTTGTTCTTGGCCATGGTCGGACGTTGTTTGGTGGTTGGCTGACGGATCAGGCGTGGGGATTGCGGGCGATGAGGCGGGTGCGGAGACCCAGCTTGTAGGATGCCAGGCGCATCGCCTCCTTTGCCGCGGATTCGGTGACACCGCCGACTTCGAAGAGGATGTTGCCAGGGCGGACAACGGCCACCCAACCATCCACGGCACCCTTACCTTTACCCATCCGGGTTTCCGGTGGGCGGGCGGTGATGGACTTGTGTGGGAAGATCCGGATCCAGACCTTGCCCTTCCGCTTCAGGGAGCGGTTGATCGCGATACGGCAGGCTTCGATCTGGCGGTTGGTCATCCAGCCGCGGTCGAGCGTCTGAAGGCCGAAGTCACCGAAGGCGACGGTGGTTCCGCGCTGGGCGTTACCAGAGCGGCTTCCGCGGTGCGTCTTGCGGAACTTGGTTCGTTTGGGCATCAAAGGCATGGCTCGGTCCTCCTAAAAGTAAGATTTGTTGTTGGAAAAAATTGGTTCTTTGGAACAGGAATCAGTTGCGGTTCTGCGGGGCGCCACGGTCACCACCTCCACGGCGGTCACCACCACCGCGGCGTTCACCACCACGGTCACCGCGCTCGCGGCGTTCACCACGCTCACCGCCTGGGCGGCTGCCATCGTCTTCCTTCTTGTTGATCCAGCACTTGACGCCGATGATGCCATAGACGGTGCGGGCTTCGGCGAAACCGTAGTCCAGCGGGACGCGGAGGGTCTGGAGAGGCACCTTGCCTTCGCGGTATCCTTCGGCACGGGCGATGTCAGCACCACCGAGACGGCCGGCGACACGGAGGCGGATGCCTTCCGCACCGAAGTCCATGGCGGTCTGGAGGGCGCGCTTCATGGCGCGGCGGAAGCTGATCCGGCGCTCAAGCTGGACGGCGATCTGCTCGGCGACGAGCTGGGCGTCCAGCTCAGGCTTGCGGATCTCGACGATGTCGATCTTGACCTGGGCACCTTTCGCAAGGTCGGTGATGTCCTTGGTCATGATCTCGATCTCCTTGCCCTGGCGGCCGATGATGAGGCCGGGGCGGGAGGTGTGGAGAGTGACACGGACGCTGTTCCACGCACGCTCGATGACGACGCGGGACAGACCGGCGTTCTGGAGCTTGTTCTTGAGGTAACCACGGATCGCAAGGTCCTCGTGGAGTTTGTCAGTGAAGTCCTTGCCACTGGCATACCACTTGGAGCGCCAGTCTTTGCTGACGGCGAGACGGAATGCGATCGGATTTACTTTCTGGCCCATGGTCGGTGATGGATAAGATTAAAGGGAATCAGGCTTGCTCTTCCGTGGCGGCTTCAGCGGCTTCGGGAGCTTTTTCGGTTTTTTTGGCGGCCGCCTTGCGGGCGGGTTTCTTTTTCTTCTCAGGGGCGGAACCCACGAGCGTGATGGAAATGTGGCTGGTGCGCTTCAGGATCGGGCCTGCGGAACCCTTCGCCCGTGGGCTGAAGCGGCGGAGCGTGGGGCCTGCGCCGATGACCGCCTCCTTGATGACAAGGGAGTTGGTGTCGAGGGAGAAGTTGTTCTCCGCATCCGCGATGGCGGTTTTCAGGGTCTTGCCGATGAGGGTCGCCGCCTTCTTCGGGGTGTAGGTGAGGATATCGAGGGCGCTCGACACGGGGAGGCCTTGAATTTCACGGGCAACGTCACGCGCTTTCTGCGGCGAGAGACGAACGAATTTAGTGGTGCTCTTGACTTCCATGGTCGTGTCAACGGTGAGTGGTTACTGCGCGGATGCTTGTAGTTCGAGAATGGCGAGGTCGCCGGGGCGGGGAGTTTCGTTGGGAGTGTCCAGTCTTTCGACGAACGCGCCGCAGACGCCCTTGCGGACGTCAGCGATGATGGCCTGGCCGTAGGGCTGCTGTCCCCGGCTGAGGCGGAAAGTCATGCCGATCTTCGCACCCTGGGTCTCCCCCAGGTTGAGAACGAGCATGCCACTTTCCTGGTCGAGGCTGACAACGCGGGCTTCCTGAAGGGTCCCGGTGCGGACATCGGGGCGGGGCTTCTGGCGTAGTCCGAGGACGTCGTCAAGCTCTCTTAGTGAAGTTTCCAGACGAAGCAGTGCGTCCGGGTCGGAGACGACCGCCTTGCTGCGGTAGTCGCCGATGGTGGAGACGAGATGCATCACGGCGCTTTCGAGCCGGGTGGTGCGTTCGTTGGCGATCTGGAGATCCGCGGCGGCCTGGACGAGGCGGTCATTTCCGCCGTCGAGAAGGTTTTTGCCGAGGGCCTCCAGACGTTCGCGGACCTGCGCGAGTTGCTCTGATGCCTGCTTCTCGCCTTTGTTGGACTCGGCGAGGGCGCGCTGGAGCGACTGGTTCTGCTGCCGCAGGTCGAGGATGGTTTCCTGAAGCTCCTCCACGGTGGCCTGCCGCTGGGCCCGGGCAACACCCGTCCCGGCCAGCAGCCCGAGGGCGGCGGCAAGAGCAGGAAGTTGGCGGACGGCGAACATGGTCGTGGAGGATTCTGGCAGGAAAACGGATTACTTCTTACCGATACCGCCGTGCTGGCGGAAGATGCGGGTAGGAGCGAATTCGCCGAGCTTGTGGCCGACCATGTTCTCGGTGACATACACCGGGACGAAGGTCTTGCCGTTGTGGACGGCGAAGTTGTGGCTGACGAAGTCCGGGGTGATCATCGACTTGCGGCTCCAGGTCTTGATGGGCTTGCGGTCGGATCCGGCTTCGGCGACGGCGTCGATCTTCGCGAGAAGCTTCTGGTCGACGAACGGGCCTTTCTTGAGTGAGCGTGGCATGGGAAACGTGCTTTGGTTGGGAGTTTGAGAAGCGGTCGGTTACTTCTTCTTGTGGCGGGACTCGACGATGAACACGCTGGTGCCCTTCTTCGGCTTGCGGGTCTTTTCGCCCTTGGCGTGGCCCCATGGGGACAGAAGGTGCTGGCGACCACCACCGGACTTCGAGCGGCCTTCACCACCACCGTTCGGGTGGTCAACAGGGTTCATGGTCATACCGCGGACGGTCGGACGGACACCCTGCCAGCGGGTGCGGCCCGCTTTGCCGGAAACCTCGTTCATGTGGTCGCGGTTGCCGACCTGGCCGACGGTTGCGAACACATCGAGGTGGAAGCGGCGGATCTCGCCGGAGGGAAGTTTCACCAGCGCCCACTCGTCGTCACGGTTGGAGAGGACGGCGAACTGGCCGGCGGCACGCACCAGCTTGCCACCGGTGCCCGGGGTCAGCTCGATGTTGTGGATGGAGGTTCCCAGCGGGATGGAACGGAGCGGAAGCGCGTTGCCTGCCTTCGGAGCGGCGTTCTCACCGGCGCTCACCTTGCCACCGACTTCCAGGCCGATCGGGGCCAGGATGTAGGACTTCTGTCCATCCGTGTATTGGATGAGGGCGATGCGGCAGGTGCGGTTCGGATCGTATTCGATGCCGACGACGGTTGCCTCGATGTCACGCTTGCTGCGGCGGAAATCGACGATCCGGTAGTGGCGCTTGTGGCCACCACCGATGTGGCGGGTGGTGATACGACCGGTGTTGTTGCGGCCGCCGCTGCGCTTGAGGGGCGTCAGGAGGCTTTTCTCCGGGGTCTTCTTCGTGATCTCATCGAACGAAGGAAGCTGCTTGTAACGCTCCGGCGGGGTGTTTGGCTTGAAAGTCTTGAGTGGCATGACTCGCTGAACGGTTGAGTGTTGCGGTTAGAACTAACCCGGATCAGATGAGATCGAGGGATTCGCCTTCCTTGAGGCGGACGATGGCTTTTTTCCAGCTGCTGGTGCGACCTGCGTCGGCGCGGCGCTTGCGGCGCTCCTTGCCGTCGTAGTTGGCGGTGCGGACGGACACGGCGGTCTTGCCGAGCAGTTCCTTCACCGCTTGCTTGATCTCCACCTTGTTCGCGCTGCGGTCCACTTCGAGGGTGATCTCGTTGTTGGACTCCTGCAGCATGGTGGCCTTCTCGCTGAGGCGGACGTTTTTAATAACCTGGTAAATGTCTTTCATGGTCTCGGTTTCTGGTCCGGGGTTCAGGCGGTGCGGAATGCGAGGGTGCTGACAGCGTCACCCACGAGGATGATGCTGCGGGCGAGGAGGAGCTGCTCGACGTTGAGGTCGGAAGCGCTCACGAGCTGGGTCCAGCCGACGTTGCGGGCGGCGAGGAAGGTCTGGTCGTCGAAGTTGCCGACGATGAGCACCTTCTCGGCCGGGGTGATCGCCTCGACGGCGGCCACGAAGTCCTTGGTCTTGCCGCCGATGCTGAAGCTTTCGACGGTGGAAACCTTGCCGGCGCGGACAGCGTCACCCAGCACGCGGCGGAGAGCCAGCTTGCGGACCGACTTCGGCACGTCCTTCGAGTAATCACGCGGGCGTGGGCCGAAGACAACGCCACCACCGACGAAGATCGGAGCGCGCTTGTCACCGTGACGGGCGTTACCGGTGCCCTTCTGCTTGTAGATTTTCTTGTTGTTGCCGGAAACTTCGCCACGGGTCTTGGTGTTGGCGGAGCCGGTGCGGCGGTTGGCACGATAGGCGGTCACGAGATCGTGGACGGCCTGGCGTCCGCGCTCTGCTCCGACGAGGACCACATTGGCGGCCTGGGCGTCTGCTTCGGTAAAGGTCTTGGCTGACATGACTTGAAAGGCTGGTGAGAATTACAGGGGAATGTCCGGATCAAGCGGACTTCTTCTTGGCGGGGCGGATGGTGAGGTAGCCGCCCTTCGCGCCCGGAACAGCTCCGGAGACGAGGATGACGCCATCTTCCTTGCGGACGGCGACGACTTTGAGGTTCTGCACCGTGCGTGGCACGTTGCCCATGTGGCCGGGCATCTTCTGGTTTTTCCAGACGCGGCCCGGAGTGGAGCGGCAACCGATGGCGCCGGTCCGGCGGTGCATCATGGAGCCGTGGGTCATGCGGAGACCACCGAATCCGTGGCGGCGCACCGCGCCCTGGAAACCACGGCCCTTGGTGGTGCCGATGACGTCGACCCACTGGCCTTCGCTGAAGGTGTCGAGACCCGGAAGTTCGGCCGGCAGCTCAGCGCCGCTTTCGAAACGGAACTCCTGGACGAAGCGCTTCGGTGCGGAACCGGCTTTCTTGAAGCGGCCGAGATCCGGCTTGGAAACACGCTGCTCCTTCTGGTCGTCGAAGCCGACCTGGACGGCGGTGTAACCATCGGACTCGACGGTTTTGGACTGGAGGAGGGTGTTGCCGGCGACGTCGATGACGGTGACGGGGATCATGGCCTGCGTGCTCGAATCGAACAGGCGGGTCATACCGAGTTTTTTACCAAGAAGGCCGAGTGACATTGAAATGGGAAAGTTGGAAGTTGGATGTTATCAGTGAGACGGACTGGATAACGGACGGGTCAGATGCGGATGGTGATGTCGACACCGGCTGGCAGGTTGAGCTTCTTCAGCTCATCAACGGTGCGGGCGGTCGGATCGACGATATCGAGGAGACGCTTGTGGGTGCGGATCTCGAACTGTTCGGCGGACTTCTTGTTCACGTGGACGGAACGGTTGACGGAGAACTTCTCGATGCGGGTCGGCAGCGGGATGGGGCCGGCGACACGGGCGCCGGTGCGCTTGGCGGTCTCCACGATCTCCGCGGCGGAGCGGTCGATGGCGCGGTGGTCATAAGCGCGGAGGCGGATGCGGATCTTCTGATTTTCCATGGTGGAGATGTTGGTGCGTGTTCTAACGATTCGTTTTTAGAGCGAGTGATCGGTTCAACCCATGCGGTCGCTGGCGATCTCTTCGACGATATTGTTCGGGACCTGCTCGAAGTGCGATGGGGTCATCGCATAGGAAGCACGCCCCGAAGAAAGGGTGCGGACGGCGGTGGAGTAGCCGAACATCTCCTTGAGGGGGACGTTCGCGTGGACGATGGACAGCTTGCCCTTCGACTCCGTGTTCTGGATCTGTCCCCGGCGGCGGCTGAGGTCGCCCATGACATCGCCCTGGTAGTCGTCCGGAGTGGAGACTTCCACGGCCATGACCGGCTCGAGGAGGATCGGTTTCGCCTTCTTGAAGGCGTCCTTCATGGCGAAGATGGCCGCCATGGTGAAAGCGTTTTCGTTGGAATCAACGTCGTGGTAGGATCCGTCGAGGATCTCCACGTGCACGTCGATGACCGGGTAACCGGCGACGACACCGTTGGTCATCGACTCGTTGACTCCCTTGATCACCGCGCCGATGTATTCCTTCGGGATGGTGCCGCCGACGACCTTGTTGTCGATCGTGAGGCCCTTGCCCTTTTCATTCGGGGCGACGGAAAGGATGACGTGGCCGTATTGGCCGCGGCCGCCGGATTGCTTGACCAGCTTTCCTTCGCCACCGGCGGGAGCGGTGATGGTTTCGCGGTAGGCGATCTGCGGGGCGCCGGTATTCGCCTCGACCTTGAATTCGCGGCGGAGGCGGTCAACGATGATCTCCAGGTGGAGTTCACCCATGCCGGAGATGATGGTCTGCCCGGTTTCCTCATCGGTTTTCACCATGAAGGTCGGGTCTTCCTCGGAGAGGCGGCCGAGTGCGAGAGCGAGTTTCTCCTGGTCGGCCTTGGTTTTTGGCTCGACGGCCATCGAGATGACCGGCTCCGGGAAAGTGGGGGGCTCGAGAACCACATCGTGTTTCTCGGCGGCGAGCGTGTCACCGGTGGTGACGTTCTTGATGCCCACCATGGCGGCGATGTCACCGGAGTAACAGGCCTCGATGTCCTGGTGCTCGCTGGCCTGGATCTGGATCAGGCGGCCGACGCGCTCGGACCGGCGGGTGCGGGGGTTATAGATCGTGTCGCCTTTTTTGACGACGCCGGAATAGACGCGGAAGAAAACCAGCTTTCCGACGAACTTGTCAGCCCACAGCTTGAAGGCGAGGGAGACGAACTTTTCGTTGTCGGAGGTGATGACCTCGATCTTGTGCTCCTCGTTGTCCGGGTCCATGCCGATCGCGGCAGGGATGTCCAGCGGACTCGGGAGGTAGTCGACAACGGCGTCGAGAAGGTATTGGACGCCTTTGTTCTTGAAGGCGGAGCCACCGGCAACGGGAACAAGCTTGTTGGCGATGGTGGCACGACGGATGCCGTTCTTGAGATCTTCGAGCGAAATGGCTTCCTCGCTCAGGAATTTTTCACCGACGGAGTCATCGACATCGGCGACGGCGTTGAGGAGTTCATCGTAGGCCTCTTTACAGAGTTCGATCTGGTCGCCTTCCAGGTCTTTGACGGTGTAAGTTGAACCGAACTTGTCGTCGTCGGAGAAGTAGACCGCCTTCTGGTTCACCACGTCGATCTGGCCCTTGAGGTTCTCTTCGGAACCGATCGGGATCAGGATGCGGACGGCATTGGCCCCCAGTTTCTCGCGGACTTCCTTGACGACGTTGTCGAAGTCAGCCCCCACGCGGTCCATCTTGTTGACGAACACAAGGCGCGGGACGTTGTATTTGGTGGCCTGGCGCCAGACGGTTTCGGTCTGGGGCTGGACACCGGCGACGGCGTCGAAAACGACGATCGCGCCATCGAGCACCCGGAGGGAGCGTTCCACCTCGGCGGTGAAATCCACGTGGCCGGGGGTGTCGATGATGTTCACCCGGTGTTTCAGTCCCGGGAAAAGCTTGGTCACACCGGCCTCCTCATGCTGCCACCACTCGGTGGTGACGGCTGCGGAGGTGATGGTGATGCCGCGCTCGCGCTCCTGCTCCATCCAGTCGGTCGTGGCCGCACCATCGTGCACCTCACCCAGCTTGTGGATCATGCCCGTGTAGAACAGGATCCGCTCGGTGAGGGTCGTCTTGCCCGCGTCAATGTGCGCGGCGATCCCGATATTCCGGGTGCGCTCGAGCACGTATTGGCGGTTTGGACTGTTGGGGTTCACGACGGGATTTCGCTGGAGCGCGTATCAGTCAGATCAGAAGCGGAAGTGGGCGAAGGCGCGGTTGGCCTGTGCCATCTTGTGGACGTCGTCACGCTTGCGGACTGCGGAGCCCTGGTTGTTCGCGGCGTCCTTGATCTCGTTCGCCAGAGCAACGTGCATCGGCGTGCCTTTGCGGTTGCGGGCGTATTGGACGAGCCAGCGCATGGCGAGGGACTCGGAACGGTCAGCGGCGACCTCAAGCGGCACCTGGTAGGTCGCACCACCGACACGGCGGGACTTGACCTCAACGCGTGGCTTGGCGTTCTCGACGGCACGGGTGATGACTTCCAGAGGATCGACGGTGTCGATGCCTTCGTTCGCACGGTCGATCGCAGCATAAACGATGCGTTGTGCGAGGGAACGCTTCCCGTCGCGCATGATTTTGCTGATGAGGTGACCAACGAGCGGGCTGGCGTAGCGGGCGTCGCTGCGGTCGGGCTTGGTGAAGATGCGCTTGCGGCGTGGCATGGCAGTAAAAAGGTAAGGTTGGGGACGAAAAAATTAGCGCTTCTTGGCTGGAGCGGCTGCTTGGCCCGGCTTCGGACGCTTCGCACCGTACTTGGAGCGGCTCTGGCGGCGCTTATCGACACCGAGGGTGTCGAGGGAGCCACGGACGATGTGGTAGCGGACACCCGGAAGGTCCTTCACCCGGCCACCACGGACCAGAACGATGGAGTGCTCCTGGAGGTTGTGGCCTTCACCGCCGATGTAGGCGATGACTTCGAAGCCATTGGTGAGGCGAACCTTGGCGACCTTACGAAGCGCGGAGTTCGGCTTCTTGGGCGTCCGGGTCATAACCTGGAGGCAAACGCCCCGGCGCTGTGGACAGTTCACGAGAGCGGGGGACTTCGACTTCTCGGCCGGAGTGAGGCGTCCCTTGCGAACGAGCTGGTTGATGGTCGGCATGATTTCCTTGCGGTGGTTTCAGATTTTCCTTTCGGAGGACAATCCGGAGCAACGACAAGGCGACCTTGAAGTAGCTTTTTTCCGGAGCTGCACCCGATAATGTACCCTATGTGGAGGCAAGCTTCGTCAGGACGTCAGCAGGCCGCGTGGGGGCGGCGAAGATAGGTACCGCGGACGACCCTGCAAGCCCTAATTTGGAACTTTTTCAGAAATTTTCCGCCCCAACCAAAAAATTTGAGAAAATCGCCACAATTCCTTGAAAAGACAACATCCCCGGCACTCCGGGAATCGTCCGTATCAGCATCCGGAGGCAATCTCCGAAGTGGACACCAAGTCCAACAGCCCGGGAAAACGCCCGTCCACCTCCCCTTTCCGCAACGAGGTCATGCATTTCGTCCCCTCCACTTCCGTGCGGATCAGGCCCGCATTGCGCAGGACCTCGAAATGGTGCGAGCGGGTCGCTTTGGAGATCTCCAGCGGAACTTCGTTGCAGGCCATCGGGCGGCCCTGATCAAGCAGTTCCCTCACGATGGAAAGACGGCATGGATCCGAAAGCGCCTGCATCACCACCGGGAGGCTGATGGAGGCAAGATCCGGATGTTCATAGACTTTCATGCTCGCCCGGAATATACATCGTCCATCAAGTTCGACAATCATCGAAGTTTTCTTTTTGACGATCTGGCCAGCTTTGCTATTGTTCGACACATATCGAACAAAATATGCCTGACCTTCTGACTCCTATCAAAATCGGCGCGTGGGAACTTCCGAACCGCGTGATCATGGCTCCCCTCACCCGCTGCCGTGCCAGTGCGGGCCGGGTGCCGAATGACCTGATGGTGGAATACTACACCCAGCGCGCCGGATTCGGCCTCATCATCACGGAGGCCACCTCGGTGACCGCCCAAGGCGTCGGCTATCCGGACACCCCCGGCATCTGGTCCCAGGAACAGGTCTCCGGTTGGAAGAAAGTGACGGACTCCGTGCATGCGGCGGGCGGCAGGATCATCCTCCAGCTCTGGCACGTGGGCCGGATGTCGGATCCCATCTACCTCAACGGCGACCTCCCCGTCGCTCCCAGCGCCATCCAGCCCGCCGGCCATGTCAGCCTGGTGCGCCCGGAGAAAGCCTTCGTCACTCCGCGGGCACTGGAGTTGGAGGAAATCCCGGGGATCATCGAAGCCTACCGCAAGGGGGCGGAGAACGCGAAGCTCGCAGGATTCGACGGCGTTGAAATTCATGGAGCCAATGGCTACCTGCTCGACCAATTCCTCCAGGACTCCACCAACAAGCGGACCGACAGCTATGGCGGCCCCATTGAAAACCGCGCGCGGCTCATGCTGGAGGTGACGGACGCCGTGGTTTCCGTATGGGGGGCTGAGCGCGTCGGCATGCACCTTGCCCCGCGGGCGGACGCCCACGACATGGGGGATTCCGATCTTCTTGGTACCTTCACCCATATCGCATCGGAACTCGGCAAGCGCGGCATCGCCTTCATCTGCACCCGGGAGGCGGAGGGAGCTGACAGCATCAGCCCGGCCATGAAAGCCGCCTTCGGAGGTCCCTACATCGCGAACGAAAAATTCACCCGTGAGTCCGCAGATGCCATCATCTCGTCCGGGACGGCAGATGCAGTGGCGTTCGGTGTTCCGGCCATCGCCAATCCGGACCTGGTGGCACGATTCACCACCGGTTCTCCTCTCAACCCACCGAATCCGGCGACCTTCTATGGGAGCGGCCCGAAAGGCTATACGGACTACCCGGCGGCGGGATGAGCGGACGGTTGGAAAATTAGCGGCAAATTGTAATTCTTATTGGGACTGAGTCTCAATTAAAATTGACAATTCGTCAGCTTGCTGAGCCTCAATGGTGCGGCCCCGCGTGGGGCCGTACCATTATGAAACTCCGCAGACCTTTCCTCCTCCCCCCCTCCCGGCAGTTTGCGCTGCTGGGCCTTCTGCCGTTCATCAATACGGCCAATGCCCAGACGCCCAAGCCGGCTGACACGCTCGAACCCCTTGAGGTCGTGGGCGACCGGGTGGGCACCGCCGCGGAGCAAGCCATCACCGCAAAGCGTGAAGCGCCGAACGCGGTGACCGTCATCGACTCGGAACAGCTCAACCAGTTCGGCGACCAGCCGCTGGGCGACGCGCTGCGCCGGGTTCCGGGTGTGACTTTCGGCGGAGCCAACCGCGCGCGTGAGATCCAGCTCCGCGCCATCGGTGACCAATATACCCAGGTCCTCATCAATGGCCGCCCGATGATCGATGGCAACTCCCGCCGCTCCGTGCAGGTGGACCGCATCCCGAGTTCGCTGGTGGAGCGGGTGGAGATCATCCGCGCCCCGCTGGCCTCGCTCGACGGCCAGGGTGCGGCAGGCACCGTGAACATCATCCTGAAGAACACCAATTTCACGCCGCGCACCGACGTCGGTGTGGGTGGAGGCTATCTTGAGGAAAACGGCTGGATCGGCGATGCCACCTTCTTCCAGGCGGGTCAATTCGGAGTCCTGAAATACTCGTTCGCGGGCGGCCTCCAGCGCCAACGCCGCAACGAAAGCAAGGACACCTACGTCTATACCGGGGCCGGTGTCCCGAACGGCGGCGAACTGGGCATCAACGAACGGGAGTACAACCAGATCAACCTGCTTCCCTCGCTCGAACTCGCGCTCTCGCCACAGGATACCCTCCGCTTCGAGCCGTCCTACCTCTACACCGAGGAAGACCGCGACGACGTCAAGGGCCGCCTGATCGCCAGCCACCTCGGCACCGACCGCACCGATGATGAATTCCGGAACCGTGTCCGCGAAAACTTCGGCCTCTACGGTGGCTGGGTGCGCGACATGGAGGATGCCGGTGTCTTCACCCTCAGCATCGACCAGCAATGGGCACGCGAGGACACGACCCGCGCCGCCTCCCGCTTCAACGCTGCCGGGACTCTGACCCAGCGCCGCCTCCGCACTGAGGACGTCGAGCTGGAAAGGACCAACCCCGCCTTCAAATACGAAGGGAAATTCAACGCCCATGAGGTCGCGTTCGGCTTTGATTTCAGCCGTTCGACCCGCGATGAGGACAATTCCGATTTCACCGTCGGCGGCGCGCCCGTCTTCACCCCCAACCGGAGATTTGATGTCCGCGAAGACCGCTGGAATGTCTATGTCCAGGATTCCTGGCAGCTCGCGGAAGGCACCCGCCTGACCGGCGGCCTGCGCCTCGAGAACTCCGACACCCGCACCCGCGACTTCAACGGTGTTGGAACCTCGGTCTCCGAAACCTTCCTGCTGCCCTCGCTCCACGTCGTCCAGCGCCTGCAGGAGAACACCGACTTCCGCGCCGGCATCGCCCGCACGCTCCGCCGCCCGGACCTCCGGGAGCTGACCCCCACCATCTCCGATGGCACCGGGACCATCGCCAACCCGTTCCTCGCGGGAAATCCGGACCAAACCCCCGAATCGATCTGGGGTCTGGATACCGGAGTTGACCACTACTTCATGGAGCGCAAGGGCATCGTCTCCCTCAACCTCTTCGCACGGAAGTTCGAGGACAAGATCGAGGCGCTGTCGGAACTCGAAGGAGCCACCTATGTCTCCCGCCCCCGCAATGTCGGTGACGGTGAACTTTTCGGGGTCGAACTCGAGGGTCGTGTCCCGCTGGAGGTCATCAGCCTGCCGCAACTGACGCTCTGGGGCAACGCCACCTGGGTCCACACCAAGCTGGACGACCCCAACGGCGGCACCAGGCGCTTCGCGGACCAGCACGACGCGGTGGCCAACATCGGCCTCGACTACTATGTCGAAGCCATCCGGACGACCTTCGGCGTCAGCGCGAACTGGGTCAGCGGCTACGACCAGCGCATCAAGGCATCGAACGGCACCAGCCAGGGCACCCGCCTCGGAGACATGGTCCGCCTCGACCTCTCCGCGCGCACCCAGCTCTCGGAAAATCTCTCGATGAGCCTGTCGTTCCTCAACCTGCTCGGCTCCACCGAGAAGCTGACGCTCGACGGTTACAACGCCGCAGGGGCGAAGACCTCGGTCTCCCGCACCTACGAGGAAACCTACCGCTCCGCCTACCTGAAGCTGAACTACACGTTCTGATCCATCAATCCAGCTTCCTCCCCGGCACGGGCGGCAACGGTGTCGCCGGCGGGGGGGGAGGTTGTTCCAGGCGGTTGACCTCGATGTCCAGCGGCGCGCTGACGTGGTTGTTGCCGTCCACTTCCCAACCGCAGGGGATGTCCATCCCATCCGCGATCTGCCGCGCCTTCAGATAGGTCGCGAACCCGTCCGGTTTCACTTTGAAAATCAGCACGGCCCGCGGACGGGACTTCACCAGTTCCATCATCCTGTGGAACCTTCCGTTCGGCTGGTCCATGTCGGCCGCGGACGCGTCTCCACGCGCGGGGTCGAATGAGACCCTGACATTCAGCCTCGTCCACGGTTTGTTGTAGGGCACCGTGACCGTCTGGTTGCGGACCTTGATTTCCTGCGTCTCGAAAAACCGGACGACTTCCTCCTGCTGATAGACATACCGCGTCCTTTCCCCCCTCTCGCGGATGCGTTCAACCTCGAATTCCCGCTTCTGGCGGTCAAAGACCTCCATCACCCGCTTCTGGGCGTCGATCACATCGATCAGGTGCGCCTGATCCCCCGTGATGAAGCAGTAGTACAAATTCGCGTTGTTCGGGATCGGTTTCGACTCGGGGATGCTGACCACACTGGCCGCCTGCGGCTGCGGGCGCGGGGTCTGGTCCAGCAGCGCCTCCAGTTCACGGATCTTCGCCAGCCGCTCGTCGGTGAGCTTCTTTTCCGCTTCGGCCTCTTTTTCGGTCTTCTCAGCCAGCTTTTTCAGCTCATCCAGGGCGATGAGCTTCGCCTTGTTGTCAGCCAGGCTCTTTTCCAGAAACGCCAGGTCCGCCTTCATCTGCTCCAGTTGGTCATCCGTGGGGGCTGGTGCGTCCAGCAGTTCCTGCTGCTTCGTAATCTGTTCATCCAGATCATTGAGCCGGTGCTTCGCGAACTCGACCTGCTCCGGCGTCGCCGGCATCAGGTTGTCGAAAATCCGCTGCACGGATTTCTCAACGTCGATCTGCAGCAGCAGCAACACGACGATGAGCACGACGACGACGTTCGTCAAAACGTCGAGCAGCGCGTCGAGATTGCTCTCGCTCTCCCCTTTCTTCCTGCGGCGTCTTCTCCTGAAATTCATGGAATCCTTGTCACTGTGTGAATCGCGAGAGGTCGATCTCCCCTTTGTTCGGTACCGGCAGCTTGCCGATGTTCAGGCGGAACTGGTGCTCCGCCATGCCCGCGGCCCGCTGGAAAGTTGCATTCCCATCCGTCCGGATGAGGAACAGGACCATCGAATCCTTCTCCTCCCTCGCCCGGTTGTAGAAATCGATCAACGCCGGTTCCGTCGGAATGGCTGCGGTCGATACGGGGATCTTCCTGCCGTCCGGATGCCTCACCACGATCCCATTTCCTTCGCATTCGATGAAAAACAGTTTCGTCGCGGCGTCCGTGCCTGCCCCCCGGGGCTGGACGACCACCGGTGGCGGCTTCGCATTCGGGTCGAGCTTGCGGTCCTCCAGTTCCGCCGTCAGTTCACGGATTTTCCCGTCCAGCGGAGGGCGTTCCTTTTTGAGCGCGGCGATCTGCTCCAGCAGGGCCTCCAGCC